>CAYOYU010000343.1:0-3694 GCA_964408265.1 uncultured Syntrophorhabdaceae bacterium
TGAGACCGCCCCGGTAGATATCCTGCGGCAGGCCGATAGACGGATGAGTATGTTCGAATGGCTGCGGGAATTCCAATTGTCTCATGGCGGGCCTCCTCTCCGGCGTAAACAGAAGTTATCCTTCCTGCAGAAGTATAGATAATCTGTTGGCTGAGAGGTCTTTCGTCAAGACCGGTTTGCCGGGGAGGCTGTTTCAGGAAGGGGGCGTGTTTTGCTGTCTTGCCTTCAGGGGCGCGAGGAGAGCAATTCTTCCACGTGGTCAGCCCATTCGCCCCGTGGGTCAAGTTCAAGATATCTTCGGGCGTGATTCGCGGCGTTGATCCTGTCGCCGGTTTCGTGGAGGAGACGGGCAACCTTGTAATGGGCATCAGAGGAGTCAGGGTCTCCAGTGAGGGCTTTCCTGTAAAAGAGCAGGGCAATTTCCGATTCGCCGCGAGTCCTGAGCAGGTCGGCGAAGCTGCAGTTTGCTTCGGGGTGGTCGGGGGCTGCTCCAAGGGCTTTTCTGTAGTACTGCTCGGCAGTTGCCTTAAGGTCGAGGAGCCACATGATGTTACCCATATTCGCCAGTGCATCTGCGTTCCGCGGATCTGTGGCAAGGATGGCCTCGTAGGCGGTGATGGCATCCTCCCACCGGGCATCAGCTTCCGCTTCGAGGGCATCGAAGAACAGGTCTTCCTGAGGTCCTGGGCAGAAGGGAGCAGCGGCGGCAGGAGAGGAAGCCTGGCTGAAGTTCAGAAGGCCCTGGCCATCGCCGGTAAAAGTGTTGCTGTCCTTTGTGAATACGATTCTCTTTCCGAAAATGCCTGCCCTCACCTCGGATAGGGGCTGGGTCGACTGGGGCATAAGTTGTTTAAGGCGGATCAAGGATTTTCGAATTCTCGAGGGAGGCATGCCCTGGGCTTCCAGTTCCTTAAGGGCCCTGAATGCCACGATCCCCCTGAAATCGAAGAAAGGAACACCTTTGATCTCTTTCACGGGGAGTACCAGGCCCGTCTTTACCCAGTACCGGATCTGGCTGGGCGAGATGGGTACCAGTCTCGCCACGTCTGTACCGGAATGAAGACCTTCTGTTGATCCGCTGTTCACGGTCCGGAGATTCATGTGACCATCCTCTTGGTCGGGGAAGCGTTGAAACGGTTCCCCTCATCCTCTCCCCGACCTTTTTCCTGCACCGCGGAATGGGACATGGTGTCCCTTTACTGCTTGCTTTTCATAGACTTTAATCCCCGCCTTCCTCCTGTACACAACGGTATCACCTTCCATTTTTATTGCCAAGAAGAATTTGATGGACCCCTCACCGCAGATTCGACAGACGTTGACGGATGGAAGAATCTGGTTTACCGAAGAGCTTAAAAGGTGTTGTCAAGGCCCGTTGACATGCCAAAGCCCGCTGGTTTATCATGCACTGATGAATGAACCATTCCCGCCCTTCCTGTGACTCATGTATTCGAGGCCTCCGGTTCATTCTGAAGAGGTATGTGAAAGGTAGGAGAGACTGTTTTTGACGATACCTGATGAGGCGCATGGAGGTAATAGGAATAAGGGTGACAACATGATGAAAGAAGGGACAAAGAATCTGCTGACATTATTTGTTGTGGGGCTGGTCATGATGCTGGCGGTAGCGCTGATTATTCAGCACAGGGCATATGCAGACGACGTGAAGACTCCCGATGGGATCACGCTGACGAAGGATGACAACGGCAGGATCGTGAATGTGAAAAGGGGAGACGTGGTTACGCTGCAACTTGAGGGAAACGCAACCACCGGCTACTGGTGGCACTTCGATGATATGGACAGCGACTCTGTGAAGCTTCTCTCGGAGTCCACCAAACCGGCGTCGGACCTTATTGGCGCTCCGTCCATGGGTCTGTGGCGTCTCGCGATGCTGAAGGCCGGGACCGTGGAAGTCACCATGCGTTACTACCGGATGTGGGAAGGCAAAGAGAAGGCGGTGAAGACCTTTTCAGTGACCTTCAGAATTGAATGAGCCGGAATTAGCCTCCTCGGTTGCAAAGTAAATCGGAATTGAAGGATAATATGAGACTGCTTGTGGATCGTTTTAACAGGATGTGGTCAGAGGCATGACCGCAATCTTTGCCGGCCTCCGGTAACCATAGACGGACGGCAGGAGGGAGAGGTAATGGAACGAAAAAGACCTTTCTTCTTTTTATTGCTGGCTATAGGCTTGCTTCTGCTCTCTGGCCAAGCCTGTGCGTCGAGCGATTACGACACTGTGGCGAAAAATTTTCTCGCCTTTCTCGGGAGTGACAAGGCGGTCCGCTCCTCCCGCGTGATTGAGAGCAATGCTCTTGACCAGACCCAACCGAAAGTGGCGGTGGCTGTCCTCATGGAACTCGGTGGCGGTGGCTTCATGCTCGTTTCCGCATCGAAGAGTCTTACACCCATCAAAGCCTATTCACTGAGCGGTTCCTATGACGGATTGCCCCCGGCGTACAAGGATTTTCTCATCAAGGAACTCGAAGCCAATGTGCGGGCGCTCAACACCATTGCCAGAACTCCCCAGGGTGTTTGGGCGACGGAGAATCAGGAGCGCTGGGACTTTCTCCTTAACTTAAGCAATGCCCGGACCCCCTTGGCCTACACTCCTGAAACATACCTGCTGTCGACGCGATGGAACCAGGATATGCCTTACAACAAGTTTCTTCCTGACGCAGGAGGTGCAAAGGTTCTGGCCGGGTGCGTCAACGTGGCCCTGGGCCAGATCATGAGGTACTACGGTTACCCGGCGGCAGGAGGCGGCGTATCGTCCTACGACTGGAACGGCCAGCAGCTTAAAACAATCCTCTATAGACCCTTTAACTGGCAGAATATGCCTGATGCGGTTACGTCCGGAACCCCGGAATATCAAATCGATGAGGTTGCACTTCTCTTAAGAGACTTAGGCATCGTGAACCAGACCAGTTTCGGGCTTACGGAGTCCGGGTCGGCGTTTCTTGCCGGCAGCTTCATCCGCCATTTCCGTTATTCCAATACCATCGCTTACATCGATAATAGCGATGTGGACCTTTTCTTCACAACCCTCAGAGGGGAAATCAATGCCATGAGGCCGGTGATGATGCAGTTTCCCGGCCATAGTACCGTTGCCGATGGTTACAGTTCTGACCCCACAGGAAGGAAGATCCACATTAACATGGGGTGGGGAGGCTACGAGAATGATTACTACTATCTCGACCAGACGGTGCAGGCCGGAGGATACCTGTTCCCTCCAAGCCTGATGATGGTTTACAACATCAGGCCTTGTTCCGGCAGCGACTGCCCTGTCGATGCGGAGGCGGTGAACAGCGTCGGTAACACGACCCTTCCGGGGACTTTCAGCTCTGCTATGGATTCCAATATCTATTCCCTCTACCTGAAGGGTTTGACGACTCTCCAGGGAGACCGGGGTTACGGCAACCAGGCCTTCTACATCGCCCTTTATGATCATAATGGTACCCTTCTTTCTAAGGGCAATACCCCCATAAACACAGTCCTGCCTGCGGGGAAGTATTCCGTTGCCGTGAGCCTCTGTAATGTGGAGTCATCGTCCTGTTATCCCTTCGACGATCCAGGCCATTTGAACTATACCGTCAGTGTTGTGACCGAAGCGTTGACGCCCGCCGAGAAGTCATCCGTTGACAGTAATCTTGATTTCCCTCCTCTCATCAATAACGAGTTCTCTGCCCTGATCCTCGAT
>CAYOYU010000344.1:0-1578 GCA_964408265.1 uncultured Syntrophorhabdaceae bacterium
AAAAACTCTGCATCCTAAGGTGTATGGGGGCATACTGAACATCAGAGATAATCAGCAGCATCAGGAAGCCATGACGTCATTGGGGATCAAACATATCGACATGATTGTGGTAAACCTTTATCCCTTTAGAGAGGTAATCAGCAAGGGGTGCACTTTTGAGGAGGCAATCGAGAACATCGATATTGGGGGACCATCCATGATTAGAGCGGCGGCAAAGAATTATAAGTTTGTCACGGTCGTTGTCGATCCGGATGACTATTCCAAAGTCATAGCCAATTTAAAGGAAAACAACGGAGAAACGACGGAAGACTTAAGGTTCTACCTTGCAAGGAAAGTTTTTCTTCTAACGTCCGAATATGACAAGGCCATTCATAGCTACCTTTCACAAGCTAAACCATAAGGATCGATATCATGAGGATTCTAATATTAGGAGGCGGCGGGAGGGAACATGCCCTTGCCTGGAAGCTGTCGCAATCACCTCAAGTTAGCTCGATTCACTGCATGCCGGGCAACGGAGGAATTTCGGAAATAGCCGACTGCGTAGATATTAACGCAAATGACTCCGATGCCGTCATCAAATTCGCTCGTAACGAACGGATTGACCTTGTCGTGGTGGGACCAGAAAATCCCCTGGCTTCCGGCATAGTGAATGCCTTCGAGGAGAAAACGGACATCCCGATTTTCGGGCCGCGAAAAGAGGGTGCTCTTTTGGAGACGAGCAAAGTATTTGCAAAGGAATTGATGTGGAAGAACAACATACCCACGGCTCCCTTCAAAGTCTTCTCCGAATATTCCCGGGCGGATGAATATCTGAGGCAACTTGACCCCCCCTATGTCGTCAAGGCGGATGGGCTCGCCGCAGGAAAAGGTGCATATGTCATACAGACTGCCGCAGAGGGTAGGGCAGTTGTCAAGAACCTTATGCTCGATCACATACACGGCGATGCGGGAAAGAGGGTCGTAATTGAAGGCTTTCTCAGGGGTATTGAGGCATCTTACCTAGCCTTCACAGACGGCAAGACGATTCTTCCGCTAATCCCGTCACAGGACCATAAGAATCTTCTGGACGGGGACCAGGGTCCAAATACCGGGGGCATGGGGGCTTACGCACCGATACCTTTCATATCAGAAGAGCTGAAACGGGATATAGACGATTCTATCATGGCTAAGATGATAGAATCTCTATCTAACGAAGGGGTCGTTTACAGGGGCGTACTCTATGGCGGTCTCATGCTGTCCGATGAAAAACCGTATGTCATTGAATTCAATGCACGCTTGGGTGATCCGGAGACTCAGCCGATTCTGTTTAAGATGGAAAGTGACATCCTGCCCGTAATAATGGCATGTGTGGAGGGCAGACTCGCGCAAATCGAAGATATCCACTGGAAAAGCGGTGTATCGGTTTGCGTGGTGCTCGTCTCGAAGGGCTATCCGAATGCTCCAGAGAAGGGAAAACTCATTCGAGGCCTTGAGTCCCTGCAAGGCTAGAAAGACGTCATGGTTTTCCACTCCGGCACCAAGAAGGTGGGAAGAGATTTCTATAGCGCCGGTGGAAGGGTCCTCGGGGTAACAGCGATT
>CAYOYU010000344.1:1588-3683 GCA_964408265.1 uncultured Syntrophorhabdaceae bacterium
TGAGTCTTATGATTCGGCAATAAACAAAGCATACGATGCCGTAAAAGAGATAGAATTTGAAGGCATGTTCTACAGAAAGGATATAGGTGGAAAGGCTCTAGATGCAATCAAGCAATCAGGAGCAGGTGGCTGATTCATGTAAACTATTTTAAGGAGGATACGATGGCCAGAGAACATAATATAGGAGTCATTCCCGGGGATGGAACGGGCCCCGAAGTTATTGCAGAAGGAATAAAAGTAATCGAAGCTGCTTCAAGGAAATTCGGGTTTAGTTTAAGTTACACTTATTATGATTTGGGTGGTGAACGGTATCTCAAAACAGGAGAGACTCTGCCCGATGCCGTGTTGAGCGAATTAAAGGGCCATAGGGCTCTGTACCTTGGGGCGATAGGCCACCCAGATGTAAAACCTGGTATTCTCGAAAAAGAGATTCTCCTGAGGGCCAGATTCGAATTGGACCAGTACATCAATCTAAGACCGGTAAAGCTTTTTGAAGGTGTTGAAACACCCCTCAAGAACAAGGGACCAAAGGAGATCGATTTTGTAGTCGTAAGGGAAAACTCTGAAGGCCTTTACGCTGGGGCCGGAGGAGTTCTCAAGAAAGGTACCCCTGATGAAGTAGCCATCCAGGAATCCATTAACACACGGAAGGGCGTGGAAAGATGTATCCGATTCGCCTTCGAGTACACGCGTGAACGGAATCAAGGGAAGAAACTGACTCTTTGTGGCAAAACAAACGTTCTCACCTATGCGTTTAATCTCTGGGAGAGAGCTTTCTATGAAGTTGCGAAAGAGTATCCCGATATCACAACAGACTATGCCCACGTCGATGCAACTTCTATGTGGATGATAAAGAACCCTGAATGGTTTGACGTAATCGTCACGGACAATATGTTCGGAGACATCATAACGGACCTGGGTGCCATGATCCAGGGAGGGATGGGAATATCGTGCGGGGGCAACATTAATCCCTCCGGAGTCTCCATGTTCGAACCTATAGGTGGTTCTGCTCCAAAATATACCGGTAAGAATGTCATCAATCCGCTCGCGGCCATACTGGCCGGTGCCATGATGCTCGACTACTTGGCGGAGAAAGAGGCGGCTCAGTCTATTGAAAATGCTGTTCAGCGGGCCTTGATAGAGAATATAAAATCTCTTGACGCTGGTAAGATGGGGTTAGGAACAAGGGAAGTAGGAGACCTCATCGCAGGATATGTTTTGCAATGATAGAGAGCATACGATAATACCGGCTACAAGCGGTCTTCCGAGGATTCTTTCCTTTGGATTTAGGGATTATGCCGGATCTGTTTATCTATGGATAAGGAATACTTTGCAGATGAAGCTTATAGCATTTAATTACAGGATGTTATGATTATTCAGTTACCTAGTGAGATAATTAGTACGTCTAAGTAATTAATATATTGCACTCTTTTTTTTAGTGCGGTTTTCCACTCAAAGTGATTCTCGACAGTACGAACAGAACGATTTTTTGTTGACAAGGGCAAAAAATCGATATACGTTAATCTTATATTGTATACAGTATACACAGCGGCTGGTTATTGTGATCTATTTGCAAGTGAGCGTCTTTTCTGGCTCAGTTCTCAGTTATCTGGATTTGGAACGAATGACATCTGGAGGTAGGAATGCGATTACCACAGTTTGATTATCTTGAACCCACAACAATGAATGAAGCACTTGAGATGCTCCACCAGTTCAAAGGAAAGGTGAGGGTACTAGCGGGCGGGACAGAACTAGTCCCTCTGATGAAACTAGGTCTCGTGGAACCCCCGCTCTTGATGAGCTTGGGGCGATTGAAGGGGTTGGCAGGGATTAAAGAAAACAAGGATCATGTGGTAATCGGGGGCGGCACAACTTTAAGAGAACTCTCAGAATCGCCGGTGATCAGGCGAGTCTATCCCGGTCTTGTTCAAGCCGCACTCTCCATAGCAGCCCCTCCAATAAGGAATCGGGCAACAATTGCCGGAAATATTCTCCAGAACACGCGGTGTCTTTTCTATAATCAATCTCAACTCTTTAGACAAGGTCTCGAACCCTGTTTAAAACGGGGCGGAAAAGTCTGTCATGCGGCGCCGAG
>CAYOYU010000345.1:0-3679 GCA_964408265.1 uncultured Syntrophorhabdaceae bacterium
GCGGGAGATGGGGGGATTTTCAAGCATTCTTCATAACCCCTCTGATTTAAACGTCATAGAAACAGAGTGGACATGCGAGATGTGAGGCGGCCGATTACGTGAGCGGAGCGAAGCGTAGCCGTATGTCCGCTGTTGTCCGAGTGCGTTAACACCGAAGCGAGCGATAGCGAGCGGAGAGTTGAGCTCGATGTAAATCCCATTAAATGATCATCCCTATCTGAATTGTATCACACCACTCTTATCGCTGAAGCATATTGTAAATTTCTCAAAGAAATCTTTCCTGCCCATGATGTTAAACCCTATGCCCAACTCTTCTGAGAAACCTATCTGTGCCTCGAACTCCACTTCATCGATTTTAACGGGTAGTCTGAATAGAAATACTGAGATATAGCTTCCATCACCCACTTTTACATAGACCTTCTTACCTGCCCTATGGTCTATGTTTAATCGCTTACTTTCTTGAACGTTTAATATCGTGTATGTGGCCCCAGAATCTACAAACACCCATATCTCATGCCAGCTATTTTCGCCTTTCACATTTACGGGAACTATTGGAAGCTTGTGCTCTTTGTAGTTGCTGTATGGGAATTCTATAACAGACATACAATCTCTTCCTCTTTCGGCACCTTTAAAACAGAAGGGGTTACATTAGGGTATTTCTCTATGGATTCGTCCTCGACTGCCTTTGCATCAGTACCTACAGCCACAACCTGATCATCTATTACCGCGACATATAGCCCTCCGTATTTGTTAACCAATTCCTCGAAGTGTTCGGCTATCCACCTGCTTTTCTGCCTCATATGCAGCACCTCAACGAGCGGCATACTTCATAGAGATATTTAAGGACATGTGGCCCAATTACGGACAACGGCTGGCGGGTATGCGAAGTTCCGCCGAGGGCGGAATTTGGGTCGGAGCACCCGCAGGGTGCGGAGCCAGATAGCCGCGTGTTAGGCGAGGGCGTTAGCCCCAAGCAACCAAAAGGGCTGCGAAGAGTTCGGCTGGGGTGCTCATATGTGTTCCGCAAATTCATCCACATCCACTTTGGCTAGTCTCAGCAGTCCCCTCAAGGTTCCGATTTTCAGCTCCTTATGCATCGGTACGGTTGTTCCAACTTTTCCGTTTGGGGTCATCTTCGACAGACGTACATGGCTTCCCGATCGTCCACTGATTTCAAAACCGAATTTGTTACATAGAATCTTCACAGCAGTTTCACCAGAACCTTTCTAAGCCTTGGCACAAATGACTCCCTTCTTCACCTCGAAGGTCGTTATAACTGCATGTCTTTCTCCCTCAATCGGGAACTCCTCGAGATAGAGCTCTGTAGCCTCTTTCAGGTTCTCGATAGCTTCCTCTATGGTTCGCCCTTGGCTTACTGTCCCCACCTCAGGACAATCGGCCACATACATATCCTCCTCTTTGTGGAGGACTGCGGTTAGTGCTGGCATCTAAATCACCGTTCATACATATGGAGGGTTCTTATTTAATCTTTTTCTTATATACTGTCAATGGCGGTAGAAAATGTCACAAAAGTGGCGGCCGAAAAGTGCACAACCCCCCTAACGGTTGCACCGTTGGAGGTGGGCTATGCTCCACGAAGAGGAGTGGTCCGTCATGCGAGAAAAGAAACGACAAGGAATATCCGTCAGTCAGGTGGCAAGAGAGAACGGCGTGAGCTGGAGAACTGCCAGGAAGTACATGGAGTGTTCCAAACCGCCCGAGTACACTAGCAGAGCGTCGGTGCCCAGCATCCTCGACCCTTACAAAGATTACATAAAGGAACGACTGGAGCGTTGGCCCCTTACCGCGACCAAGCTGTTCGAGGAGATAGGGGCCATGGGATATACGGGCAAGTACACGCTCGTCAAGGAGTTCGTGAGGCCCATGAAACGGGACAGGGCGATAGCGGCCGAGTTGCGGTATGAGACCGAGCCAGGCATACAATCTCAGGTTGACTGGTTCGATTTCGGGCCTATCGAAGTTGATGGTTTGCACAAGAAGCTCTGGTGCTTCTCAATGATACTGGGCTTCTCCCGGACGCGTTTCATGGCGTTCACAACCGATGCGACCACGCCAACGTTCATCCAGTGCCATCTCGATGCGTTCAACTACTTCGGCGGGTACACGGAGACCATCCTGTACGACAACACGAAGAACGTGGTCCTGAAACGGATGCTCAAGTCGTCCGATTCCGTGTGGAACCCGTTGTTCAAGGACTTCTTCACGTATTACGGGTTCACGCCCCGCTTGTGCAAGCCAGGCCTACATGGTGCCAAGACCAAGGGCAAGATAGAGAGGACCGGCCAGTACATCAGAGGCAACTTCTTCATGGGATTGGATTACTCGTCCATCCAGGATCTGAACGCAAAGGCGCTGGCTTGGTGCTGCAAGGTGAACGCGAAGGTGCACGACACAACAAACGAGATTCCGTTCGACAGGCTGAAGCAGGAGGCCCTCACAAGGACCAATGATAAACAGCCATACCAGATAGTCCTGACCGAGCACAGGAGGGTATCCAATGACTGCTTCCTGTCGTTCAGGGGCAACAAGTACTCGGTGCCTTGGAGGTGTGCTGGCCGTGAAGCGAAGCTCCTCATCAAGGACACTAAGATGGGCGTGGAGATTGGTGGAGAGACCGTGTGCGCCCATGAGATAGTGGCTGGCTCGCACCGACGCATACGTATCAAAGAGCACTTCACGGGATTGTACAAGGCGATACTGCACCGGAACAGGGACGCGCACATCCGAAGGATCGAAGGCCATGCTGGGGACGGTCCGGCAGTGGTAATGTCCCTGTCTGGCAGCATGCCATCCAGTGTGCAGGTTCAGAAGCGCGACCTGACTGTATACGATTCCTTTGCAAGCCAGGAGGGAACGAAATGAGCGACTGCCTGACGCTTACACGCATACACGAGAACCTCGTAAAACTCCGGATGTGCTCGGCGGAGGCAGTCATTGACTCCCAGCTCGAGCAGGCCGTGGCAAAGGACTTGTCTGTCGTGGATGTCATCGACATGATGCTCGACCAGGAAGTGCGGTCAAGGCGAGGGTCTGCCATAGACACGCGGATGCGGTTGTCAGGCATCCCTGTCAAAAAGACCCTGGCCGACTTCGATCTTGCGTTCCAACCGTCCATCGACAGGACCGTCTTCGACGACCTGCGGACCCTCAGGTTCGTTCACAACGAGGAGAATGTTGTCTTCCTAGGTCCGCCTGGGGTTGGAAAGACCCACCTTGCCGTTGGATTGGGCGTGGCCGCCATCGAGGCCGGTTTCTCCGTCTACTACGTCACGTCTGCCCTCATGGTGGACAAGCTCAGGCTAGCGAACCACAGAGGGGCCTTGGACCGGGCACTAAAAACCTTCGGTAAGTACAAGGTGCTCATCGTGGATGAGATAGGTTACCTGCCAATGGATAAGGAGGGCGCCCACCTCTTCTTCCAACTCGTTTCCAGGAGGTACGAGAAAGGCTCCACGATATTCACCTCCAACAAGACGTATAGCGAGTGGGGCGAAGTGTTAGGGGACAACGTTATCGCGGCCGCTGTCCTTGACAGAATACTCCACCACAGCATCACGGTGAACATCAAGGGAGAGAGCTACAGGTTGAAATCAAGGAGGAAGGCGGGACTTGCGTTCCCGCCCCCGGGAGGAAACGAATGATAGGCCTTTAAATAGGG
>CAYOYU010000346.1:0-2095 GCA_964408265.1 uncultured Syntrophorhabdaceae bacterium
CTGTTACGACTGCCACGAGACCGTAAAAGAGCTCCATACCACCGGAAAGCACACGAAGGTGGCCTGTTCCTACTGCCATAAAGACCTCGAAGCCCATGTGGCAAACCCGTCCCCTGAAACGAGGCCGCCCACTGATACCTCTTGGGAAGCCTGCGGGGGATGCCATAAGGAAGAATATGCAAGCTCCATGAAAGTGACCTACCATCGCCCCGGTCGGGATGAAAAATCGCAACTCACCAATCGCGCTCCGAACCCCTACTGGGACCAGTTGATGATGGGCCACGGATTTACGAAGGAACACGCGCTGACGAGGAGCCATCCCTGGATGCTGGTAGACCATCTGGTCGTGGATCGCGCTTATGGGGGGAGGTTTCAGCCGAAATCCGACTGGTATTATCTGGCGGCTGAGCCCGTTACTAATGTGTGGAATTTGCTGGAAGACCGCTTCCCGGACGTGAAGGAACATAAACCACTCATCCCGCAGAGCGCAGCAGCAGCGAACCCCGTCTGCATTCAGTGCAAATCGCAGGACCACATCCTGGATTGGGCCTATCTGGGTGACTCCGTAAACGGCGCAAAGTGGTCCCGAACGTCGAAGGTGACCGATATAGTCAAGTCAATCCAGAGGGGAAACAATTGCTTTTACTGCCACGACCCCCATTCAGCAAAACCGAGAATCGTGAGGGACGCCCTGATAGACGCCCTGACCAGACCCGAGCAGGATACCCTCTGGCACAAGGACCCCAAAAGAACAGGCATAAAGGTTATCGAAATGGGCGCCAGAGGATATACGCGAAAGATAGCCCTTCTCGACCGGTACGACACGAAACTCCAATGCGGTCAGTGTCACGTTGAATACAACTGCAATCCGGGCACGGACACGAAGACGGGACAACCGGTCACCATGGCGGACAGAAGGACAAACCATTTTCCGTACAAGGATGTCCTCGGCCTCTACGACCACTATGTAAACAAGGTCAACTTTCTTGACTGGCGCCACCCTCTGACGGACGGTCTTCTCTGGAAGGCCCAGCATCCGGAGAGCGAAACCCACTACAACTCCAGGCACTCGAAGGCGGGCGTCGGCTGCGATGACTGTCACATGCCCAAGTTCAAGGCAGGCAAAGGCAAGAAAGCATTCACGTCCCACTTCGCGGTGTCGCCGAGGGTTCAGGTGAAAGAAACCTGCCTGAGATGCCACAAGGATTGGACTGCCGAGAAGGCGATATACACCATCGACTCCATAAAGGCATACAATAAGGGCAAACTGCGGAAAGCAGAGTTCTGGCTCTCTTACCTCATAGGCAAGATCGCGGAGGCGAAAAAGGTGGGCCTGAAGACAGAGATTGTGAAAGAAGCTCAGGATCAGCATCTTCGAGCCCATATTCTCTGGGAGTATTGGACCGCAGAAAACTCTGACGGGTTCCATAATCCGGAACTGGCACGGGAATCGCTCACCCGCTCAGTAAACGAATCGCAGAAAGGGATAGCCGTCATCGACAAGGCCATGGGCAAATAGAGAAGGTTTACGCCATACTTGCATCACCGGAGCCTTCCGCGGTATACTAATGCACGGAACCAGGCGAGACCCCCGAGGTTTCGCCTGGTCTAATCCTTGACAAAGGCAATCATTACCATTAACTTATTCTAAAAAAGTCTGGTAAAAAGAGCCGCGGGTGAACTATGGAAGTCCTGACGGATAGAGAAAAGAGGGTGTTGGCGCTGATAATGGAGACCTATATCAACTCCGCCGAGCCCATAAGTTCCCAGGCTATTGCAGATTCCCTCAAGCAGAAATTGAGTTCGGCCACCATCCGGAACGTCATGTCAAGCCTGGAGGAGTTGGGGTTTCTCTACAAGCCCCACGTGGTGGCAGGACGGGTTCCAACATACAAGGCGTATCGTTACTACGTAAACAGTCTGGACACACTCCGTTTTCCCGCCAAGAGAGAACTGCAGGTTTTGGACAGTCTGATTAAGCCGAGGTATTCTCACGTAGAAGAGGTTATGGAGGATGCTTCGAAGGTGTTGGCGTCGATATCGAAGTTCACAAGTATCGCGGTGGAGCCGAGAGTAGACACCATGCTCTTCAAGG
>CAYOYU010000346.1:2105-3644 GCA_964408265.1 uncultured Syntrophorhabdaceae bacterium
AAGGAGATCGAATTCGTCAAACTCTCGACAAATACGATCCTTGTTGTTTTCGTCACCTCGTCGGGGATGGTTCACACGAGGATTGTAAGTACCGAAGACGACCTTGACGTTGATTCCCTGGGCAGCATGAAAGCCTATATGGACAGACATTTCGCGGGCATTCCTTTCTTCACGCTCAAAGACCGCATCATGGATGATATCAGGAAAGACAAGGAGCAGTATAGCCGCCTTATTCTCAAGATCAGAGATACCCTGGAAACGATCATGGAGGAGGAGGACAGGCGTGAGGTATACATTGAAGGCGCATCGAAGATGATTGATGTGCCGGAGTTTTCCGACCTTGAAAAGCTGAAGGAGCTTTTTCGGGCCTTGGAGCGAAAAGAGAAACTCCTCATTCTCCTCGACAAGTGCCTGAAGAAGGGCGGTATGAATGTCATTATCGGTACCGAGATCGATGTGAGGGAGATGAGGGATATCAGCATCATAACATCAACCTACCGTATAGGCGAGAAGAGTTACGGCATACTGGGGGTGATCGGCCCCGTGCGAATGAATTATTCGAGAATTATCCCCATAGTCAATTATACTGCCCGAAGGGTGACGGATATCCTGAATCTGGTATAGAGGGTCAATATGGAAGAGAAGGAAAAGAAAGAACAGACAAAAAAGGCAGCCGAGGCTGAGGAGCACCACGAGGAACACCACAAAAAAAAGAAGAAAGACGGGACCATAGAAGAACTCGAGAAGGCTCTTGCGGGAAAGGACGAGACCATCAAGGCACTGCAGGATAAAATGCTTTATATGCAGGCTGATTTCGAGAATTTGAAACGCATTAAGGAAAAAGAAAAGACTGATCTCCTCAAATTCGGCAACGAACTCCTCATCAAGGATTTTCTGCCTGTTCTTGACAGCCTCGAAATGGCCCTGGAACATGCCTCTAAGACCGAAGATGTAAAGGGCATCGCCGAAGGAGTAAAGCTGACTGTCAACGAGTTTAGAAAAGCCCTCGAAAGGGCCGGCGTTACCACTGTCGACGCAGTGGGTAAGGCCTTTGACCCGAACTTCCACGAGGCTTTCTATCAGGAGGAAAGGGAAGATGTGGAGCCCGGCACGATCCTGTCGGAGTTCCAGAAGGGTTACCTGCTCAATGGAAGATTGATTCGGCCCTCTAGAGTGATCCTCTCCAAGAAGCCCGAAGCGCAATAGGAAAGCTGCTGCCACCATGAGGCGAGATTACCACGACATACTGAATGTTTCCAGGGAAGCCTCCGAAGAGGAGATAAAGCGGGCCTACAGGCAGCTTGCCCTGAAATATCACCCTGACAGAAATCCGGGTAATAAGGAGGCCGAGGAACTTTTCAAGGAGATCAACGAGGCCTATTCGGTGCTCGGAGATCCTGACAAACGTTCCCGGTACCAGCGCTACGGAAATGCCGACGGTGGAAGTCCATTCGTGGATTTCGGTTTCCGCAAAGATTTTGATGATGTTTTCAATGATCTCTTCAGCGATTTTTTCGGGGGGAAAAGGCAGCGAGAACG
>CAYOYU010000347.1:0-3624 GCA_964408265.1 uncultured Syntrophorhabdaceae bacterium
CGCGTCGGGATTATGATCAAAGGCAAGCTGGTGGCCCAGGGCCCTATCAGCACGCTGGCGCAGGAAAAACTCGGTATTGACCATGAAATGTACACCCTGGAAGAAATCTATATGAAATACTTCTTGGAGGCTTAGTCGTGCAGGGGATTTATCCCATTTTTAAGAAAGAACTGGCCGATCATTTCAGCAGTTATCGTTTTATCATTCTCTTCGCGCTCATCGCCATGGTCAGCCTCATCACGGCCTTTACGGCGGGTATTAGCCTGAGAAAAGAATTGGAAGGGGTGGCCAAACCTACCTTTGTTTTTCTCTTGTTGTACAATGCCCCGGGCGCTCTGTTTTCCATGGCTCAATTTGTGGCCCTCTTTGGCCCGCTCATCGGGATTATCCTGGGTTTTGATTCAATCAATCGCGAGAAGAATGCCGGGACCTTAAGCAAACTGGTTTCTCAGCCCATCTATCGAGATTCCATAATTAACGGCAAATTTCTGGCCGGGGTTGCCACCATAGCCATTATGCTCACATCTATTATTCTGGTCATAGCGGGTATAGCCCTCAGAATGGTGGGAGTTGTACCGGGAGTAGAGGAAGTATTGCGCCTGATATTCTATTTAATTATCAGCGTCTTCTATATTTCTTTCTGGCTGGGGCTTTCCATTCTTTTTTCCATTCTCTTCCGCAGCGTGGCCACTTCAGCCCTGGCCTCTGTCGCCGCCTGGATATTTCTGGCCTTTTTTGTAGCCCTGGGTGCAAGTGTCCTGGCCGATAGCCTGGCGCCCTTGGACAAAACGACCGGAAACGATCCCCAAATGATCCTCAAAAATGCCCGGATTCAGCGGATCGTCTCACTTATATCACCGGTTAACATGTATACCGATGCCGCTTCCACCATTATCGATCCCCTGAGAAAAACCACCCGTTCGCTGGTTCTCATGGGGCCCCAGGAAAGGCTTTCGGCGTCCCGGTTTCAAGGTCCGTTACCCTTTGTCCAAAGCATGGCCATCGTTATGCCCCTGATTGTGACCCTTGTGGCTATCACTTTGGTCTGTTTCACTGTATCCTATTGGGTCTTTATGCTTCAGTAAATACGAACATAAGGGACGGTAGCCAGGAATTATTTGGTGACCCTCTGAAAAGAGTCTTAAACGGACAGACAAAAGGTTTTATCATAAGGGGTATGAAGCAATTGCAGCCAGCCATCTCATGGTGTATGCTGGTTGGAGTCAATCCGGGAACTCCCTCTCCCCCCACTTGCTGGGTGGCGAGGAGACCTTCCGGAGGACAACTAGTTAAAAGCAGGCCATGAACAGGCTTCGCCTGAAGGAGTAAAACCATGCCTTTCCACGTGGCGTTAGCGTTGGTTCTTGTATGCGTGGTGGCATTTTCCGCCCCTCTGGAAGCCAAAATATACATTTGGACGGACGAAAACTCGCGAATCCACTACTGTAATGATCCAGACGATGTACCCAAAGATTACAAAGAGAAGTGCCGCACCATAGAATCTCAGGCAGTGAGGTCCACTCCCTCGCCAGAGAGGCCAAATGCTCCCGCCGCCAAGTCTTCGACCCAGCCCGCGCCCCCTCCCCAAAGACAGGGTGAGATGAACGAGCTGTTAAAAGAGTATAGGGAGAAGCGGAAGGCCATGCAAGAGTACAGGAGAAGTAACCAGAATTTCCAGACGGCTGAATACGAAGAGCTCAAACGACAACTAAACGAAATCAAGATACGGCTGACTGAAAAAAAACCGCATCCCGCCGCCTCGAATTAATTTTCCCTTTCTCATTCCTCATTATTGTACTATTCCACCGTAGTCACTCGTTGACTTTATAGCAATTCGCCTTCATTCATATAACTTTGTTGACTGCGCTGTCGGCTCCTCAACGTACTTGTTGTACGCCTGCGGTGGTCTCTTCCTCGTCGCCTCGTTCTATTTTTGAATGCAACTTGGTTTTAGTGATTGACTTTTTGAGCAGATCTCTTTATTGTTGAGACAAAATCGCAATAATAAGGTGAAAACCAGCATAGGATGTCTTTATGACTTTGGCTGCCAAACTGGACGAAAAATTTCAGGAAAAGGCTTCTCCTGCAGAGCCTCCCTTTCCCAACACAGAAACAACAAAAAGGAAAATCGCCCTGGTCGGGAGCCCCAATGTGGGCAAGAGCGTTCTCTTCTATAAACTTACCGGCACGTATGTCATTGTTTCCAATTATCCGGGAACCAGTGTGGAAGTATCCCGGGGCAAAAGTACTATTGGAGGAGAGGATTTTGAAATAATCGACACCCCCGGCATGTATTCTTTTCTCCCCATCACCGAAGAGGAAAGGGTGACTCGCTCCATTCTCTTGAACGAACGACCCGACGCCGTCATACATGTAGTGGATGCCAAGAACGCAGAGAGAATGTTCCCTTTAACGCTCCAGCTTCTGGAGACAGGCTTTCCGGTGATTTTGGTTCTCAACATCATTGATGAGGCGCAAAGGCTCGGTATTGAATTCGACCTCCCCTTCCTCAGAAAGAATTTAGGAATCCCTGTTCTTGCAGCCGTTTCAACCACAGGGCAGGGAATCGATACGCTGAAAGAAATTTTGAAAGGGCAGTTCAAAGAGGCTCCTCGTCATCCATTCCGTTATGAGGAACCCATGGAGCACATTGTAACAGAGTTGGAATCCTCACTTGGAGGAAATTACACTATTTCCACCAGGAGCCTGGCAACCCTGCTTCTCCAGGAAGACCCTGAAGTGAACAAGCTGGTCCTTGGCAAGGAGCCGGATCAGCATCGCATTACCTCGCTTATTGAAGACGCAAAAGGCAGATTTCCTCATCCCATTTCTTATGAACTGGCCCTGGAAAGGCAACGGATCGCCTCACGTTTTTTCCATGAAGCAACAAGCTTTTCAGGCAAGGCCAGAGGCGGCTGGGTGGAATTGTTAAGTCGCGCCATGATCTATCCCTGGACCGGAATTCCTATACTTCTTCTCATCCTCTACTATGGAATCTACCGCTTTGTTGGAGATTTCGGATCGGGTGTGGTGGTCGATTTTCTCGAGGGAACGCTGTTTGATCAGTACCTCAATCCGTGGATCACCAAGGCCGTAACGTATATCATTCCCTGGAACATGTTTCAGGCGCTCCTGGTGGGAGAATACGGCGCCATTACCTTGGGTTTGCGATATGCAGTGGCCCTGATACTGCCCATTGTCGCCACATTTTTTCTTGCTTTTTCCATCCTCGAGGATTCAGGTTATCTCCCCAGGCTATCCTTGCTCATTGATCGGCTTTTCAAGCTGATCGGGCTCAGCGGAAGGGCCGTAATTCCAATGGTGCTTGGGCTTGGTTGTGACACCATGGCCACCATGGTAACACGGACTCTGCCCACCAAAAGAGAGCGATTCATCGCCACGCTTCTCCTCGCGCTAGCCATTCCTTGTTCGGCTCAACTTGGAGTCATCCTGGCCCTCCTGGAAGGGAATGCCATTGCCCTCTGGATATGGGTGGGTGTTATCACCGGTGTATTTATCCTGGTCGGCTTTCTTTCAAGTAAAGTCATACCCGGCGAAAAGCCTTCCTTCTATATGGAGATCCCTCCTCTCAGGCTCCCCAATATCTCGAACGTGATTATAAAA
>CAYOYU010000348.1:0-2101 GCA_964408265.1 uncultured Syntrophorhabdaceae bacterium
ATTGCGATGTTGTGGTCGACGTATCAGCCGAGGATTATTATCATTGCCTTCGTGGCAAGGAGCCTGGTGGCTTGCAAGTGGGTAGCCGATATATGGGATGATCCTGAGAAATCCTTTCTGACAACGAAGCATTTTTCTGGGTGGAGCAAGCCCATTACCCTTCTTCTAAAGAAGATAGAGTTTATTGCAGCCAGACGGTGTCTGATGCATGCTGAGAGGGTTGTAACCATCCTTGGCGAGAAGATTGAGGAGAAGTATTCGGTGCGTCCTGAGAGGGTCATCCATATAACGAACGGAATCAACCTTGAGGTCGAGTACCCGGCGGAACGAGAAAGACCGGATGCCAGATTCACTCTGTTCTATTGCGGGACTGTTGATCAGGTTAGACTTGAGGGTCTTGTTTCCGCCTTGGCGGAGACTCTGAAGACCGTCCCCCTCATTCGGCTCGTTCTCGTGGGCTACGAGTTGAATGGAGGGTACCAGTGGGTGGAATCAGCGGTGAAAGATTTTGAGGGGCGGGTTAGCCTGGACAACAGAGGAGTGCAGCCGTTTCGGGATGTTGTCCGGGCCATTGCAGAGGCAGATGTGTGCCTGTGCCCATATCCTGACAAGCTTGATCTTGCGTCGGCGATTCCAGTAAAGCTGCTCGAGTACATGGCGGTTGGGCGGCCCATCGTTGCGAGTGGACTTCCGGGAGTAAGAAGGATTTTGGCGAATGGTCGCACAGGGTTGCTGTTCGAGCCTGGGGACTATGGCGAGATGGCTCGGCACATCGTTTCATTGTATCGGTCTCAGGAGCTGCGGGCACGGCTTTCGGCGAGTGCGAGGGAAGCCGTGATTGGCTTCGACTGGAACAGAATCCATGCCAAGGTATATGAGCTTCTGGAGGGGCTCTAACGCGGTGAGCATGTGGCAGAGCGGGGCGGGTGGCGGCATGCTGATCGGAACGGCATTCGGTGGTGCCGGATGGGGCGACGTTGCGGAGGCGCAGGTTTTGCGCTGCAAAGGAACGGGTACCCTCGTCCAAGGGTTCCTTGTATCGGATGGTCATTAGTGAGCAGAGAGGAGTTGAGATCAAGCCTCATAGTCTGTCTTAGATGCTTGGAACGAGGGTCAAGCAGTTTCTTGGAAGCGTGCCAGGTGACGGGCGTTTCATCTGCTGTTGGCGGGCACCAGGATTCACATATGCCGTTAGACGGAACTGTTGTGGTGGGATGGTATCCCCTCGATTTCGCTGCGGCGACTCCGGATAATGAAGGTGTTGACAATGAGCGAGTACATTCAGGATAAATTGGGGCTTCTGCATGACATGAGGGCGATCTTCCTGAAGGCTCTCAAACGGTTGGGGTTATACACGGTTGTACCCGACAGCATGGAACGGTTTACTTCCTTTGACGAGTATCCTGCTTGCGATGCGTGTGGTGAAGAGGACACCCGCGAGGTTTTGATAGCGATTGATGGCAACCGGATAGTTGAGTGTAGGTCGTGTGGATTGTGGAGGACAAGTCCTAGAATTGCTGAAGATAAGTGGGTTGAATGGCTAAGAAGAGGGGCTAACGATAGAAACAGGGTTGTAACGGAAAACAGGCTGAAATACGGAGTTGCTATGCCGCAGAATATACCCTTTTCTCGGTCAGGGTGGATGAGGCGGCTGGAGCAGAGACACGAGGAGGTTTTCAACTTGCTCGAAAGCCACGCGGATCACCGACTGCTTAGAGTCCACGATGTTGGGTGTGGCGTAGGATTCTTTCTACAGTTTTGCAGAAGGAACGGATTGCGCGTGAGCGGCAATGAGCTAAACGAATATGCTGTGCGGGTTATGCGCGACAGGTTCGGACTCGAGATATACCCATGCGTTTTGGGAGAGGTGCCCGTGGAGCCGGGAAGCGTGGATGTGGTTTCGATGAGTGCGTACATTGAACATTCGTATCATCCATGCGCGGACCTAAGCTCTGCATCAAGGCTCCTGAAACAGGGGGGCCTTTTGTATTTGACCACATTTCATACAGACAGCGTTGAGTTCGATAGGCTTGGTAAGAGGTGGGACATGTTAGCCTGGAACCATGCGTATCATTTTTCGTCCACGACACTGGGCGAACTG
>CAYOYU010000348.1:2111-3595 GCA_964408265.1 uncultured Syntrophorhabdaceae bacterium
TGGGATGAAATATGATGCGCCCGTGTCATACATGGTATGTAGGAATGGGTAGGTGGTTCAGCATCGCGTTGAAGGGGCTTGGAGTCTCCGACAACCCCGATGCTAGCGCATTCTGTTGATATTTATCGTCGTATGCCCTTTTGCGGGGGAGCAGGTGAAGGAGGCTGCACCAGGACGACTTGTGTGTCTTTGGAGTAGATGGCGCAGCTGTGGGGGCCGGAGGAGCCGCATCGGACGCTCTTGCATGAAATCTCCAAGGGTCCGAGCGATCCTTTGCCTTCGGGCCTCGAGAGAATCGTAAAGAACTATATTGAGGTTGATGCTTCTCGTGAGGGGAAGGGGGCAGCCGCGCTGTAGCCACGATTGCAGCCCGAAATTGTGAAGAGGAGCTTCTTGCGCAGATGTTGACCACCTGGGCCATACACGGGGTCTGGTTGCTGGGATTAAGCAATGCCTGGAGGAGGTATCTCGCAAATGGCAGCGCGGTTAACCTCACCCCGGCGATGAGGAAGCTGTATCGGGCGAGCACGCCCAAGGCCCCGCACCCTGGCACGGCCCCCTTAATGGTCTCTATTTCGCCTGATCCCGGTCTCAGCATCCTCGTGAAGGGGGCTTCTCCAGGTTCCTCCAATGTCTTAATAACGTCGCCGTCGGGGGAACAAGCGCACGACCGCTCGCGTCCTCTGATTCCTGCATTTGAGACTGAGAGATGAATCGCACGAAGACATTCTCGGCTGATGAGCTGTTCTTTGGCCTGTTCTTTGTAAGCCTCGCGATACCATTGTCCACCGTTGTCGGTGCAGGGTATTTGCGAGTGTACTTGTTTGACCTAGGGCTTTTTCTGCTTCTGTTGAGCTGGGCTGCCAGATGGGCTGCCCCCAAGAGGGAGGGGAGAGGCAGCGCAAGAAGAGGAAGCCGAGACCCAATCGCTTGGCTGCTAGGCGTTTTGTTGGTGTGGCTGTACTCGACGGATCTGCGTGCTGCAGATAGCATCGTTGCTTTTGAATCCTGGGGGCTTTGGTTAAGAGGGTTTCTGATTTATCTATACGTATCGAGAAACATTGGCTGGACTTTGAGACCAAGGTGCGTTGTGAGCCTAATGGTGCTTGTGTTCATGGGGGAAGCGGCGCTGTGCATCGTTCAGCTGGTAACACAGAGTGACGTAGGGGCTATAAACAAGTACTTCGGGGATAGCAGCGAGCTGGTGCGCACCTTTGATATGGGATGGGAAAGTTATGTTCGCGTGCAGGGCACTTTCTTCAACACAGGGATAATTGGAGAGTGGGCTTTGCTGCTTCATCCCATAATTATGTGCGAATATATGGCTGCTGAGAGGGGGGGCAGGAAGCGCACGTTGTTTGCTGGTTGGGTTGCTGCCTTGACGTGCGCGCTTCTTACCTACTATAGGTCTGCTTGGTTCGCGGTTGCTCTGGGGGCGATCGGGTGCCTCTGGCTAGTACCGCGAAGTGCAAGGGGAACGGGTG
>CAYOYU010000349.1:0-3594 GCA_964408265.1 uncultured Syntrophorhabdaceae bacterium
TTTCGACAATGCCGTAGAAGGCATGTTCCAGACCACGCCGGAGGGAAGATACATCTCTGCAAATCCTGCCCTGGCGACGATCTTCGGATATGAATCCCCGGAAGAATTGATGGAAGAGATCAGTGATATCGGCAGGCAGCAGTACGTGAGCCGGCAAGACCGTGCAACATTCAAAGACACCCTTGAGCGGGAAGGGGCGCTCAACATGTTTGAGGCGCAGTTCTTCAGGAAGGACGGAAGTCTTAGATGGGCATCAATAGGCGCCCGTGCAGTGAGGGATGATGAGGGCCGGATCACTTATTATGAGGGGACGGTAGAGGACATCACTTCCCGAAAGCTGGCAGAAGAGACGCTGCGAGAGAGTGAGGACAGATTTCGTACCCTCTACGAGTCCATCAACGAACTGGCAGTGATCCAGGAAGTTGTCTATGATGAAACCGGCAGCGCCATAGATTACCGGATTCTCGATTGCAACCCTGCTTTCACAGAAGTGACGGGCATATCACGCGGAGAGGCAGTGGGAAGCCTGGCATCAAATCTTTTTGGCACCGGAGAAGCCCCATACCTTGACATATACGCCGGAGTTGCCGGTACGGGCAAACCCGCCCGCTTCGAAATATTCTTTGCTCCCATGGAAAAACATTTCAGCATTTCCGTATCCTCTGCCAAGAAAGGACATTTTGTTACCATAGCCAGCGATATCACCTCCCGCAAACAGGCCGAAGACCAGATCAGGACCCTCCTTTCCGAGAAGGATCTTCTCCTTAAGGAGGTACACCACCGGATAAAGAACAATATGGTCACCATTATGGGACTGCTCTCCCTGCATTCGCGGACGATGAAGGACCCGTCGGCCGCCTCTGCCCTTCAGGACGCTTCGAACCGGGTCCGTAGCATGGCAGTTCTATACGAGAAGCTCTACCGCTCGAAAGATTTCAGGGCCATTTCTGCGAAGAAATACCTCATCACCCTTGTGAACGAGATAATGGACAACTTCCCCAACCGGAGCCAGGTGGGGATAGAGACGCAGATAGAAGACACCATCCTTGACGCCAAGATCCTATTTCCTCTGGGCATCATCATCAACGAACTAATCACGAACACCATGAAATATGCTTTCAGGGGCGGGAACTCGGGGAAGATACAGGTGTCCTTCTCTACAAACGATGGTCGTGCGACACTGATAGTGGAGGACACTGGCAGCGGTATCCCGGAATCAGTCGACATGGCAACCCCCGCCGGGTTCGGACTGCGGCTTGTGGCTCTGCTCACCGAACAGCTTGCAGGGGCCATCCGTATAGAGCGGCAGGAAGGGACAAGATTCATCCTGGATTTCAGCCTATGACCGGTAGAAGCTTATTGCCCATGGCACGGGAGTAGAGCAGCATGAGCGTGACCGTTTACATCCTGGGAATTGTCTTACAGGCAGTGGCCGGCATCATCGCTCTGCTGCAGCTGCGTCTTGCGCCGCGCAAGCTGCCATGGCTCCTGATCGCCCTTTCGTCGCTTCTGATAGTGGGGCGCCGGACCGCCATGCTGCACCAACTCATAAAGGTCAACAAGGAACTGGCCGATGCCGAAGTATTGACACTGATAGTCTCATTGCTCTTCTTTCTCGGCGTCGTATTGATGAGCCGCATGTTTCGGGAGTCGGTTCATGCGCACGAGACTTTGCGCGAGAGCGAAGCGCTGCTATGCCGGTCCCAGCAGATCGCCCACGTGGGCAGTTGGATGCTGGACGTGGCCGCCAACCGTGTAACTTGGTCTGATGAGACCTATCGCATTCTTGGTCTGGAACCGCAGGAAATCACCGCCACCTACGAGAGCTTTCTCGAATTTGTTCACCCCGAGGATCGTGATGCGGTGAATGCCGCCTATTCAGGCTCGCTGCGGGAAGGGAGGGGTTCCTTTGAAATCGAGCATCGGATCCTTCGCAGGAAGACCGGCGAAATACGTTACGTTTTCCAGAAATGTATCCATGAACGCAACGCGGCTGGTATAATCGTTCGTTCCGTTGGTATGGTACAGGACATCACGGAGCGAATGCAGGCAAAGCAAGCACTCGAATTGGCGAGTGCGTACAACCGCAGCCTCATCGAAGCCAGTCTGGACCCGCTGGTGACCATCGGTCCCGACGGCAGGATCACCGATGTGAATAGGGCGACTGAGGTGAGCACCGGTTACAACCGGGATGACCTCATCGGGACGAATTTTGCCGACTACTTCACGGAACCTGATCGGGCCCGGGAAGGATATCAAAAAGTCTTTCAGGCAGGGCTTGTGCACGATTATGCCCTGGCTCTGGGGCACCGCGACGTAAGTAAGATTCCGGTTCTTTACAATGCATCCCTTTACCGGGACAAGACCGGACAGGTGATTGGCGTGTTCGCAGCCGCACGCGACATAACTGACCTGAAGAATGTCGAAGACGCTCTCAGATCGTCCCTCCTTGAGAAGGAACTCCTCCTCAAGGAGATACACCACAGGGTAAAGAACAACTTGCAGGTTGTCTCAAGCCTCCTGGATCTTCAAATCAGACAATCTACGGACAAGGTTCTGGTAGAAGCGCTCCGGGACAGCCAGCACCGTGTCCGGTCGATGGCATTAGTTCACGAGAAACTGTACCGTTCAGCCCATCTGTCCGGCGTCAACTTCGGCGATTACGTGAAGAGCTTTACCGCGGACCTCTTCCATTCCTACCATACCGATGCAGACAGGGTGAGGCTGCAGTTGGACGTAGACAACTCTTTCCTTCCCGTCGACGTTGCCATCCCCTGTGGCCTCATTATAAACGAGCTTGTTTCCAATGCCTTAAAGCATGCCTTTCCCCCGCCTGACAGCGGGACCATAACGGTCTCGGTTCACAAGGTGGATTCGGAGTATGTGCTTTCTGTTCGCGACACCGGCAAAGGTATTCCCGTGCACATTGATTTCAAGAGTGCCGGTACTCTCGGGCTCCGCCTCGTAAACATACTTGCCGAAGACCAATTGGGAGGGACCATTGAATTGATCAGAGAGAACGGTACGGAAGTGCGGGTGAAATGGAAGGGAAAGGGGTGAGATTGATGAAACAGATTCTCATCGTGGAAGATGAACGGATCGTTGCCGAATCACTGGCGATGACGCTTCGGGACCTGGGATACGGTGTGGCCGGCGTCGCTGCGTCTGGTGAGGATGCGGTCGAGCTGGCCCAAGTGAAAAGACCTGACCTCATTCTCATGGATGTCCTCCTCCACGGCGAGATGACCGGCATAGGTGCGGCAGAGGAGATTCGCTCCCGGTTTCGTATTCCCATTATCTACCTTACGGCCTATGCCGACGATAAGACCCTCGACCAGGCGAAAGTCACCGAGCCTTTCGGGTACCTCATCAAACCCTTTGAAGAGAGGGAGCTTCATGCCTCCATTGAGATGGCCCTTTACAAGAGCGAGATGGAAAAAAGGCTCAGAGAGAGTGAGGAGCGTTACAAAGAGCTTGCCGAGAGTATTGGTGACGTCTTTTTTTTTTTTTTTAAGGATTTGAGGTACACTTACTGGAACAGGTCTTCCGAAGAACTCCTTGGGTTGCCCGCGAAAGATGTGGTGGGGAAGACTT
>CAYOYU010000350.1:0-3589 GCA_964408265.1 uncultured Syntrophorhabdaceae bacterium
GTGTAACTAGATAATATCAAAGGAAGAAGCAGGATATGTTACGTATAGCACCTACGAAGCAATGAGCCAGACTACTTTCATTATGCACGGATTGGCAATTGAAATGTTGGAACGCAGGATCACCATCCATTCAATACCTTGATCCCGGGCCAATACGGACTTTTGGCAAGTTGGCTTCTGAATGCGGCAATGAACTCTTCTTCCCCCTCACGGTTCAGCGGCCAGACTTGACGACAGAAGCGAAAGGCTTCCTCGCCCTCCCCGTTGTAAACCAAACCGAGCATATATCTCCACATCTCGAACGACACCCTATTCTGCGGATAATTGTCGTCGTAGCCCCCACCGGCTGCAAACTCATCCGCGATCTTCTGAAGAGAAGGTGGCTTGATGTTTCGGGGAAACCTCTTCATTAGGTCAGGTGCTATCCGATAGTCCCCGTTTTCGTATCGAAGGATAACTACTTGGTCTGCCTTGCCTATATCAACGCCGCCCCTAAACTCGTCGCTCCAAAAATCAAAGGTCTGATCGCGAATCTTTGCTTCATAAATGCCATCGCCGTCAAGGTCGGTAATTTCCAGACCGCCGTGCTCCACGTCGAAATGCTTTACAGCTTTGAGGGATTTACCGAGAGAAAAGATATTGACCCATGCGCAGCAATGCGATCCGCCCGAGGTGCACGCTACCGCCAAATTCGGAACGCCCTCCCCAGTAATGTCTGTACCCGGAGGAGGCAACTTTATCCCCCAACCTTCGAGGGACAGACCGCATTGATCCCCTCCTTCTGACGTACAGATTATTTTGCCCTTTTGCAGGATTTCGTACCGGGTTTCGGAAGAATGAGGAGGAGGCCCTTTTCTATACAGTCGAAAAGTATACTGTTCATTGACCTGCTGCTCTTCAATGAGTTCCCCTCCTGTCCATAGTGGGGTGCTTTCACAGAAAGCAGCTAAATCGGGAGCTTTTTCTGTCGCAGACGGCTTTACCGGTATTGCCTTTCGCTCGGTAGCCTTTGGGACTGCTATACCTGTTTCGTAATTGGTGCCGTCTGCCCTCGCTTGCTCTTGTAGGTATGCAACGAACAGGAACGCGCAAAGTGCGAAGCACACGGTATAGCGCAAAGATAACACCTCCCAGCCTTAGTTCGCGATTGCCTACCGAAATAGTGTATAGACGAAACAGCCCCAAAATCAAGGACTTCAGGAAGGATCGGGTAGCGTATTTACCTACAAAGCTCACAAGAGTACGGTCACTTTGAGCTGCTTGGTTCGTCGCATACTTCATTTTCCACGTAAGCTGGGGGTCCTAGCGGGGATTCCTTTGCAAGTTCACTGTAGATCTCGATCTTATCAATCGCGTCTAATGGTACCGACCTCTGTATGCCAAGTATTCTCGATCTCAATCCAATTAAGGTATCGTCGTTTTGAAGGAATACGGTATCCAGGTAGAATTTGTGTGTTTCCCCTTTCTTGTCCGTGATGATCAACTGGGTGTTTCCATCGACTCTGAGAACAACTCTCTTGTGCTCTTGATTGCAACAAATGATTCTCGCCAGCCTGTTGGAATCGTACCTCGTCAACATTCCCGCACCGACACCCGGCACAGGCAATATTACAGTTGTGCTGCTCGGACCCCCTGGCTTCGCGTCCGGGAACATTTGTTCCAACAGCATCTGTTTAGTGAGGTAGTGACTAGAACAACCTGTCAAGAGCAGTGCTAACAACATTAGCAGGAATGTCTTTACGGTATCCCGTGATCTTAGTTTCAGTATCCCCATTTCACCTCCTGATCCCGTATCGGTTTATACAATCTTGAGCAGGTGAAGAGTATTACCACTTCTACTATACATAATTCGGCAGCGATGGCCAACCGAATGCTTCAGGAAGGCAGCCAGTATCGTTCACACCTACAACTCGGCGGATAGACTGAGATCCGAGATAGTCCGCATTACCGATCAAAAGCAACCCGGGCGTCAGCGAGACGGGCTTAGCGCGGATTCGTCGCACGCATTTGTTGGGCCTGGTTTTCCGTTCGTATGTTTGCCAAGAATATCATGATCTTCTTGGCAGCCCTCAAGTTCCTTCAAAGCCTTGACGCCGAGGTTTGCCTCCATGGCCTGCTCCACTTGTTTCAGCAGCACTCGCGCTTGCCTGGCTAATCGGTGACGGACAAATAGCAACGTCGTTGCAAACTTGAGTCCGTGTCCCCGGTAGCCGACGTGCAGTATATGAGAAACACTATCGCGTTTCATCCAGTTCAATTCGGCAATCACCCGCAGGGCCAAATGCTGAAGTTGCATCGGATTGAAACTGGAATGTTTGAAATGCATGCTTAGGCAACTGGGAAGCAAATGATTGCAAGTGGAAGCCGATTCTTTTTCAAGCCACCAGTTTTCGGTCACATCGCCGGAGGAAAGCATCTGGTTGTAAAGAGACGTGCTCGGATAAATTCTCAGAATGCGTATGTCGTATACAGAACATGGTATTTGCTTGAGGTATTGCAAGGTGTGCTCGAGTCTTTCAGGTGTGTCGTGGGGAAGGCCGACCATAATAAGCGCACCTGTCTGTATACCGCATTTATTTACATGACGGACAGCATCCAAGAATGGCTGTTGCAGATTCTGGTATTTGCTTACAGAGGCGCAATTATCATCATCTACGGACTCAACCCCAACCGCTACACCCAGACAGCCGGACGATGCCATCTCCTCCATAAGAGCCCTGTCGCAGAACTGGTCAACTGTTACCATAGCGATGAAACGCTTCTTTTTCGACCGGAGTAACGCAAGCAACTCCGAGCCGTAATTTCGGTCAGCAAGAAGATTATCGTCAGTAAACTGAAGAAACTCCCCAGGGTAGAGTTCGGTCAACTGGTCGATCTCTTGTTCGAGCACATCCAACGGCTTCGTGCGATACGGCCCCATATAGAGCGAACTCACACAGAAAGAGCACCGGCGATTGCACCCCCTGGTCGCGAAGAGAGAAGCGGGCGTTAGATAACGCCGGTTACCAAAAAATCGATAGTCGACCGGTGACATCTGCGAGGATAACGTCGGCGAACCGGTGTATCGCTCTTTGAGTTTCCCCGCTAAAAGGTCAGAGCAAACTTCCGGCCAGATGCTCTCAGCTTCTCCGGTCACTATAGCGTCAGCATGACGTATAGCTTCCTCCGGGCAAACGGTGATATGAATGCCGCCTAAGATAACCTGTTTCCCGGTAGCGCGCAAAGCGTCGGCGTAATCGTAAACCGCTGCAGCGTTCTGAGTCGACACAGAGAACGCGAAGACATCACCTTCAAATCGGACGCGGTCCGCCTGCTGGTCGATCAGCGCCGTCTTAATATCCTTTGGCGTGACTGCATTCAAAACAGCCAGCGGAATCGGGGGCTGTGTGATATATGCCGTAGAATCGAATTTCTGTAGTTCTTGCATGATATTAACGAACACGAGCTTCATATATTTTCACGCTCCATATCCATAATTTGCCTTCTTCCACTCTGGCCCAACAGAAAAATCAGCGGCGGCTGTAAGACGTCCGCTGCACATACTATTAGCCAAATGCTCCTCCCCCAGTCGAAGATGTACAATATGAAT
>CAYOYU010000351.1:0-3582 GCA_964408265.1 uncultured Syntrophorhabdaceae bacterium
CGCTGTAAAGATGGGTTCAAACCGTTCAAATTGTTCAAGCCGTTCAAGCCGTTAAACCCTTTGAACTCCACGAACGGCTGAAACTCTTCGAACTCTTTACCGTGTTACGTTGCAAGATGTGCCAGGATGGAGAGATTATTACGAATAGATTGTTTCAAGTCAAGAACAAATAGCCCATCCGCGCCGTCCCAGGAGTCCCTCATCGTGACATCGCTCTATACTCGCCCTATCTCAGGGCTTTTCACATCAACCCCGGGAGTGGTACACTAAGCGGAGCAGGCCACACAAACCTTAAGGAGCGTCGCCAAAAGAATAATGACCGCCAACTACCTCGCCCCAACAACGATTATCGATTCTGATCATCCCTCCATCCAGCGGTTCGCCAAGGAGGCGGCCGGCGATATTGCCAATTCTGCCGACCGTGCGGTCAAGCTTTTCCTCGCCGTTCGGGAGCAGATCCGGTACGACCCATACACCCACTTCTACCTTCCCGAGCATTATCGCTCAAGCAACATCCTGAAGAAAGGGCGCGGCTTCTGCGTGCCCAAGGCTTCTCTTCTGTGCGCCGCCGGAAGGGCTTCAGGGATACCGACACGCCTGGGATTCGCCATCGTCAGGAATCATCTTGCAACGCGGCAGTTACTCGATCTCATGGGGACGGACCTTTTTGTCTATCACGGATTCGTGGAGTTCTACCTAGGCGAAAGATGGATAAAAGCCACACCGGCATTCAACGCCGAACTCTGCCAGAGGCATGGAGTGGCCCCCCTCGACTTCAACGGACGCGATGACGCCGTCTTTCAGGCCTACAACACTGAAAATCAAAGGTTCATGGAATACCTGGAGGATCTTGGCACCTATGACGATGTTCCCGTAGCCCTCATAGTGAGAGGATGGGAGCGAGTCTACGGAAAAGACCGCGTCGCCCGCTGGATTCGCATGTTTGAGGAAGGCGGGGAAAACAGCCTTCGGGACTTTGCGAAGGAAGATGTGGTCAAACCCTGAGAACCGTCTGTTCTACTGAGTGCTCGTCAAATTTGAGGTTGATTATGTTCTCCCGATAAAATATATTCTCTATTCGAAAGGAGAATGAAGTGACGCTAAGAGAGGTACAGGAAATCCTGGAAGCAGAAGTCTTCGTTGGTGGCGATCAGTTGGGCAGGAACGTAGAGACTGCCTTCGGGGCTGATTTAATGAGTGATGTTCTGGCCTTTGCCCAGGCAGACAGTCTCTTGCTCACCGGCCTGACCAACCCTCAAATTGTCCGTACTGCCGATGTGCTTGACATTGCGGCCATCGTCATAGTGCGCGGAAAGCCTCCTTTGCCCGAAACTCTCCATCTTGCAGAGGAGCTGAGGATTCCCATCCTGGGAACAAAATACATCCTCTTTGAAACCGCAGGGAGGTTGTACGCGAAAGGTATGGTTGGCTGTGTAAGAAAGGTCACCGACAAACGCGATGCCTCATGAAATAGCATTCTATGAGAATATCATTTCCCATAGAAGGGAAGACCTTCACCAATGCCGGCTACGTATCCCGTCAGGTCAAGACCCTGCTGCAGAAAATGAAGTTTTCGAAAGAAGTAGTCAGGCGAGCTGCTATAGTCACATATGAAGCTGAAATAAACATCTGCTCCTATGCAGATCACGGAGAGATCATTCTCCAGGTAATGCCCGAAGAGATAATCATCGAGGCAATCGACGAGGGTCAGGGCATCGCCGATATCAAACTAGCCATGCAGGAAGGCTATTCCACAGCCACGGAAAAGATACTCCACATGGGTTTTGGCGCCGGCATGGGACTATCCAACATAAAACACTACTCCGATTCTTTCCACATCACCTCAGAGGTCGGTAGAGGCACCAGCCTGAAAATGATCATACACGCTTAAGGCGGGATCTGCCACCGGAAGCCCGCAGGTAAAGCATCCTCGCCCCGGCGAACATAATAACCACGAGAAGCAGGCTCACAATCGATGCAGGCACGAATCCCACTGCAAGGCAAAGGCCCGCAAATCCGATGAGGGGCAGCAACGCCATGCGTGCCCCGGTTCTAAGAGCACTGCTCTTTGCCACGGCGTCGGCAAGAGGCGGCGAAACCCTGTAGTACCACATGACAAAACGGGTCCCTGCCCCACCTGTCAGGAGTATCCTGTCTCTGAAATCTCTTAAGACATTCACCAGGGGGTGGAGGTACGATCCGAAGGCAGCGGTCGCGATGAAACACTTGCCCCCGCTCGAGGACGACCACGTGGCCGTTGCAGCGGGGCCCGGTGCCGCAGCATCGATAACCGCGACGTCGCTGACTATTCCAAACATCCCGGGGTCTGCCACAACTGACCTGCCTGCGATCACCTCCCGGCTCCAGTCGCCGAAGAGGTCGTCTGTTATGGTCAGGACGCCTTTGCCGTTAACGACGGTGAATGTCATGTCAGTGGAGATGAGGGCACCCGAGGAATCGTAGGTCCCTGTGTCATCGACCTTCAGCCAGCCCTGAGAAGGATCGAACTTCTGCCAGATGGTCGCCACAGGAAGGTCGTAGGGTGTGTAGAAGGTCACATCGATGGACTCGCCTGCCAATACTCCCGTTACCCTGAAGGAGACGACTCCGTAGGGTGAAAGGTACCCCGGCAGGGAAGCGTATCCCCCAAAAGCAGGATCGGAAGGAAGGCTGGTCATGACCTGATCGATGATGGTGCCCGGGGGCGTTGCCATTCCGAGGACATCCTTGTCGATCCCGCCTCTGGCCCGGACCATTGCCACGCTGGGCCTGGTTGTGTCGGTCCCCGCACCTGCGTTGACCGTACGGAAGTCCTCGATGAACCTCTGTGAAACGTTGGCCACCGAAGGCGGCAGGCTTGCGGCGGATATGGTGGTGATCTCCCTGCCGATTGCGTCCTTCACGGTTGTCTCATCCGGGGTCGTGCCGCTGAAGTTCATATGAAGCGCTTCCGTCACAAAGGACGTTACTTCGGAAGGCTGCGATGCGAGACCCCTGCTGTCGAAATAGCTGACTCTCCAGTAGTATGTGGTGTTGGGCCTTAAAAGACCTGGCGGGATAGAGATGGAGGAGAGATCCGTGGCGTCCTCTGATGACTGGAAAACAACCGAACCGGGTGCGAAGGTCTCGCTGGAAGCGATCTCCCATATGCTCCAGCCGCCGTCATCCGTGTCAACATCGGAATACTGCGAGGACCTGAAATTAGGCGCCAGGGCCACCCCGGTCGCTCCGTTCGCGGGGAAGCCGTTCGTTGGCGTGGCCGGCCTGGTGTTCGTTTTTCCCTTAAGCGAAATCTCGTCCCGAAAGCTCCCGCTGACTGCCGAAAAGGTCCCGGTACATTCGGTCTTGCCCGCTGCGGCTACGTAGTAGACGCTTACCGTGGCGCTCTTTTGGGCGGCAATGGAAGCGATCGTATCCGTGGTCACCAGGCCGACCGGCTCTTTCACCATGTAGAACTGGTTTCCAGTGGTGGATATGGTCACGTTGACAAGGGGCAGGGTCGAGGTGTTCCTAACGGTGATAGGACATTGGACCGCCGTGAGCGTTTCGTTCTTTACAGCCTCGCAGCCCGCCATGGTCAGA
>CAYOYU010000352.1:0-3559 GCA_964408265.1 uncultured Syntrophorhabdaceae bacterium
CTCGGGCAAGAGAATCTCTTTGAGAGGACGATGAATTCGTCCGGGAGTTGACTTGTTCCCCCATTGACAGTACTTGCAAGTAGCATTGCATAGATACGTTACGTCGATCACGGTGGTGTTCTGGCTGTCGATGGTCCTTAAGCTGTCGCTTGGGGGGGGGGGGGGGTATTATTCCGCCCCCTATCTATTAATAACCCAGTGAAGACAGGGTAGGAAGGTAGTCCTCACCGGTGTACGCGCCGATTATCTTCACCAGATCCCACTTGTCTTTCCGTTCCTTGGCGCCTTTGCCCATGACCACGTAGGCACCGTATTTAAACAGGGGCTGGTGGTCCATTCTCCAGACGCCGGGACCTTTTACGGAATCGAATTTCAGGTTGCTTGTAAGGGCCTGGCTGATTGCCTTGCCGGAGGTGGACTGGGCAAGCTCTATGCCCCTTATAGCTTCCATCACGCCGGCGTAGGCCATGGCAGAATAGGGATCAGGGGGATACTTGTATTCCTGCTGGAACTTCTTTGTGAAGGCATCGGAGGCTTTTACGATTGCCGCATCCTGAAAGCCCTTCATATTGTAATACCATGACATGAGCGAATATACCCCGTCCAGTGCTTCGGCAGGCACGCCGCCGCCAAAGGCGTTTGTCATCCAGTCGAACCATACCTTTGAAGTCTTTTTGAGGCCTGTTTCATAGGTCTGTTTCAGCACGTTGATGGCATCTACGCCCCAGTGGGCCAGCATGACGATCTCAGGCTTCTTCTCCTTGATCTTGAGGAGATAGGAGGTGTAGTCGCTGGTGCCGACGGGAGACTCGATGTACTCAACTTTTATGCCCCGCTTGTCGAAGGCCGCCTTTGCGCCTGCCCACTGGTCGCGGCCGAAGGCATAGGCCGGGCCGAAGAAGACGATATTCTTGAGGCCGAGTTTATCTACGATGTAGGATGCGCCTGCATAACCGATGGAGTAAGCACTGCCGTGGATCGACCAGGTTGTTTCAGCCATCTCGTTCTTCTCGAACATTCCCACTGCCACGACGTTTACGGGGAAGTAAGCGATGGGGGTCTTCTTTACCTCTTTGTTGAGGGCTGCCGAGATAGGTGCGAAGGTCTGTCCCACGATCAGGTCTACCTTGTTCTCGTCGATGAGTTCCCTGAACCGGCGTATTGCCACATCCGGCTTGGATTCGTCATCTTTCACGAAGATCTCTATGGGCACTTTCTTGCCCCCCAGTTTGACGCCTCCTGCCGCGTTGATCTCTTTGACGGCGAGCTTGGCGCCGTCGAGCTGCGGCGGGCCGATGGGCGATGCAGCCCCTGTCATGCCGAACATGAGACCGATCTTAACCTTGTCCGGTGCCGCCTGTGCACTGCCGGGCAGAAAAAGGGCGAGTGCAAAGACGCACATTACCGATAGAATAGCTGCCAACCTACATCTGCTGATCATTTGAATGCCTCCTTTCCTTGGATAGGGCTTATGCCCTGAACATCCGGTTTCACCCGGTCTTCCCTTTCCATTCTTCCATTTCCATGCTCTCTTTGATCCGCCCGATCATCCGGAGATTGTGAGACCGGAAGGCCGCTTCCGCCCTGTCCGGGTCCCTCTCTTTCAATGCCTCCAGTATCTCCACATGGTCATGGTAGAGAGTGAAAAGTATGGGATTTATCTGCATTGCAATAGGCCTCATCTTGTTCTTCACCGCCTCCAGCATCTCCTGGAGGGTCCTGTTGCCTGCAGCCTCGTAGACCATGGCGTGGAAGTCGTAGTCCGAGCGTGAGTAGCCGATGAGGTCCTCTTTCTGAACGAACTTGCTCTGATCCTCGAGGCACTTGGTCATCTTCTTGAGGGTCTTGTCGTCGATGTTCTGGATGGCGAGACGTGCGGCAAGCCCTTCGAGGACCTCCCTGACCGTATAGAGTTCGATAGCCATCTTCGGTGTGAGGGCTGCCATGAAGACGCCCCTGTTCGGGATATTTTCGAGTCGGCCGTCCTGGATGAGCCGTTGCACTGCCTCCCAGACCGGTGTCCTGCTCGCCCCCACTTCTTTGGTGATCTGCTCCACGTTGATGCGGTTACCCGGTGTGAAGCGATGGTTGGCGATCATATCCTTGAGGATGTTGTAAACCTGGTGACTGAGCCGTTCCTTGCTGACTTTCATGTTCATGTGAAAAATTTATAACTTTTGTGCCAGGGATGTCAAGAAATTTCACGAAACATATTTCATATTTCATGAAATTAGGGATGGGGCAGAAGCTGACGGGTAAATAAGGCGAAGCCGCTTCGGAAAGCGGCTTCGCCTTTGATCTATGTAGCTTTATTGCCTGGGGGTCTATGCTGAGGCTTTCTTCTTTTCGAGCCTTCGTTTTTCCTCGTCCCTGATCTCCCGCCGGAGGAGTTTTCCGACCTTTGATTTGGGGAGCATGTCCCTGAACTCGATGTAGCCCGGCACCTTGTAGGGGGCAAGCCTGTCCCTGCACCACCTGAGGAGTTCCGATGAGCCGATGCCCTTGGCATCTTCCTTGAGGACCACGATTGCCTTGATCCTCTCGCCTACCTTGGGATCGGGTATGCCCACCACGCAGGCTCCGATGACCGTGGGATGATCCTGGAGAACTGCCTCCACTTCCGATGCGGAGACCCTGTAAGCCTTGTACTTGATGATATCGGCCGTTCTCTCGACAAATTCGAGTTGGCCGTCTTCGTCCATCTTTACGAAGTCTCCCATGCGATAGTAGATCTCTCCTCCAATATCAACATAGCAGTAGCTCGTCTCTTCGGGTTTATTCAGATACTCTTTGATGGTGTAGGGAGATGTGACGAGGAGTTCGCCTAACTCTCCCGGGGGCAGGGGCGCCAGGGTGTCCCGGTCTACAACCATCGATTTTCGCGACTTGAGCGGTTTTCCGATGGTGGTGGGCAGAGGATCCTTGTCGAGCCTGCTGTATGTGACGTGGCCGATCTCGGTGGAGCCGTATCCCTGAAAAAAAAAAACCCCGTACTTCTGTTTCCAGGTCTTGAATACTTCAGCGGGCAGCACATCGCCTCCGCAGTAGCAGTACCTGAGCGTACTCAAATCGTATTGGTCGAGCCGGTCGCTCTCGAGGATCATTCGGTAGAGGGCAGGGACTCCGAGCATCCACCTCGCCTTGTATCGTTCGATGGCGGCCAGAGTCGGGTCCACCTCTGGAACGGGCATGAGGACCACGGTGTTGCCGAAGTTCAGGCCGAAGGCGATGGTAAGGCCCTTTGCCATGATATGGAAGAGGGGGTTCACCATGAGCACCACGTCCCTGCCCTCATTAATGTAATCGCCTATGACGTCCTCCATGATGTCCCGTATGTAGGAGACCTCACCGATGTGGTTTCCGGGCACGCCTTTGGGAAAGCCTGTGGTACCGCCGGTATACATGATATAGGCCAGGTCCTTCCAGGGGTCGATCTTCACCTCCGGAGGCCTGGGCCAGCTGTTCTTCACGATGTCCCTGAAGAAGAAGATTTTGTCGCCCTTTTCCACGTTGCCCTTGGGCGCTTTATCGAACATGAGCCCTATGAGCCGCTTGGGGG
>CAYOYU010000353.1:0-3541 GCA_964408265.1 uncultured Syntrophorhabdaceae bacterium
ATCCCAACCGCACTTTAGAGCAGAAACATCCACCACACGGCATCCACGACTTTCCTCAGCTCTCCGTACAGCGTCCATAGCAAGATGTTCAATCCGGCTTCGTGCAGCTGGATCGACTGAAAATAAAGGATAGTCAGAAGGTTTATCTCCTTTGAGACGGTTCAAGAGTCCTTGGGGAATAACCAGAGCTCCCCCTAATGCAACAGGCGTCGCTGAGGTTACATGCCGCATCAACTGTAACTCCTTCTTCCGTGACTCCAAGCGCCCCTCAAGATCTGCAACCGTGCGGCGAGCATTTTCGAGGTTCAAACGGACGTCCTTGCCTGCTTCCTGGTCCTCCTTCAGCTTTAGCCATCGATCCGACCAAAAGGCAATTTCTTTAGTCAGTCTCTCATGCACTGCCGCCAGTGTCTTGTCTACATGTGCAATACGCCTTCCAGCAACTTCATTGTAATGTTCCGGAACAAGGGTGGCTGCAGCAAGGGCGAGGGCTCGTTGCTCCTGATCAGCGCATATCCAGGGTTCCTTCAGTAACTTGTCAAGAAGCGGACGGTCAGCAGGTTGAAGCGGCTCAAGATCAAGGTGCGGTGCCCACCCGGCAAAGGTAGCCGTGCCATCCGGTGCAACCCGCACAAATTGGAGCCTCTTTGATAACACCTGATCGTCCCCGGATTTGACCTCGTGGGTGAGCAGAAAGAGGAGATGGGCTTCTTCACCTTCATCGGCCGGATCGACAAGGATGGAACCCTGCCGCAAGAGATTACTGTGCTGTTCAAGAATGAGGTCACTTACCGCAAGCATAAGGGGGTGACCCGGATGGAGCATCACTGCAAAGGAAAGACCTGGCCTGTCGAGTGGACGTACCGCCTCACGGGTGAAACAAACCCTTTCATACCGCTTCAACACCGGAGCCAGTTCTCTGCGGTTACGTCCTGTAATCAAACGATCACGCTCCATGATTGTGGCTGGGACGTGCGTGACTTCGAAACGGCCGGCTTCCCTGGGATACATGGATCCACCCAGGGTTGAGAAAGCTTTCATAAAGAAGGAACGGACGAAGTATGGCTGCAGTCGTCTGGCTTCAGCCTTCTCCATCTCCTCCTTCACGGCGAAGAGACGCTCGGCACTCATTGTCTCTTGAGCAAGAGCATTACGGTCAAGGATCGACTGGAGGCGGTCACGATCCAAGGCGTTCTCCACACGCTGGCCAAGCCGGGCACGAATTTCCGGCTGGTCACCGTACTTTATTGCTTCAACAAGCAGATCCTTCAGGCTCATATCCTCAAAGACCTCTCCGAGGATATCAAAGACCCTTCCCTTCAGCGCTACACTCTCAACCTCAAGCTTTTTCAAGAGGCGGTGATATACTTCACCCTCCCGGGTTTCTTTGGCGACGAGGTTCCACAGGTGGCACACTTGATCCTGCCCGATTCGATGGATACGACCGAACCGTTGTTCAAGACGGTTTGGGTTCCATGGAAGATCATAGTTGACCATCAAGTTGGCATTCTGGAGGTTCACCCCTTCCCCAGCTGCATCGGTGGCCACAAGGATCCGAATTCCTGGGTCGGAACGAAAGAGCGCCTGGAGACGGCGACGCTCGTCACGATGCGTTCCACCGTGAATGGTGACTATTGAGTCTGAGTTCCCCAACACTCCTGCAATCTTCCTGTTTAGGTAATTCAGGGTGTCACGGTGCTCAGAAAAGATAATGAGTTTCCTAAGATGCCCACTCGCATCACGCATTGCCGGGTCGTTTTGGAGGATACGGGATAACTCGTCCCATTTACGGTCCTGTCCGGATGCAACCACGACTCCCGCCTGCTCTTCCAGATTCTTGAGAATTGCTATTTCCTGCTCCAGTTCGGCAATGGTTCGTGAGGCTGTAGCCTGGTCGACGAGTGTTTCTTCGAGAGTCTCCTGCTCTAAAGCATCCAGGTCATCATCATCTTCCGGCACATCAGAATTTGCGTCAGAAAAAGCCTGGCGGCCCCTGACACCAAGTTTTTCTTCTCTCAACCGGTTCTCAAGTCTTTCTTTACGTCGGCGGAGAGATTGAAATATGGCTTCAGGGCTTGATGCCAAGCGGCGCTGAAGTGCAGTCAGAGCAAAACCAACACTTCCTTTGTGAGATCCATCAAGTTGATCGGCTTTCCCCATTTCTGTCTGGACATAATTCGTTACCGATTCGTAAAGGACCGCTTCAAGGTCAGAAAGTGTGTAGTTGACTGTATACGCCCTTCGTTCAGGAAAAAGAGGTGTACCATCAAACTTCACCAGTTCTTCTTTCACCATCCGTCGCATCAGATCTGAGATATCAACCTTGTGTACCCCGTCCCGGAACTTCCCATAGAAACGGTCAGAATCGAGGAGTGAGAGGAACAACTGGAAGTCCTCTTCCTTACCATTGTGGGGTGTGGCAGTCATCAGTAACAAATGTCGGGTGTGCTGTCCTATCTTTTCTGCAAGGGTGAACCGTCTTGTCCGCTCTATCTTGCTTCCAAAAAAGTGGGCGGACAGTTTGTGGGCTTCATCGAACACCACCAGATCCCACCTATCTACACATAACTTCTCCTGACATTCCTCGCTTCTGGACATCTGATCGAGACGGACAATAAGGTGGTCATGATCCGCAAAAGGATTGCCGCTTGGCGAGATCGCCTCAAGTTCCTTGGAGAAGATGTGGAACTCCAGGCCGAACTTTTCAAACAACTCATCACGCCATTGCTCTACAAGGCTGCCTGGAGCAACAATCAGGATACGGCGGGCATCCGCACGCATGAGGAGTTCGCGGATATAGAGTCCTGCCATAATGGTCTTACCGGCCCCAGGGTCGTCGGCAAGTACAAACCGCAAGGGCTGTCTGGGGAGCATTGATTCATAGACGGCGGTAATCTGGTGTGGAAGAGGTTCCACATTTGAGGTATGAACTGCCATCATGGGGTCGAAGAGAAAGGCAAGGTCAATTCTCTTGGCCTCCACAGCAAGCTTGAACGCTTCTCCGTCACCATCGAAAGACCAGGGTCGTTCTCGTGTAGCTACACTTATACCGGACTCGTCAGCCCGGGTGAGAAGACGCTCCTTTAGAGTACCATCCGCTGTCTTGTAGATAACCTGTACAGTGCCTTCAGCAATAGGCACCACCGCAACAACGGTAACAACTGACGAGGGTTCGAGACCGACAATGGAACTCCCGGGAATCAGCTCTTCAAGTCGCATATGATCTGTTCTAGTGGTTGGAAAACACAGAAATACTGGAACTCATCTGATGCCCTTCCACCACATTCCTCCTCGGTGAGATGTTCCAGTGACCAAACTACAGGTTATCTTTATTAAACCCTATCCCGCAGAACCTGGCTTTGTCAATGAAAACTGGCTCTAACTGTTATTCAATTTTCCCACATCCTCCTACGCACTCCGAACATGGTTCTTCACAGAATAACTTTTTTGGCTGACAACAGTGTGGCAGTGGTCCAGATAGTTCAGCAAATAATTCAATTCATTATTTGATTGGAAATACCTTTGTGGCCTTCCCCACCAT
>CAYOYU010000354.1:0-3484 GCA_964408265.1 uncultured Syntrophorhabdaceae bacterium
ACCAGGATGAATTGTCGTTAGAGAATTGCATCTCGCTGCAACCGGCAGGATCGCTACAGGTAAGCGCGAGGGTCACGCCGATTCCTCTGGTGTAGACTGCATCCGCATTAATGGAGATGGTCCCGGTGGGCCCTGCGGTATCCAGGATGATAGTGTCGCTGTATAGCGAGGACCAGTTGCCTACGGTGTCCTTGAATTTGACATAGACAGTCTTTGTTCCGTCGCCGGAGAGAAGGGTCCAGGATTTAGTAGTCCCGTAGGCTTCGGGGGTGGACCAGGAAACGTTGTCATTGGAGAACTGCATCTGGGCCGCATCAGGCGAGGAGAGGGTGAGCGTGACAGATGCGCTGTTGGTCCGCGGGGCATCGGCATTGATCAGCACGGTGCCGGTAGGCGCCGTGATATCGTCGAAGGTTGCGGTGACGGTCTTCGCGGCGTCGATGGCGACGACACAGGTGGGTGAGGTTCCCGAGCATCCACCGCCTGACCAGCCGGTGAAGGTGGAGCCAGGGACAGGAGCGGCCGTGAGGGTGATGAAAGTGCCGGAGGGAGAGAATTTCTGGACACGGCGGTTCGTGGATTCCGTGGTATAGACGTTTCCAGCGGTATCCACTGTAATACCACCGTTCCCAATAAACTGGCCATCACCGGATCCCTGCGAACCCCATTTTGTGACGAACGTACCGTCGGACGAGAATTTTTGGACCCTAAAGTTGTAGGGATCGGTAACATATACGTAACCGTATTGGTCTACTGCGATATGACCTATCCCGCTCGCATTGAACTGCCCGTCACCTGAGCCCGCACTACCCCATTTTGTGATGAAAGTGCCGTTTGAGGTGAATTTCTGGATGCGGCTGTTAAGCTGATCGGCAACGTAGACGTTCCCCGATGAGTCTACGGCGATACCGTTGGGTTGATTGAACTGCCCATCGGCCGAACCGGAGGCTCCCCATTTCGTGACAAATACCCCGGTAGACGTGAACTTTTGAACGCGGTTGTTGAATTGGTCCGCCACAAAGACGTTGCCGGAGGCGTCAACCGCAATACCATTGGGGTAGTAAAACTGCCCGTCACCCGATCCCTGGGTGCCCCACTTTGTAATAAAGGTGCCTGCAGAGGTAAACTTCTGGACCCGGTTATTCTGGCTGTCCACCACATAGGCGTTGCCCGACGAATCGATTGCAATTCCTTGAGCATTGTCAAACTGGCTGTCGCCCGTTCCATGCGAACCCCACCGCATAATGTAGGTACCATCCGATGTGAACTTCTGAACGCGCTCATAGGGTTCGTTATTTTCCACAACGTACACATTACCGGAGGAATCGAGTGCTATTCCCAAGGGGCGTTTGAACTGACCGTTTCCCGTTCCATCCGTGCCCCACTTCATCACAAACTGGTAGCTATTCCCGGCTTGGCTCGTGTAACTTTCCGAGCAGTCTGAGCCACAATCAATGCCTGTTGGGTTGCTCGTAACCGCCCCTGAGCCGGTGCCGGCCTTGGAAACGGTGAGGGCGTAATTGATCGTGTAGGTCTCAGTTTGAACGGTGCTGGCGTTCCCCGCCGTGTCGATGGCGTAATTTTTGAGGGTGGTCGTGACAGAGATGGGGATAGGCGTACCTGCATACTGGGTGCGGGTGCTGCTCGTCGTCGGATCCGTGCCGTCAATGGTATACCAGATGGTCGCGCTTGTCTCAGAGGAGAGCGTGATTGTCTGCGCACTATTGTATGCGCCTCCGGGCGAAGATGAGGTAGCGGTGGGAACCTGGGTGTCGAGGATGATGGTATCGGAATAGACGGCAGACCAGTTGCCTACCGCATCCTTGAATTTCACATATACCGTCTTGGTCCCGTCACCTGTGGTGAGGGTCCAGGACTTAATTGTGGCATAGGGTTCTTCGTTGGCGCCTCTCAAGTCGGCTTCATGGCCTACAATCATCTTTTCGACACCGATCGCATCATCGGCGTAGAAGGCAAGTGTGACCGCCCTGTTGTTGGTGGCTGTCGAGCCGCCGTTGATGGAAATCGCGGAATTGCCGAAGGACCCGAACTGCCCTGCACGGACAGGCCATACGGGAGAGAGATACTCCTTATAACCATTGCTCGCATGGCCGTCATACATGCTGAAGCGAAACGCGTAGCCGGGACTGGCGGCGTTCGTAGTGGACGACCAGTAGGAAGAGTCTTCGTTAGAATATGAGATTTGAACATTGATAAACGGATGACCAGGAAGGATGGCAGGATTATATGTTCCTACATCCACAAGGCTCTCTATCTCGGCTCTGTTTGGCAATCTCCAGTCATTCTTCCCGAGATAGCTGTTGGCATTGAGGCATTCCACATAGTTGAGGGCCTGCTGCCATGTCTTCGTGTTACCCGTGCATGGTCCAACGGTCGGTGTGCCTGCATCCTTAGCCCATTGCAGGCCCGTCAGTTTGTCGAGGACGATTGCGCCGGTAACGGGTGTTGTCCTGTCAGGGTTGGTGAACCTTGGATCGGGCCATGCCGTGCCTTGTCTCAATGCCCCATCATCTCCCCCTGCGCAGATTGTGGTCTGGCCGGTTTTGGGAAGTGAAATTGTCTGATTATTAGATGTCCCTGACTGTCCTGTGCGCACGGGCCAGACGTAATAGTAGTACCACGGCTTATGACCAAAGGCCATGTCGCCGTTCCACATGTTGACGATCCATGCGAAGAGCGAATAGGAGCCATCCGCGGTGGACGACCAGTAGTAGGAAGATCCAATGTTGTCAGGCTGATAAATGTTTTGAAAGGGGTGACTCGAAGGGAGTGCAGGCTCGGATCTTCCTGCATCCATGAGGCTCTCTATTTCAAGCCTGTTGGGCAATCTCCAGTCGTTCTTCCCAAGATAATTGTTGGTATTCAGACATGTGACGTAGTTCAGCGCCTCGTTCCATGTCTTCGTACCTCCAGTGCAGGAGCCCACTGTCGGCGTACCTGCATCCCTTGCCCATTCAAAGCCCGTCAGTCTGTCGAACACTATGGTGCCGGTGACAGGGGTCGTCCCATCGGGATTCGTGAACCTCGGATTGGGCCATGCCACGCCTGCCTGTATGCCGCCGTCCTGCCCTGTACCGGCACAGGATATGACCGTACCCGCAGTGTCGTAACAGACTGTTTGTCCCGTTTTGGGAAGTTGTATTACCCCGGGCCCGTCAGAGGCCGGAGGAGCCGTGTCAATTATGATCGTCTTACTTCCCGAGGCTGACCAGTTACCCACCGTGTCACGCTCCTGGACGTACAACGTATGAGAACCATCAGACAGGTTTGTGGCCGATGTGTAGGATGTTGCGGTGGCCTCCGTGGCTCCGGTTGTAAGGTCGCTGTTGTCCAGTCTGTACCGGTATGTGCCATTGCCGCCGTTTCCGCCTGATGCCCATGTCCATGTGGGTTTCTGGTTGTTGGTTAAGGATGTGCCGCTTACCACGGGCGCGTCCGGTGCTGTCGTATCAATCGTCCATGT
>CAYOYU010000355.1:0-966 GCA_964408265.1 uncultured Syntrophorhabdaceae bacterium
CCAAAAGAAAGGTCCAAGTTACGTTCCTTGGTGGTGGGACCCTGGTACCAGTCCCACAGGGATATGAAGCAGCCGTGAAGGGTATTGCTGATATCTCGAACGGGGCCCCGGCGTGGACGGCCGGAAGATTCCCGCTGTCAGAAGTACTGGAACTTCCCTTGGGGTACCGCGATGCAGCGCAGGCTTCAAGATTGGCCAACGCCTTTTTCAAGAAGTTCAAACCGAAAGAGTACGACGACGTAAAAATGCTCTACATGTGGAATTCGGGTCCCGGCGTCTTCATGACCACCAAGCCGATAAACTCCATAGATGGGCTTAAAGGACTCAAACTCAGAGCGGCCGGCAACCAGGCCAAGATCGCCACCGCCATGGGCGTAACTCCTGTTTCTGTACCCATCGGTGATATATACGAGGGACTTCAGAGAAACGTCATCGAGGGACTGCTTTTCTACCCTGAATCGTTAAAGAGCTACAGGTTCGGAGACCTCATCAGGGGTCTTCAGGACAATCCCGGCATCAACTGGGCAGGAACGGGATTCCACGTTATGAACAAGAAGAAATGGGATGCCCTCCCCCCGGACATTCAGAAGATCTTTGAGGAGGTCACCGAGGAATGGGCGGAGAAACACGCCAAGATATGGGCGGAAACAGATAAGGAAGGACGTGATTTCGGGGTATCAAAGGGCATGAAGATCTTCAAGATGTCTCCGGAAGAGGCAGCGAAGTCGGTGGCAATGGTAAAGCCCATCTTCGACGACTATGTAAAAACCATGAAAGAAAAGGGCCTGCCGGGCGAAGAAGCTCTGAAATTCTGCCGCGAGTGGCTCAAGTCTCATCAGTAGCATAAGACCTTCCAGACCGGGGCTGTCTGGAACCACACGCAGATGGCCCCGGCTTGGAGCCCCAGGTAAGAGAGTAAGAGAGTAAGAAGTTGAGAAGGTAAGAAGGTAAGGAATGATGATACAG
>CAYOYU010000355.1:1066-3476 GCA_964408265.1 uncultured Syntrophorhabdaceae bacterium
GATGCACGATTCATGATAGAGGCTCAACCGAACCCTTTGCTGAGAACGGTGGGTGCGAGAAGGTGGCAGGCGTGAGCCCCGGTTGAGAAGGTAAGAGAGTAAGAAGGTAAGAAGTTGAGAAGGTAAGAAGGTAAGGAATGATGATACAGGATGCACGATTCATGATAGAGGCTCAACCGAACCCTTTGCTGAGAACGGTGGGTGAGAGAAGGTGGCAGGCGTGAGCCCCGGTTCACAGGTTTCCTCAGCGACTTCTGTCGCGAGAGGGGGAGGCTCACACGGCTTGGCCGGGTGAGGGGGCGACGAGAGCCCCGGTAACTGAAATGGGAGGGGTTATGCAAGGCTTTGTTAAACGGTTAAGTATTTACATGTCTGTGATTGCAGGTATCGTGCTTGTCTTTATGGCAACCATCACCTTTTTCGATGTGGTGTTGCGGTTCTTTAAAAGGCCTATCGTGGGCACCTATGAAATAGTCTCTTTTCTAGGTGTTGTGGTTGTGGCAATGGCCCTTCCCCGGGCTTCCCTCATGGGCTCTCATGTCTTTGTGGACATCGTTGTTGACAGGATTCCGGAAGCGTGGCGCAAGGTCTTTCGGGTATTCACGAGGCTTCTCGTCTTTCTTCTCTTTGCCATCGTCTTCTTCTACTTCATCGGTCAGGCCAGGGCCCTCATGAGCACCGGGACGGTCACTATGACCCTCAAGGTCCCCTTCTATCCCGTATCCTTTGCTCTCGCCGCAAGCTGCCTGATCCAGTGCGTCATATCCATGTGCGAAATAGTGGGAGTCATAAGGAGAAGGCCATGAACGAAATAGTGCTCGGTATCTCTGCTCTGATCTTTCTTCTCGTTTTCTTCCTGACCGGCATCGAACTAGCCTTCGGGATAGCGATAACGGGTGTCGTAGGGTATGCACTCCTCACGGGCTTTGACTCTGCCTTCAATCTCCTGACCCAGGATTTCCTGGATACATTTTCGTCTTATAGTCTCACGGTAATCCCTCTTTTCATGCTCATGGGACAAATAGTCTTTAACGCCGGGATCGCCAGAAGTCTCTACGACGGTGTCTACAAACTCTTTGGTCGCATCCCCGGCGGCCTGGCCCTGGCAACAGTTGTGGCAGCTACACTCTTCAAGGCAATGTGCGGGTCTACCCTCGCCACGGCGGCAACCTTCTCAAGTGTTGCAGTTCCGCAGATGACGAGGTACAACTACAGCAAAAAACTCTCAACGGGGCTTGTCGCAAGCGTGGGCACCCTTGGGATAATCATACCTCCCAGTATTGTTCTCATCATATTCGGCATCATGACAGAGCAGTCCATAGGAAGACTCTTCCTTGCAGGGATATTCCCGGGTCTCATGATCTCCTTCTTCTTTATCGTCATCATCTACGGATGGTGCAAGATCGACCCCACGATCGGCCCTGCAAGCGAGATCAATGCTCCCATGAAAGAAAAACTGAAGGCCCTACCCCAGTTTGGGGCGGTAGGCATAATCTTCTTCTTGGTAATCGGAGGCCTCCTGTCAGGCGTATTCACCCCTACTGAAGCCGGAACGATCGGAACGATTGCGGTATTAATACTGGCCCTGGCCAAACGGGGCTTAAGTTTTCAGAATTTTGTCAAATCAGTGGATGAGTCATTAAGATCCTCCATCATGGTCCTCTTTCTCATCTGCTGTTCGGTGGTTCTTGGCCATTTCCTGGCCATAACTGAAATTCCCCAGGTAGCCGGAGAGTGGCTTACCACCCTTCCCATCCCAAAGACATTAACCATGATACTCATCTGCCTTTTCTATCTCCTGGGGGGTTCATTCATAGACGACCTGGCTTTCATGATCCTGGCAACCCCGATCCTGTACCCGGCAATTGAAAAGCTCGGCTACGACCCCATATGGTTCGGCATCATGGTGGGCGTCACCATCATGGTCGGCAGCATCCTGCCGCCGTTTGCCATCAGTGTCTTTGTCGTAAAGAATATTACCGGAGAGTCTTTCGGCACCGTCTACAGAGGCGTGGTACCTTTTCTCGCGAGCTTCGTCATCGTTGCAGTCCTCCTCTTTCTCTTTCCCGGGATTGCGACATGGCTGCCCTACACGTTGATGGGGAAATAGAACGACCCGGATCGAGGGGACTATGACACACACAAGAACAGAGGCGAGAGAAGGAAAGGCAAGCAAAGCTGATGGCTATGGGTCGTCCTCCACAAACACGCTCATTCCGCTCCATCGGCTCCATTCGCTCGCGTTCGGCTTCGGAACTTTGGCTTACGCCAAAGACCGAGCTTCCTCGCCTCACGACGGTTTGCTCAAGGACAACCCGCCGCCATCATCCCAAACCAAACATACGGAATTATTTTATGCCGGGTTCACATCAGCCCCTGGACAAGCTGATGTGAACCCGGCTTGGGTGGG
>CAYOYU010000356.1:0-3441 GCA_964408265.1 uncultured Syntrophorhabdaceae bacterium
TCCCCATAAAGGTGCAGGAGCGAAAAGCTCGCTCCTGCACCGCCCAATGGTTGGACCAGCGGGCCCCGCATAGGGGGGAATGGAGAAGAGGAACGGGAATGGTTGGCGTGAGGCCTGCTGGGACCTCGGGTGGTCAGGAAGAGACAGGCGGCAGGTGTCAATTGTGGGAGGTTTGTCAGAGGATGGCTAAGAAGTTCTTGGAACAGCCCAGGTATGAAATCATAGGGGATCTGGAGCGGATGGATCAGGCGGATACCATAATGGCGCGCCGAAACCTGATCCCGGACAGTGACACCTGGGCAAAGTACTACGAAAAGAAGAAAGGCCTCGAAGCCACAGGTCGGGAATGGGTTGAATTGCAGCAAAGTCAGGCGGCACGAACCGCAATACCGCCCCAGGATGCCCTTATGGCGGCGGCAATGTACACAACCATCCATGCCATGTCCGGCGAAGACGCGGTAGATGGAGAAGCGGCACCAGAGGCGATACATGTAGGGTCTCAGCGGGCCTCAGAGAAGATCAAGGGGCTGGCGCGCAGTCTTGGTGCCGACCTTGTGGGTATCGGTCCTTTGAATGCGGCATGGACATATAGTCATCGGGCCGGTGACGACCAGTCCGGCTGCCATGGAAGGGCCCCCGTGAGTCTTGACCACCAGCATGCCATCGTTCTGGCCGTGCATTACGAGCGGGCCAAGCTCGATTGCGCGCCTCATTTTGCCGTAGGCCTTGCAACCCTGGAGATCTACGTGAGGCTCTGCGGGATGGTGACAACTCTGGCGCGATACATACGGTCACTCGGTTACAACGCAAAGGCACATACCCCCTTCAACAGTCAGGTCCTGGACGTGCCTCTCGCTATAGACGCAGGTCTGGGAGAGCTTGGAAGGAGTGGCATCCTCATCAACGAGGAGTACGGGAGCAACTTCAAACCCATGTGTGTAACGACGAACATGCCCCTGAAACATGACATGCCCGTCGATATCGGCGTAGACGAATTTTGCAGCACCTGTAGGATTTGTGCCAGGGTCTGCCCTTCGGGCGCCATCCCCCGCGGAGACAAGAGTGTGGTGAGGGGCGTGCGCAAGTGGAAGCTGAATCCGGAGCCATGCTTTGGGTTCTGGTTGTATACCGGGGGTAACTGCAGCCTCTGCATATCCTGTTGCCCCTGGACGAGACTACGAACCTTCCCCCATAACATTGTTGTGAAAGCAGTTCAGCGGTCAGCTCTGGTCAGGAGGATTGCCATCATGGGCGATACTCTGAACTGCCGGGAGAAGAAAGGGAGAATCCCTGCGTGGCTGGAGGCGTACCCCGAAGTGTGGAGGAACGTGCTTAAACGGAATCATCCCTTCTACCGCGAAAGACGAGGCATGGAGACCCCAATGGGAGTCGACGGAAGCGGAGGTAGCAGGTGAATACGACACTGATCAACCTTATGGCGGATATGCAGGAGGAAGAGGCGCTTGCACTGGTGAGGGAGCTGATGGGCAAGGGAGTCAACCCCCTGGAGGTGCTCGATGCGGCCCGTGCCGCCATGGAGGTAGTAGGACAGCGCTTTGAACGAAGCGAGTACTTCATCCCGGACCTCATGATGGCCGGGGAGATATTGAGGGAAATCTCGGACATGGTCAAACCACTCCTCGAACAGGGACAGGGGACAACGAAGAAAGGGAGAGTGCTCATTGGTACCGTGGCCGGCGACATCCATGATATCGGGAAGGACATCGTTACCTTCATGCTCGATGTGAACGGCTACGATGTCCTCGACATCGGCATTGACGTCCCAGTCCCCATATTTGTGGAGAAGATCAGGGAGTTCAAACCGCAGGTGGTTGGCTTGAGCGGTTTTCTCACTCTGGCTTTCGACTCCATGAAGAAGACGGTAGAGGCACTGGAGGAGGCGGGGCTGCGCAAAGATCTGAAGATCATGATCGGCGGCGGCCAGATGGATGACGAGGTTTGCAGGTATGCCGGGGCTGATGCCTTTGGCAGGGACGCCGTCGCTGCCGTAACTCTTTGCAGGCAATGGATAGGGGAATAGGTATGAGTAAAGAACCTGAACAGCTTTACCACGAGCGGGAGAAGAGGATTGAGGATACAATCGCCCTGATAAAGCCGGATAAGGTACCAGTCCTGGGAGGCTTTGGTTCTTTTCCCGTAAGATACGCCAATATCAGTTTCGAAGAAGAGGCGAACGATATCGACAAATGCCTGGAGGCAAACTTCAAGACCATGGTCGATTTTCAACCTGATGTGGCCTTCCTGCAGTCCGCCATCATGGGTGCAGTCATCGGGCCCGTGGGATACAGGCAGGCAAAGTGGGCCGGCCACGGTCTTTCCTCTGATGCAGGTTTCCAGTTTGTTGAGGGGAAGGAAGGCGAGTACATGAAAGCTGAGGAATATGATGAGCTGATTTACGACCCTTCTGACTTTGTGGTGAGAAGATACTGGGCCCGGGCATACGAGAAGCTGGGTATATTCGGCGCACTGGCGCCCCTTCGTGAGGGTATCGGTTACCATGCAGGCCCCTTTGCTTTTATGGCCTTCGGCATGCCGGGGGCTGCGGAGGCTCTCGATGCCTTGAAGAAGGCCGGAGAGGCTGCAGTCAAGGCCATGGCTTCCGTTGTCGCTTATATAGAGAGACTTAAAGCTGCAGGATTCCCCCTCATGTTCGTAGGGGCAACCCTCCCCCCATTCGACTTTATCGGTGATTTCCTACGGGGCAGGAAGGGCTCCATGCTCGATATGTATCGCAGACCCGAAAAGGTTATTGCCGCAGCGGAGAAACTGCTCCCCATGGCAATAGAGATGGGTGCGAGAGGAGCGAAGATGTCGGGAAATCCAAGGGTCTTCATCGCTATCCATGGCGGTATAGAGAGCTTCATGTCCGTAGAGCAGTATAAGAAGTTCTACTGGCCGGGGTTGAGAGGACTTATCATGGGCCTCATTAACGAAGGCTTGAACCCGGTAGTCTGGATGGAGGGCGGTTCGGATTCGCGGCTTCCCATTATAAAAGACGTGCCTCAGGGCAAGGTCTGTTACATCTTCGAGAACGTGGATATGGCAAAGGCGAAAGAGGTTCTTGGCGGGATTGCCTGTATCGGCGGCAACGTGCCCACATCGCTTCTTGCAACGGGGAGCCCGGAACAGGTGAAGGCTTACTGCAAGCGGCTCATCGATACAGCTGGAAGAGATGGTGGGTATGTTATGTCCGCAGGCGGCGGTATGGACGATGCCAGACCTGAAAACGTAAGGGCAATGATAGAGTTTACGAACGAATACGGGGTGTACTAATGAGAGCTGATGGCTCCAGGTCGTCCTCCACAAACACGCTCATTGCGCTCCAGCGGCTTCATTGGCTCGCGTCCGGCTTCGGAACTTCTGCGTACGCTAACGGTTCAATCGCGAAGGTATTGTCGAGCGACAAAGACCGAGCTTCCT
>CAYOYU010000357.1:0-1892 GCA_964408265.1 uncultured Syntrophorhabdaceae bacterium
GCGCACCTGAATGGGGTTCAGGTGGTCGGAGGTTCAAATCCTCTCGCCCCGACCATATCTTCATCATTGTATCAGGGGGGTTAGCCGACAGGCTAGCCCTCTTTGCTTTTGTTGGTTATCCTTTCGATGGATGGTGATTCCGCACAGACCCGAACCGAGAGGGTAGACGAATGAGCTTTCTTAGAGGGGGCAACCTTCAGATTATCGCAACCTCCACTTGTTTCCCACAACAATTCAAGGTCAGGGAGATCGCGCAGATCGACAACCCGGAAAGTTATATAGGGTGGGAGCACGTCTGCGTGTGCGAGCCGGACTTGCATCCGAGCGAAATGGCGGCCGCGGCCCTGCGGACTGCGCTGTCGGAAGCCCAACGTTCTCCGGAAGAGCTTGGGTTCATCATTTCTATCGCGACCGTGGGTGACTACCCTCTTCCCTGGTCGCTCGCCACAGAGGTTGCCGGTATTGCGGGGTGTTCGAAAACCTGTGTGGCAATCGATCTCAACGCCGGCTGTGCAGGCCTGTTGGCCGCCCTGGGTGCCCTGTCGGGTTGGTTGGGGGAGGCTGCCCAGGGCCTCGCCGCAATCATTTGCGCGGACCGAAACAGCTCCTTCATTGAACGAGCCGGGGCCTCATGGCAGTTGGCCGGGTTCTCCGATACGGCGTCGGCGCTCATCGCAGCTACCACGGAGTCCACTGTGCCTTCGCTGGGATATTTCTGTGGTTCCGAGATGTTGTCACACCCATCGTTTAACAATCTGAAAACTCGCGTCGCGGGCGGAACGCGTTTTCCAAAAGCTGATGCGGGCGGCATGTTGCATCTCAACCCTGCGCACGAGCCGGTCAAGACGGCCGTGGTTTTTCAAGAGCGGTTGAAAGAAGCCATTCACGGTCTGCGAGTGCGTGTCGACCTGGACGAAATAGACCACTTGATTGCAACGCAGATCAGTCCGTCATTCCTCAGTATGCTGCGCCGGCTGCTCAACCTGCGGAACGATCAGGTTTGTGTTACCGGCCACGACTATGGGCACAGTGGCTCAGATCTGATTATCGGACTCGACGTATTGAAACGCTCAAACAAGCTGCATGGGAACACCCTCGTTCTAGCGGCTGCAGACTATCTGTTCGCCGCCGGGCTAGTGAAGTCCGATCATGCGGATTGACCTCTGCAACGTGTTGAATGCCTGTAGACGATCTTTCCGTGGTCAGACGATTCAAGCAGGTATGCGCCGAGCTCTATGCGGCAAATGAAAGACAAGGAATAAGATCCTTGGAGGAATAGAGGATGGTTGAACAAGCCAACAGCGTGGTTCTTTCTACCGGGTCATATCTTCCCGAAATTATTGTGAAGAACGAGGATCTAATACAATTTCCAAAAGGTGCTATTCCTTTGATTGAGAGGTGGACAGGTGTTCGGGCGAGACGTAGGGCTCCTGATGGTATGTTGACATCAGAAATGGCTTCGAAAGCTGCCAAGGCTTGCCTAGAGAAGATTGGATTCTCTCCGACGCATGTGGGTGGTTTAATTGTCTGTACTTCCACGCCGGATCGAGCATTTCCTCCCACGGCAACGAAGGTTCAATGCGACATTGGTATGCAAATGGGTCAATCGTTTGCTTTTGACATGAACTCCGTTTGTTCAGGAGCACTCTTCGGTATTTCCGTAGCTGACAGCTTCATCAAGAATGGAGTATGCGAGAATATATTGGTCATTGGGGCTGATATGTATTCCAGAATACTTTTTGAAAAGGATTTCTCTACCCTTCCCTATTTTGGTGATGGTGCAGGGGCAATCCTTTTGGGTACGGATCTGGAAAGGCCGGATGCAGGAGTAATCGCAGCTTTGATGAAAAGTGACGGTAGTCGAGGAGAGGCTGCGGTGGCCAATGGCAACG
>CAYOYU010000357.1:1902-3441 GCA_964408265.1 uncultured Syntrophorhabdaceae bacterium
ATGCGTCTTAAGGGTGAGAGATCAGCGTACGTCAGGAGGGATGGGAGGGCTATACTGGATTGTGCTCTTACGGAAGGCGCGAATATTATACGAGAAATTGTTGAAAAAGCAGGAGTCTCTTTGTCTGAGGTATCTTTGTTTGTGACACATCAGGCAAACATTAACATTGTAACAGGAATTGCAGAAAAGTTGGACGTTCCCATGGATAAGTTTTTTGTGAATTTGCATGAATACGGCAATACGGCTGGAGCTTCCGTTCCTATAGCTTTGGATGAAGCACTTGGGAAGAATCTGGCCAGTAGAGGAGACCTTATTGTCCTGGCAGCTTTTGGCGGAGGACTCAGTTGGTCGGCCAGCTTGATTCGATATTGATTGCATAGAAATGTATTATGGGTCTTCTTTCCGCATAATTCAGGCATTCTTGTTCTCACCTTGACGACTGATCCTTGTTCATGTTATTTTTTAGGATGGTACTTGTTTATAAACCCAACCCGGTGTGGTAGCATGGAGATCCAATACCCGTGTCCGTAGAACAACAGATTTTCGATATCTTGAGGATTGTACTGAAGCACCAGGACAAGCCTGCCCAGGAAATCAGCCCGGAAAAACACCTATACGACGAGGGGTTAGGCCTCGACTCCCTCTGCGTGGCCGAGCTCTCTGCGCTACTCGAGAAGGCCTTCAAGACGGATCCCTACACAGAGGGTGTACTGCCAGAGACCGTGGCTGACATCGTCGCATTTTATGGAGACGGATCGGCGTGATAGCTGGCTTGTTGCGGGGCATTGAGGCTGACTTCCCTGCCCGGCAGCTGATCATCGGCGGTAATTCGAGCTGGACCCCTTCTGAATTCCTGGCAGAGGCGGGCCTGTATGGTGCGGCCCTGGCCGCCCGCGGCACGCAACGCCTGGCGATCCATCTTCCCGACTCACCCCAATTGCTGGCACTGCTTTGCGGCGCCAACCTGGCGGGAGCCACGGCGTGCGTGCTGAACCACGATTTCGAGGCCGGGCAACTGGCAGAGTTGCTCGACACCATGCAGGGCGACCTGTTGGTGACCGACTGGGATGGACCCGTACCGGTTGACGGGCCGGTGGTTGGCCCGGCAGAGTTGCGTGAGACGGGTTTGCAATCCGCCGCATTGAGCCCTGCGGAAGCTGTCGACAGTGAGTTTCTGGTGCTGACCTCGGGAACAACGGGCCAACCCAAGTGTGTGCGCTACCTGTGGAGCGATCTCATCCGGCAGGTGCGGGAGAGTCCTCGTTCCCGGGGTACGCGCTGGCTGCTGGCCTATCACCTGAATCACTTTGCCGGCATTCAGATGTTCCTGCATGTGCTGGTGAACCGGGCGACCCTGGTGGTGCCCGATTCCGGCTCGGTCAGCGATATGCTGGCAACCGCGCGGGCCAACGTGGTGACCCATATCAGCGCTTCTCCCACCTTCTGGCGTTTTGCCATGGCCCAGTTGCGGGCAGAGGACCAGCCCCTGCCCGGTCTGCAGCAGATTACCCTGGGCAGCGAAGTGGTGACACCCTCGCT
>CAYOYU010000358.1:0-3430 GCA_964408265.1 uncultured Syntrophorhabdaceae bacterium
CGGAGGTGAGGCGGGGCATTGAGGAGAAACTGGAGGGCGAAACGGGAAGGAAAGCGACCGGTACGGAGACGGTGAATGGCTATGCTGCGAAGAAGTTCGAGGTAACCGTGAAGAAGGGCAAGAAAACGGAGACCATCCAGCAGTGGTTCTCCGCAGAGTACGGCTTTCCCGTGAAGATGGTCGGTCAGGGTTATGTCTTGGAATATAAGAACATCAAGAAGGGCGTCGTGGCAGACAACCTTTTCGACCTTGCTCCGGGACTGGTGAAGGATAACACGGAAGTCCCAGACGTGCTCCACTGATTCGCGAAAGAAGCAGAGAATAGTCTTTGATACAAAAAACGGCCGGAACCGGGTATAATACCCAGCGACGGCCGTTTTGCTGTCGGGGCCAAGCCGCGGAGGTCAGCATAATCAGCCTCATCCCATGGAAAGGGGGGAAAGATTCGTATGGCAGGAGAAGTAAGACAGAGACACCATCTCAAGGCCATGCTCTTCACGGGCGTTTTTCTTATAGTCTGCATTACCTTTATCATGTGGCTCAAAGACCAGGCAGACAAGCAACCCGTGCCCACGGGTACAGCCATCAATGACGTTAAGAGCACTGACTGGAAGAAATACGGGACAGATGCGGACGGTGACCACTACTACCGGTTCGACGACTCGAGCAAGGCCTTTCCCGACGTACTGAGCGTAAAGACCCGTCTCGTTTATAGCGAGGAGGGGAAGAAACGTTATATAGAACAGAGGCATCAGGCGCAGCTCACCCTGAAAGACTTCGACAAGCTTACTTCGAGGACTGTGCTCTACGGGGTCAACTGCGTGAGCAACACAAAGGAAGTCTGCGTCCTCGAGGTTTTCGAGTTGACGCAGGATGGTACCACCCTGGACTATGCCAAATCGGGTTCATACAAGAACTGGAAGCCCATCGGCGACGGGACCATTCACGACCTGCTGTACCAGGCCGTTTGTCCTGACAAGAAAACCAAATAATCCAGCTTCAAAAAGATGCGAAAGAAAAAAGAAAGGGGCCCGGAGGCCCCTTTTCCCGTTTGAATGTCCTTTCTAATCTGCCGCCTGTTTCGACCAGAGCAGGTCGATCGTTGCCTTTGAAGGCTTCGGCGTGATTGCGCTCACGATGAAGTAGATCAATCCGCAGCTTATGACGAGGAACCACTCGTAGCTCCCCATGCCGTACATCTTCTTATAGAGGACTGACCAGCTTCCGTAGAGGGTGAAGACTGTGCCCCAGACGACGCACGCCCCTGCGCCCCACTTCGTTGCGCCCTTCCAGAAGTAGGAGATGGCCGTGACGAAGAAGAAGACCGCACCTAGGCCCATTGCCGCCATACCCATGAAGATGGAGAGGAGCGGCGGCGGGTTGACGAGGACGAAGTAGAAGGGGAGAAAGAGGAAGAGGGCGATGAGGAAGTAGCCTAGATAAAGCATGGACTTATCGGACACCGAAGGCTTCCAGAGCTTGATGATGTCTTTGGTAACGTTGGCGCTCATGATGAAGACCATGCCTGCCAGAGTCGAGAGGGCCGCCGAAAAGAGACCAGCAGTGTACGCGGCGAGGAGCCACGGGCCGCCCAGGGCATGGGCAAGGTACGGCGCAGCGAGGTCGGCCTTAAAGACATTGGGCTGGCCATGGATCGTTGCGGCCTGGAGGAAGCTCGGTCCGTAGAGGAGCCTGGCTACGAGGCCGTTGCTGGAGCAGTCGAGCATGATGGGGATACCGGTGAAGAGCCACACGATGAATACCAGCCACCAGTAGTCCTTCTTGGTGACCTTCTTCATGCCCAGGAACCGGCTCACGTTGTGGGGGAATCCCACGGCCATGGTGAAGAAGATGACCGGCGTGGCGAGGATGCCGACCCAGCTCGACATGAGCTGGGTAAAACCGAGCTGCGGGAGCTTCGGGTTGATGAGCATCATGAGGTTCGGGTTCTGTGCGGCGAGGCCTGCGGTGACATTGTAAAAGCCGCCTGCGTGGGCAAGGGCCCATACGCCCAAAAGGGTGCCTACCACGCAGAAGACAAGGCCCTGCATAGCCATGGCATACTGGTTCCCCACGTAGCCGCCGAGTACCATGTAGAGCCATGCAATGAAGACGGAGAGAAGCAGACAGTAAAGAGGTGACAGCCCTGTCATGGCGAACCAGACCGTGGCGCCTGCTTTAAGCTGGCCGACTGAATAAAGAAAGAGGAAGAAGAGCATCGATATGGCCACGACGGTCTGGAGGCCTTTTGATTCAAATCTCCTGCCGATTGTTTCGGGGAGCGTTGCCGCGCCCAGTTTTTTCGAGAAATCCCGTGTCTTCAAAGCGCCGAGCCAGATACAGGGGATGATGCCAATGAGGCTCCAGATACCGGCGAACCACATGCCGGAGAAACCCATGGCGTAGACGATACCGGTGCTTCCGCAGAAGGCCCATCCGGAGATGTAGGTGGCGGACAATGCTGCGCCAGTGATGATGGGGCCCATATCCCGCTTCCCCACGAGATACTCATCAAAGGTCTTCCACTGTTTCCTTCCTGCGAGGCCGAGAAAGACGGAGATAACAAGGAGAAGGCCGACGGCTATGCTTCCTGATACAATCATCTCCGTAGTCGGTGTTGGAATGGGCAGAAACTTAAAGGCCTGTGGATTCATTCTTCCCACCTCCTTGTAACCAGATATGTTCCTACAATTGTGAATAGAAATGCGAAGGCGAAAACAGATGCACATACGTACAATGAAAAAATTAATTCCTGAACTAAGTTAGGATCAACTGTAGCTGGTTGCATAAGATTACCCCCTTTTTCTTAATTGATAGATAAACTGGTCTGCGCAATCACCCCCTTTTATACGCATTCTTCTTGGTACCCATAAGTAGTAAGGACGGTTAATAGACTTCTCTTGTTGCCTGAAATTGCATACGATTGTTCCCCCCCATCCCCTCGGTTTTCCTATAATGATATGGCTATAGAAAATAATGTCAAGCAAAAAATAGGCGTGGAGCGGCCACCATCAAGTGGTGAGTGGCAAACCATTCTAATTATATTGGGGAATACTGATCAGTGATCAGGCATAACGTTATTCGGAAAGCCTGATTTTGGATACAAATTCGTCGGTTAGGGAGATTTAGGTGACCCGGAGCGCATGATTCCCCTGTTTTCGGCTCAGAGTCTTACAGAGACAACCTTGGAGATGCCCTCTTCTTCCATGGTGATACCGTATATGGTGTCAGCGGACTCCATGGTGATGCGGTTATGAGTGATGAAGAGGATCTGCGTTTTGGCGCTGATGACCTTGACGATATCGAGCAGGGACATGAGATTGGCGTCGTCAAGCGGGGCGTCTATTTCGTCGAGCAGGGAGAAAGGGCTGGGGTTCGTATCCATAAGAGAGAAAAGAAAAGCAAGGCTGATGAGGGCTTTTTCTCCTCC
>CAYOYU010000359.1:0-3425 GCA_964408265.1 uncultured Syntrophorhabdaceae bacterium
GATGGTCTGCGTGAAGGCGCCCCCGGGCGGCGGGTAGAGGATGAACTCGATTCCTATAAATGATGCGAGCAGGGCAGACAGGACCGTCGTGCCTGACCCAACGATTGCAACAGTCTGTCGGGAGAACAGGGAACCGCAGAAGGTAAGCAGGACAAAACCTGCCAGCGGCAGCGCCGGTACGAGCCAGAGTAGTTCAGCCACGACTCACCCTTCCCTGCATCCGCATCTCATCCCCTCATCCGTCTGGCCGCATCCGTACCGAGAGTATGATGAATCCGGTGAAAACGGAGTATCAGGCCAAGTGCCACGGCAACTTCAGCCGCAGCCACGGCAAGAATAAAGATAAACATTACCTGCCCGTCAGCCTGACCCCATCGGGCTCCGGCAGTGACAAAGGCAAGTCCGCCGGCATTGAGCATGATCTCCAGGGAGAGGAGCAGGAAGATCAGGTCCCGGCGCATAAGAAGCCCCGCCAGCCCCACAGAAAAGAGAAGCCCCGCCAGAACAAAGACATATTCCAGACTCAATTCAGCCGTCATCGACCCTCCCCTAAGTCCTGGACTTCCTCGTCAGTGTCAATTCTTCTCGCAAGCCTCAAGGCCCCCACGAGTCCGGCCATAAAAAGGATCGAGACTATCTCAACACCCAGCAGATAGGGTCCGAAGAGGCTCGTACCGACCTCTTTGGGACCCACATTTCGTACGCTGAAGCTACTGCCGCTTCCGGACAGGACCACCCAGGTGAGTTCAATTCCAAGGACAACGGCAAGGAAAGCGGGACCCACCCAAGCAGAGGGTTCCAGCCAGGAAGGAGCCTTGAGACCATCCCGGCCATCAAGTCTCACAAGCATCACTACGAACAGAAAGACTACCATTATGGCCCCCGCATAGAGGATCACCTCAAGGGCCGCGGCGAAGGGTGCTCCGAGGATGAAGAAGATGAATGCCACGGCAAGAAGGGAGACGACGAAGTAGAGGAGCCCGTGGACCGCATTTGACCTCGTTACTACCATGAGGGTTGACAGCAGGGCCACGACGGCAGCGATAAAGAAGAATATGTTCATGGCAAAAGACCCTTCACGTCCACCGGCGGGCTCTCACCGCGGGCTTCGCCTTTTTCTTTCCCCTCCACTGCAGCGCCGGCGACCTTGTAGAAGCTGTATGATGCATATTTGCCGGGTCCGCTGATGAGGAGGTCTTCTTTTTCATAGACCAGGTTTCTCCGGTCATATTCACCCATCTCAAAATCCTGGGTGAGTTGGATGGCATAGGTAGGGCAGGCCTCCTCGCAGAAGCCGCAGAAGATGCACCTGGAGAAATTTATTCTGAAGAACTCGGGATACCGTCTGCCATCCGCCCCTTCTGTAGCCTGGAGGGCTATGCAGTCCACGGGGCACGCAGCAGCGCAGAGATAGCAGGCAACACACCGTTCCCGGCCATCAGGATCGCGGGAAAGAATGATTCGGCCCCGCCATCGGGACGGAATGTTGCGCCTCTCTTCCGGGTAAAGAACGGTCTCCCGCCTCCTGAAGAGATGGAGAAAAATAGTCCCGACTCCTTTCAAAATGCTCAACATTTCATGCTCCTCCACGTATGAGGATTGCCGCGCCTGTCACCGCGAGATTGATGAGGGCCGCAGGCAGCATGATCTTCCATGCAAAACCCATAAGCCTGTCGTAGCGAGGTCTGGGAAGAGCGGCCCGCACAAGGATGAAGCCGCAGACCAGCGCGAAGGTCTTCCCGAAGAACCATAAAGGCGCGGGAAGAAAAGGTCCCAGCCAGCCGCCGAAGAAGAGGAGGACGATCAGTGTGGACATGAGGATGACATTGAGGTATTCGGCCACAAAGAACATACCGAACTTCATTCCTGAATACTCCGTGTGAAATCCGGCAACCAGTTCATTCTCCGCCTCCGGCAGGTCAAAGGGTATTCGATGGACTGCTGCAACGCCTGCCACCGCAAAGAGTACAAGACCGGGAAACTGGACAAGGCAGAACCATTTCCCTTCCTGGGCCAGGACGATTTCCCGCAGAGAGAAGGACCCGGCGTTCATGACCACGCCCATTACGGAGAGCCCCATGAAGACCTCGTAGCTGAGCATCTGTGCAACAGCCCTCAGCCCCCCGAGCATGGAGTACTTGCTGCCCGACGCCCATCCCGCCAAAACAGCGCTGTAGACGCTAAGGGAAATCATTGCCAGGATAAACAGAAGGCCCACGTTGAGGTCGGCTACCCAGAGATTCGGGGAAAAGGGAACCACCACAAAGGAGATGAGTGCCGTGACCATGGCGATTGCAGGAGCTGCGACAAAGAGCATCTTATCCGCAAAAGGCGGAATCCAATCCTCTTTGAAGATGATCTTGATCATGTCTGCCACCACCTGAAGCAGGCCGAAAGGCCCCACCCTGTTGGGTCCGTATCTGTCCTGCCATAATGCCAGGAGCCTGCGCTCGAGCCATATGAGCCATGCAGCGGAAGTAAGAACAGCTGCAAGCACGATTATAACCGCCGCCACCCTTTCCCAGGCATCATTCATGGGATACCTTCCTGATCCGCACAGGACCATGGGGAGACATGCCCAGAAATGCAGGATGTCCTGCCATCAGGCCTGCTTTCCCTTCGGGAAGCGTTGCCCCTATTTCCAGAAGAGTATGATAGGTCTCCCCGGACACTTCGACCTCCACTTCTTCATTCTCCGAGAACCCCAGCCTTCGGGCATCTTCATCGTTCAGGACCAGACCATGTGAGGGGCAGAGTCCTCCTATGACCGGAGACCGCGAACTCAGTTCCTCGGAACAGAAGATATGAAAAAGCGGCACCCCCTGGAGTGACGCGCCATCACGAGCCTGCGACTCGGGATTTGCTTGGAAATAGACCGGCTTCTTGCCTTCCTCGGCTTCAATGAGCCGAATCCCAGGGTCGCCCTGGCACAAACGGCCGCCCGGAACCGATTGGAACTTGTTCATAGCCTGGACGGAGTTCCACCCTGGCCACCAGTAGCGGGGGTTCAGGGATGACGGGGGCATGCCCGGGTAACCCTCCATAGTGAAGCCAAGAGATGAATCCGGGTCCTCAGGCGGCCTCTGCTCATGGATGTTCACCCTGGCTTCGGCTGCGGTGCGGCCGCTGAATCTCAAAGGCTGCCGAGGGATCTTCCTGCCGCCTGCCCTGAATGATGCGGCAGGTGCAGCATCGCGAAACCCTGAGAGAACCGGAATCTCGAGGGCAAGAGAGGTGATCAGATCATCCAGGTCCGTCCATTGGAGGTTCCGGTTATCCGCGCACATTGCCATATCCTTGAGCCACTGCCAGCTTGCCCTGCCTTCTCCTCCCGGAGGGAGTACCTGAAAATAGCGCTGTGCCCTCCCCTCATTGTTGATGAATGTGCCGCTTTGGAGGAACCAGGAAGCGTTCTTGACGGGGAC
>CAYOYU010000360.1:0-3419 GCA_964408265.1 uncultured Syntrophorhabdaceae bacterium
GTGTTCTCGTTGACACCGCAGACCAGCTTCTCTATGGGCAGACCCATCTCCTTCGCCAGTACGGTGCCCATCATGTCACCGAAATTCCCGGAGGGAACGCTCGCAATCATGGGCTCGCCTTTGTCTGCAACCCGGGAATTTGCGTAGAACGGGTAGACAGCCTGGGGAAGGAGCCGCCCGAGGCTGATGGAGTTAGCCGACGTAAACCTGTCGGCATCACCGAAAAGCGACTCCGCATAATCACGGTCATTGAGGATGCTCTTGGCCAGGGCCTGGCACACATCAAAATCACCGTCCACTTCAAAGGCGTATACGTTGCCCCCGAGAGTCGTCATTTGTCTCCTCTGGCCGTCGCTGATCGAACCTTTGGGGAAGAAGACCACATTGTCCACATTGTTAAGGCCGTGAAGGGCATCGGCCACAGCCCCGCCCGTGTCCCCGCTTGTGGCAACGACCACTACCCGTCTTATCTTTCGCACCTCGAGAAAGTAGTCCAGGGCCCGGGCAAAAAACCGCGCGGCATAGTCTTTGAAGGAATAGGTGGGTCCTCCGGTAAGCCACATTATGTGCGTCTTACCGGTGACGTGCTGCACCCGTGTGGGTATCTTTTCCTCGTTGTAGGCGTCCTGAAGCAAGGCGGTAAGCCTGGAGACGGGGATTTCCGTGGCAATAAAAGGACTCAGCACCGCGAGGGCGATTTCCGCGTAGGACATAGAACTCATGGCTTCAATCAGATCTGACGGCAGCCTGGGGACCTCGCTCCTGGCAACCATATACAGACCGTAGTCAGGGGCCAGCCCCCTGAGCAGGGCGGCTTCAAAGTTCACCCTTTCGGAATGGTTGTTGGTGCTGTAATAACTCACAGGAAGAGCCTGCATAGTCTAACCTCGCTATCCTCTATTCATCTTCGATGGGTTTGCAGCCAGCTCAACAGAGAAATCTCCGGCTTATCCCGGCTCCAGAAAAACCGCTACCATCTTACCCCATTTCAGGATTGCTTGTAAACCTGCCGATATTGTCATGCCTGACGGGCAACCTTATTCTGTGCGGCCGTACCGGAACGTTATCGCTCCGGGGAGTCGTCCTGTGGCCGGTCTCTCTCCACTGCCGCCTTCACCTTGTCCATGAACTCCTTCAGCCGTTTCTCCTCTCCTCTCTCTTTGGGGAAGTAATACCTCCGGCCTTTCAGGGTGTGGGGCATATACTCCTGGGGAACAAGGGCGTCAGGATAGTCATGGGGGTAAAGGTACCCTTTTCCATACCCCATCTTCTCCATCAGGTGAGTCGGGGCATTCCGGATGTGGAAAGGCACGGGGTATTCCGGCAGTTTTCTCACGTCTGCCGTAACACTGTTCTACGCCGTATATACTGCGTTGCTCTTCCGGGAAAGGCAGAGGTAGAGACAGGCCTGCGCCAGCGCGAGGTATCCTTCCGGCGGGCCGACAAATTTGAAGGCCTCCGTGGCTGAGATGGTGAGAGTCAGAGCGGCCGGATCAGCGTTGCCGATATCCTCGGAAGCGAATCGTACCATCCTGCGGGCTATGTAAAGGGGATCTTCCCCGCCTTCTAGCATTCTTGCCATCCAGTAGAGGGCCGCATCAGGGTCCGAGCCCCTCATGCTCTTGTGGAAAGCACTGATGAGGTCGTAGTGCATCTCGCCTTTCTTGTCATAGACTGCTATGTTTCTCTGAAAGGCCTCTTTCACCACTTCATGGGTGATAAGATTCTCCCCTGAACCCGCCTCTTTCACCATATTGGAACACATTTCCAGAAGGTTGAGTGCACGCCTTGCGTCGCCATTGGCCAAAAGGGCAATCTCCGAGATAGTCTCCTCGTCTACGCCGAGGGACGCCGCCTTCAGTTCATCATCTTCCTTCAAGGCCCTTCGCAGGATACGCGCAATATCATCAGCGGAAAGAGGATTGAGGGTGAGCACTTTCAGTCGCGACAGGAGGGGCGCGATGATTTCAAAGGAGGGATTCTCCGTGGTGGCCCCAATCAGGATTATGTCACCACTCTCCACGTGGGGGAGAAAGGTGTCCTGCTGCAACTTGTTGAACCTGTGGAACTCATCGATAAAGAGGATCAGTCTCTTGAGACGGGCCTTCTGTATTACCTCCTTCACCTCTTTGATCCCGATATTCACTGCACTGAGCGATACGTACGGCAGTTTCAAATGCCTGCCGAGAAGCCAGCCCAGCGTCGTCTTACCTACACCGCTCGGCCCCCAGAAGACCATGGAGGGCACCTGATTCTTTTCAAGAAGGACCCTGAGCAGCCTTCCTTCGCCGAGAAGATGCTCCTGGCCCACAAACTCCTCGAGCTTTCTGGGCCTCATCCGCTCTGCGAGAGGCTTACGTGCCTCTTTTTCTGGGAAATCATTTCCAAAAAGGTCCATAACTTGTAGAGAACAATACCATTAATATACGGTCCTTTTCAAGGCGCCCCCGGCTGTGATGCCGCGGCGAGAAAGAGACAAAGCACCCCCCCCTTGACCCGCCTTTCCTTCTCGCGGTACAATGGTTTCAAAATGTATCTTGCAGAAATCCTTACAAGATATCGCGAGCAGATAACAAGGGAGTGGGTTCGCCGGCTCCACGAAGAGGTAAGCCTGCGGTATGGCCGCAGACCCCTTGAGGAGCTCTACGTAACCGTGGCGCGGGCGAACGATGCCAGTTATGCCGTGCTTGTACGGGATGATTTCTCCCTCATCGATGCTCATATAGAATGGATCACACAGATGAGGCTCGAGGGCGGTTTATCCCTCCCGGTGGTACAGAACGCCTACGAAATCTACCGAACGGCGCTCATCCCTATCTTCATCAAGGAACTCGACGGCTCAGAGCTCAGCGAGGCGCTGGAACGTCTGGACCGGTGTCTCTTCTACACCGTCACCAAATTCAGCGACTATTTCCAGGCTGAGCATGAGAAGGGGATCAGAAACCATGCCAGGACCCTCCAGGTGGAGGTGCAAAAAAGGACGCGCGAGCTTGCCGAGTCCGAGGCAAAGTACCGTGTCCTCGTGGAAGAGATCAACGACGGATACTTCGTGAACCAGAAAGGCACAATAGTCTTCGCCAATAAAGCCTTTTGCGACATGCACGGATATGCTCTCCCCGAGGTCATTGGGCGGCCTTACCTCGACTTCATTGCACCCGAATCGAAAGCCTATGTGCAAAGACTCTATGAAGGCAGGCTCGTCAAGGGAGATACACGGAACCTTTACATCTACTTTCGGCAACTGAGGGACGGGCAGACCCTGCCCACAGAGAACAAGGTCAAGATGGTCCTCTACCAGGGTTCAGTGGCAGCCGCGGGCATCTGCCGCGATATCACCGAGAGAATAGAGGCAGAGAGACGGATACGGGAGTCGGAACGGCTGGCCCACATAGGACAGCTCACCACCTCCCTTGCCCATG
>CAYOYU010000361.1:0-3085 GCA_964408265.1 uncultured Syntrophorhabdaceae bacterium
ATTGCCGACCTCGAGCGTTGTGAGTTGGAGCGCGTACGGGCCTACGACGCCCTCAGGGAAAGCGAACGTACCTTCAGGGATCTCCTTAATTCCACTGAAGACATAGCCTTTCTCATCGACAGGACGGGAAGAATCATCGTTGCCAATCAGAACGCAGCGCGTCTGCTCCAGGCCACCCTGGAAGAGATGGTGGGAGCGGTAATCTATTCCTTCATTCCCGATGCCCTTTCCAAGGATATGAAGGAGAAGGTGGAAGAGGTTGTTCGTACCCGTGAGCATGTCCACTTCGAGAACGCCATCAGGGAAAAGGTTGTGGATTCAAGCATCTATCCTGTTTTCGACCAAAAAGGAGAGGTGAGCCGCCTCTCCGTCTACGTCCACGATATTACCGACCGGAAGCGGATGGAAGCGGCGCTTCAGCAGGCCGAAGAGAAGTATCGCAATATGTTCGAGAATGCCACAGAGGGCATATTCCAGACATCTAGGGAGGGCCGTTTCCTCAGCGCCAATCCTTCTCTTGCCCGTATTCACGGTTTTGAAACGCCTGAAGAACTTATCGGAACAGTAACTGACATCAGCCGTCAACTCTATGCCGACAGCTACACCAGGGACGAATTTGTACGGGAACTCCAGGCCAAAGGCGCTGTCCAGAACTACGAAGTGGTTATGCGCCGCAAGGATGGGAGTCTACAGTGGATCTCCATGAATGCCCGGGTCGTCAGGGACAAACTCGGCGACATTCGGTACTACGAAGGGACCATGCAGGACGTGACGGCCCGGAAACTGGCCGAAGACGCAATGAAAGAGAGTGAAGAGCGTTACCGTACCGCTATCGAGCACTCCAACGACGGTGTGGCCATTATAAAGGGAGAACATCACCTCTACGTGAACAGGCGGTTTGTTGAAATGTTCGGGTACGAACGGGTTGATGAGATAGTAGGAACGCCCGTGACCATAGTGGTCCATCCTGATGACCGTGCCCGAGTGAGTGAGATAAATAACCTGAGACAAAAGAGTACTGCTGTGCCGTCACGTTACGAGTTCAGGGGGATGACGAAGGACGGACGGACCATCTACATCGAGGTGTCGGCGACGAGCACGCTTTACAGGGGCGAACCGGTCTATCTCGTCTACCTCAGGGATATTTCCGAGAGGAAACAGGCAGAAGAGGAGCTCCGCCTGGAGCGGAACAAGTTTCAAAGCGTTTCGGAGAATGCGCCCTTCGGAATTGCCCAGATAAACGAGAATGGCACATTTACCTACCTGAACCCCAAGTTCACCGAGATCTTCGGCTATGACCTGCTCGATGTCCCGGACGGGAAAACGTGGTTCAGACATGCCTTTCCCGATCCCGCTGAAAGGCGCGAGGCGAGGCTTACCTGGGTCAGGGATTTGAGAAGCACCAAACCTGGGGAGAGAAAGCCGAGGAATTTCCTCACAACCTGCAAAGACGGAACGAGAAAGATGATCAATTTCATCCCTGTCCGACTGGCAACAGGGAACCATATATTGAGCTTCGAGGACATTACGGAGCGTATCAGGGCACAGGAAGCCCTGGTCCAGTCGCATAAGGAACTGGAGGCGCTGAACAGGGCCAAGACGAAAGCCGTTCACCACGTGTCCCATGAGCTGAAGACACCTATCGCCGTGATCCAGGGAAATCTGCGCCTTATCAGACGCAAGATGAAGGCCCTCGGCGGGAAGGAAGACGAGGACCGGTTCATGGAGGCCCTCGAAAGAAACGTGGAACGCCTTTTCGATATTTCCAGGGAAACTGATGAAATCTTCCGAGTCTCCCAGGAATTGGAGGCAGGGGCAATACTCAACGATCTTGAGAGGCTGTCGGAACGGATCGGCGACTTTTCGGAGATGCCTGCAGATATGCAGGTGCACTGGTATTCCCTGAAGGCATGGCTCAGCCGGTACTTCGCGGGAAGCGCCCCCTCCTTCCAATCCATCGATCTCTACCCGGCGGTCCTCCACGTGGTGGAGAGGGTAAAACGCCTTTCGGCGCACCGGCTCATCGATTTTCAGGTGGAAGGTGACAATGACCTTTTCATATTCCTCGATCCCGGCATACTGAGCGGGGTCATCGAAGGTCTTTTGAGGAACGCAGTGGAGAACACGCCCGATGAAGGAGTTATTAAGGTGATCGTGGAACGGAGAAATGACGATATTCTCCTCCACGTTTCCGATTCCGGGGTGGGCATTACCGACGAGAATCAGGCCTATCTTTTTGACGGTCTTTTTCATACAAAGGAGACGGAACTCTACGCGTCGAAACGGCCCTACGAATTCGGCGCGGGCGGCAAGGGGCTGGATCTGCTCCGTATGAAGGTTTACGGTCAGCGCTTTGGTTTCGACCTGTCAGTGAAGAGCAAGCGCTGTGTCTATATTCCCACAGACCTTGATGTCTGCCCGGGAGGGATAGAGAACTGCCCTCATGCGAAGACCACCGAGGCCTGCCTGGAATCAGGCGGAACCACCTTCACCGTCACCTTCACGGCAGGGCAGCCGGCGGAGCCGCCATTCCCCATCTGAGCTGCCCGGACAGGGAATCATCAGCCATTATTACCAGGTCTGAGAGAGAAGATGGATATGGCGAGCCGGACTATAGGATATAGGACCGGTTCAGCGGTGTTCATTGCGGGAGAGGAAAGATCTCACCGTCTTCAGATATTCCGCCGGTTTTTCGAGATGGTGCTGATGAGAGGCGTCTTCGAAGACTGTCAGTTCCGATCCGGGAAGCATGCTCTGGTAGTAGGCCGTTGAATCGGGCGTCGCCTCATCATACTGGCCGCAGGTGAAGAGCACCGGCCTCTGGATCTCTCTCAATCTCTCCGCTCTTTCGTAATCCTTGAGTGTTCCCGTTACGGTAAACTCGCTCTGTCCCCACATGTATTGGTAGACGGGAACCCCCATTTTTTCCATGGTTCTGGTGAGGCTTTCGGGCCAAGGGTCGAGACGGCAGAGATGGAGTTTGTAATATGCCGTCACCGCGTCCTGATAGTGTGGAGAAGCGTAGTTTCCCGAGATTTCCGCCTTGGCAACGGCTTCCCTGTTCTCCCTGGGCATTTCTGCCAGG
>CAYOYU010000361.1:3118-3400 GCA_964408265.1 uncultured Syntrophorhabdaceae bacterium
ACCTCCGATATTTCATCTACGAAGCGCTCCACTGTCCAGAGTAGCTTGTCTTGAGGGATGTCGGAATTGCCAGAACCCAGCTGATCGTAGAAAACAACGGGCCGTTCGTCGCTGAGTGCCGATAGGGATTCGAGGTAGTCGTGGGTGCCGCCGGGCCCCCCGTGGATGACAAGAAGGGGGATGCCCTTCTTGTCGGCGCCATTGATCCGGTACCAGATTCTGCCGCCTATTACCTGTACGTAACCTTCCTCCGTTGCCTCGTAGGTCATCTCCTTTACCCCG
>CAYOYU010000362.1:0-262 GCA_964408265.1 uncultured Syntrophorhabdaceae bacterium
TACATGGCGCTGACCGTATGGGCGCATCGATCGCTGAACGAGACCACTCACGAATGGGATGAGCATGGATGGAATGGCAAGACAAACAAAGAAGAGGAAAACGGTTTTAGCCAGTTGAACATCAATGTCCAGGATTTTCTCAAAGCGGCCTCCTCCCCCACAAGCACCAAGTGGCTCTACCAGAAGAACTTCTACCGGTACATGGTTGCGCGATACGGGTACTCGCCGGCGCTTGCCGTCTGGGTGTCGCTTGATGAAACCG
>CAYOYU010000362.1:272-3393 GCA_964408265.1 uncultured Syntrophorhabdaceae bacterium
CCCTGGACAGGGGGGACAGGCACGTGCGACTTGCTGTCCCATCATTCCTCCCATTGGATCTACTCGGGCGGCCGCAGTTCCTTTTTCAGCAACTCAAACGCAAGCAACTGGCGGAGCATGGGCGACCGCTGGGGACCCATCTTTTACCCGCTATGTGGGCGCATGTACAGATGGGTCGAGAACACGTTTACTGTCGGCGTGCCCAGGTGGCTCGTGACCGAGTGCGGCCTGACCGAGCGAGCTTGGGGCAACCCGAATGACCCGGTTCAAAAGGGCATGATCCGTTCCTATGCGCACTTCGCCGTCTGGTCGGCCTTTGCTGCTGGGCACATGGGCAACCCGCTGAAGTGGTGCGACGGCAAGGAGTTCGGCGAGATGTTTCAGCGCAGCGCAACGCCCTTCAGCGCAGCCAACTACCCGAATGTGAGCGATGAACTCCAACCCCTTCGCCAGCTCGTGGCGAGTCTGGACCTGAACGGTCTTAGAACCGTTGTGAAGTGCTCTACTGACAATGGCGGCCGTGGCGCGAGCCCTGTTCTGGCGTGGGGTCTCAAGTCCGCAGGCACTGGCGTTATTTGGGTATTCGACAACGACTTCAACAAGACCCCCGGTGCGACCTGGGGCGTTTCCTTGCGGACTCCGCTCAGTCCGCAAGACACGAGCAAGGCGAGTCACCGCGTCAAGGTCAGTATGCCACGCGGCACATACACTGTCCGCTTTTTCAACACATGGGACGGCGATGTATATCTTACAACCACCTTGACCACTGATAGAGCAGGCGTCCTAAGTGTGCCGGTGACGCGATTAGCGACTACAACCAGAAACCCTGGCGAAGTTTGGGACGGTGCGGATTGTATCATGTTGATTACCACAACCCCATAATTTTGGAGGACAAACAATGAGGTCAATTCTTCTACTTGGCTGGCTTGTGAGCATCGGAGCGATTAATGCAGCAGCGGAAGATGAAACGCTTGCCCGATTCAACGAGGTCGCGAGATTGGCGGAAGAGGAGCGTTCACACGACAAGGGTCCGGAGTCGAATCGACATCTGGCGCCGATCATGGACGGTTTGGTTTCTGATAGCATCACCATCCGGGATCGTGCTGTTGAACTGATGATGCCGTGTATCCAAAAGGGATGGATAGCTGTTGACCAGTTCGAGCGCATCGGCTGGGAAAAGCTCGATGCCCGGGGCAAGGGGCTATACTTATGGTGCGCGGCATCGCGGAGATGTTGGAATACCGAACATCGCTCCGTTCCACTAAACGCGGACGCGGTTTGCAACCTTTGGTCTCTCGCTGTCCAGGAACCGATAGCCCTTCCATTCCTCAAGGAAATTGCCGTTCGGTGGTTTATGGAGAGAACCACGGACTTGCCCACCATCCGCTTGGGTGAGGGGCTTCGTGCTGATGCCAGGGAACGGATTGCCAGGCAGTTCCTGTCCACGTTCGGTAGTTGCACAACTCCTCGGGAGCGCCTATCAGTCATCTGGATGATCCTCGATCTCCACACTGTGGTCGGTGACACAGCCCTGATCGAATGGTACTCCACTCAAACAGACACGGCATTGCGTGTTTCGTTGCTGGGTGCGATCTATCATGCGATCCAGATGCCAGGTTTGAAAGACGATTCGGAGGAAGGAGATGTAACGAGGAAAAGCAAGGACGCCATCAGGGCGCGAATCCCAGTTATTCTTTCTTTGGTTGAACTTGCAGAGAAGGACTGGCATGCTGAAGCAGTTGAAGCTGCCAAGCGTGTAAAGAAAGCGATTGAAGCTTTGCAGAGTAAACAGTAAGCAAACGGAGAAATCCTCGCGGACAATTATAGCGGAGATGCAGACGCAATTGTCCACTTGCGCGAAGGCGGAATGATGCATAGCCGGAACGGTATAAAGAACAACTGCTGTTTCTGGAATACGCGCCGGCATTCAAGGATGGTTGGCATACGATGAATAAGTTGTTTTACATTTTGGCCATTGTGTTAAGCTTGTCGGTGTTTTCCGCCCTCCCCGCCCAGGAAGCTCCCACCGGCCAGGCGTTGTATGCCCGTGCAGCTGAGAGCATCAGGGCTGGAAATGCCGAAGCAGGGTACGGATATTTTCTCCAGGCCCGCCAAGCCGCGCTTGCGGAAGAAGACGAGCGGTTGTCTCAACTTGTCGCCAATGAGTTGTCCCTGCTTTTTACCCGGAGCGGCAGGGTAGGCACGGCTTTGGGACTTCTCGAATCCGCGGGAGGGGAAAAACCGTCCGCGGATGTCTTGTACAACCGCGCAGTGAGCCTGTACCTTGTGGACAACCGGGCAGGGGCGCTGGGTGCGGCAAAGGAATGCCTGTCGGCCACGGATGGGAACTTGGACATCACCGATGAAACCCGCTGGTCCGCAGCGTGTCTGGCATTGCACCTCCTTGGGTATGAGGATGGGGGCGACACAGTGCTTGCACAACGGCTTATTGCGGGCCTGGCATCCTCCTGGCGCTACAAGCCGGGTAGTGAAGTTGACTGGCTTATGGCCCGGTTTTATGCGGCGCAGGGCCAGGAGAAGGAAAGCGCCCCATATATCATAAACTTGATCCATGCCGGCCATTCCAGTCTCAAATACATCCTGCATGCGCCGGGCATGGAGAAAGTCGTGAAACTGCAGGAAGTCAAAGATGCGCTTGGCGCCATGGCCGCGGAAACGGTCGTATTCCACGAGGGCTTCGATGCCTTCAACCCCGATGACCCGAACCGCAGGCTCCATGCAGGTAGCGCCTATTACGACCAAGCCCCGCAAAGTGCCTTGAGCGGGACGATTGTTGTCGGCGAAGATGGCAACCGGTACCTTGCCGGGGGCGTAATCCCGGAAGATCCTTATTTCCACACGGAATGTTCCATTTACGACCTGCACGCGGAACAATTCCCCCTCTTTTTGCATGAAGAGAATCTGTTTTTGCGGTTCAAATACCTGCTCAATGGCCGGGCCTTTATCCATGTCATGTGCTGGTATCCGGCCATAAAAGACAACTTCTATTACGACATCAACCATCCCCAGACAAACGCATGGGCCGAAATCACCACTCCGTTTTCCGCATTCAGGCCCGCGGGCCGGGGCGCGGCTGTTCCGTCGGCAGGCTCGCCGGTGC
>CAYOYU010000363.1:0-3375 GCA_964408265.1 uncultured Syntrophorhabdaceae bacterium
CAATACTAGTTATGCCCATCCTCCTCCTTCTTCTCCGGCTGTTCTTCTTCGTTCCTATGGTGGATGGAGGAGAGATTCCTCTAAAGAGGGCCAGTTTCATCCCGCATTGGTCCCCTCAGGCGCAGTTCGCCGGCTACTATGTGGCTTTTGAGAAGGGCTTATACAGGAAGCATGGCATCGACGTGACAATCCTCCTGGGTGGACCGAACCGACCTTCTGCCAAGATGCTGGAAACGGGAGAGGCGAACTTCGCCAGTCTCTGGCTTTCTACGGCCATGGAAAAATATTCCCAGGGCGTCAGGCTGATCAACATCTGCCAGGTAGGGCAACGCTCCGCCCTCATGCTCATCGCGAAAAAGGATAGGGGAATCACACGCCCCGAGGACCTGAAGGGGAGGAAGGTAGGGCTGTGGAACGATGAATTTCAGTTGCAGCCCAAGGCCTTCCTGAAAAAGTATCACCTCGACGTCACTATTATTCCCCAATCATATTCGGTGAACTTGTTTCTCAGGGATGGAGTGGATGTTGCCTCAGCCATGTGGTACAACGAATATCACTCCATCATCAATGCAGGTCTCAACCCCGATGAACTGACGACCTTCTTCTTTCATGAACATGGTCTCAACTTTCCCGAGGATGGCATCTACGTTCTTGAGAAGAACTTCCTGCGGGACCCCGACCTGAGCCGTGCTTTTGTGAAGGCGTCCATGGAAGGGTGGCTTTATGCCTTCAGCCACCCCGATGAAGCACTTGATATAGTGCTGAGGTACATGGCTCAGGCAAAAGTCCCTGCGAACCGTACCCACCAGAAGTGGATGCTCTCACGAATGAAAGATATCATAATGCCGCCCGGCTCCGAAGCATCCTCATTGGGGCTGCTGCGTGAGCAGGATTTCGAGCGGGTTGCCACTGTACTCAAAGAGTCAGGTCTCGTCAGGAAGGTCCCGGGATACCAATCGTTCTTCGCAGGGAGTGGGACTGATGCTGCGAAATAGAGGAATAGCCTTCAAGCTCGTAACTCTCTTCATCGCGAGCAGTACCCTCATCTTTGCGGTAATATTCGGTTACAACTACTACGTGTCGAGGCGGATGGTCGAGGAGAAGGTGAAGGAGAACGCCCGGGAGATCCTCTCTTCTACGGTCTATAGGATCGAGGCGGTCCTCCGTCCGGCAGAGAAGGTAGGCGAGGGGCTGGCAAATTTCATGGAGAACGGCACCTACGATGAGGATGAGTTGATGCAGGTGCTCTTTGGAACCATGGAAAAGAATCCCCCTATCCACGGGGTAAGGGTTGCCTTCGAACCCTACGCATTCAACAAGAAGATTGAGGCCTTTGCTCCATACTTTTACAGGGAATATGAGGCCATCAACTTCCAGTATTCCGACAGACATGACAACTACTACCTGAAGGACTGGTACCAGATTCCGCGGGAACTGGGAACCCCTCAGTGGACGGAACCCTACTTCGGAACAGGTGGAGGGGGCCTTGCGTGGGAGGGGTCGGTGGGGTGAGAAAGATCGCCGGGGTGGTGAGCGTCGATATCTCTCTCAACTGGCTTCGCGATATCGTATCCGCCGTAAAAATACTCCAAACGGGATATGCCTTTCTGGTCTCGAAGAATGGTACCATCGTGACTCACCCCGTCAAGGAACTGATCATGAACGAAACCGTCTTCGGTGTTGCGGAGATGCGCGACGACAACAGCTTCCGGGATGTGGGCAGGAGGATGATCAAGGGGGGTGCAGGCATAGTACCTTACAGGAGTGTGGTAACGGAGAAGCTTTGCTGGCTCCACTATACCCCCATTGTCTCGACGGGATGGTCTCTGGGGATTCTCTTCCCCCAGGATGAACTCATGGCCGATGTGAGAAAGCTTCATTGGTTTATGCTCCTCCTTGGTGCGGCGGGACTCTGTTTTCTTTCAATCGCCATAGTAATCATCGCCAGGTCTATCACCAAGCCCCTCAGGGAGATAGCAGGAGCAACGAAGAATATCGGCGCAGGTAATCTCGATATCGAACTTCCTCCGATAAAGTCAGGCGATGAGGTGGGAAAACTGACGGAAGCGATAGATTACATGACGCGTTCCCTCAAGGAATACATCAGAGAACTGACTGAGACGACGGCATCGAAAGAGCGCATAGAGAATGAACTCAGGATTGCCCACGACATCCAGATGAGCATTCTGCCGAAGATGTTTCCGCCTTTTCCTGAGAGGGACGAGTTTGACATTTATGCCACCATAAAGCCCGCCAAGGAGGTGGGAGGCGATTTCTACGATTTCTTCTTCATCGACGAGGAGCATCTTTGCTTCGTTATAGCCGACGTCTCGGGTAAGGGGATCCCGGCGTCCCTTTTTATGGCGGTCACAAAGACACTAATCAAAGCAAAATCGGTGAAGGGTTCAACTGCTTCCGAGATTCTTTCCAAGGTGAACAATGAACTATGTGTGGGCAATGAGAGCAGCATGTTCGTCACGGTCTTTCTGGGAATCCTCAATATCGAGACAGGAGAGGTAACCTATGCAAATGGGGGGCACAACCCACCGGTCATGATAAGGCAGGGGGGACAGACCGGCTTTATGGAAATTCCGCCCGGTGTCATGGTGGGTGTCATGGAGGACTTCGAATACAGGACCGAGTCCATCGTCATGGAGCCGGGAGATACCATGTTCCTCTATACCGACGGGGTTACAGAAGCCATGAATGAGGGGTTGGAGCTTTTCTCGGAAGCAAGACTCGAGAAACAGCTTAGAGGCTGCGAGAAACGTTCAACAAAGGAGACGGTTGAACAGGTCATGTCGGATATCGGTAAATTTGCTGGGGGTGCTGACCAATCCGACGACATAACGATTCTCGTGATGAGGTTCACGCACGACAAATAAGGTGGGGGGATTTTATGAAGGTCCGTTTTTGGGGAACACGGGGGTCTTTGCCTGCCTCAATCGGGGCCGATGCGATTAGGGCCAAGGTTGAGGGAGTCCTTCTTCGGGCACAGGGACGGGTTTTGTCAACAAAAGAAGAAATCAGTGGTTTTATAGACAGGGAGTTGCCTTTTGCTCTTCGCGGGACCTACGGTACGAACACTGCCTGCGTTGAGATTGACGGTTCAGAGGGGTACATCGTTTGTGATGCAGGGACGGGATTGCGGGACCTTGGCGCATCTGTGGTCCAGGGAGGAAAGGCCGCCAAACGGGTGCGATCCGGGGTTTTCAATATCTTTATGTCGCACCTGCATTGGGATCACATTCAGGGTTTTCCATTTTTCACACCGGCCTATATACCTGGATATGAGGTGAACATATACGGCCTCCACAAAGGCCTGGAAAAGGTCTTTGTGGAACAGCAGAACCCACCATGTTTTCCTGTACCCTT
>CAYOYU010000364.1:0-2374 GCA_964408265.1 uncultured Syntrophorhabdaceae bacterium
TGTGTGGACTCTCCGAGGACAAGGATGGAACCATCGCTCCCACTCTTTCCCTGCCATTCGGCATAAGCCTCCAGTTCGGCAAAAAATTGATCGACCCTTCCCTGGGACACGCCGGGATTGCCGCTGCGGTCCTGGTCTCCTCCCAGGCAGCTCACGATGTCAGTAATCACCGATTTCAGGGCACTATCATCTGCGGATTCAACCGTTATAATGCCATCTCCGTTGAATTTCATCTGGGCAAAAATCCGCTCTTCACTGTCAGTGTCTTCGAGGGTGATAACGTTCACGTCCCCTTTGCCAAGGTTGTTCAGGATATGGCGCGCCGAAGCAACAAGTTCCCTGCCGGCGGGAGTTACATCGTTCATTGCGGATAAGGGTACGCTATCCTCCCCTTTTACGAGGAGTTCCGGGTCCTTCAGCATTGAGCCTGCCCACGTGACAGCCTCGATTATCTCGGGAGCCCGTATATGCCCATCGTGGTCTGAATCTATGAATTCAAGAGTTTTCGTGTCGAACTCAACGCCCTTAACCGGACAGCTTAAGGCGGCCCAGAGCTTCTGGTCGAGGTCCTGCAGCGAAAGAAGATCCGATGCTGTTTCTATGGAAACCTGATCAAAACCGCCTATCCTGAAAAAACGCCATGAATGAGTCGACATCCTTTGCTCCTCCTTCGTGATTGGCAGATCAACAGCTCAGCCCTTGTCTTTACCCTTCCCTCTTCCTTTGCCTTTGCCTTTGGGACCATCAGTATAGAGATCATCGCCCCGCTTTAGGGCATGGAATTCCTTTGACCCGGGCTTTATCCCGAGACTTTTTGCAAGCACGCCCCAACCCTTGCCTTTGTTGGACTTGTACTTCTCTATAACATAATCGGGAGGCTTCGAGGACATTTCTCCGAGACGCAGTACAATATAAGCAGCGGAAGGCCCTTTTACGTTACTGAGCACGGCACTGATCTGGGTGTCGCCCACGTTGAACCGTGCAGCAAGCCTTACCCTGAAGTCCGAGGGGTCGGCGCCTGCCCTCAGGTTGAAATCCCTTTCCCAGCCAAAATCGCCGGCTCCTGCCGTCGTTGCCCCAAGGCTCAAGAGGAAGACCAGCAAGGCCAGAGCCAGAATCCTTCTTAATTTCATGCAATCCTCCTTTGGTAACGGCTTCTGTCGCTTCACTACCCATCTTCCTTTCATTTCAGTTTGAGGTCAACACGGCTGTCTCTTGCCTTATCCTTCTTTTCCGGCGCCAGGGATTTCGGCTCGATGATGAATACCTTTTCAGGCTCCACCTGTCCCGATTTCAGGATGGTCTCTCTCACGTGAAGGGCGCGTTGGGAAGCCAGTCCCCTCAAATCGCTGTCAGTGACCTCGGTGTTGGTGAGCATGAGCTTTTCCATTTCCGGCACAGGAATATCCTTCGCCAAACCTAGGAAATTTTTCGGTTTGGGGAATTTCTCCCTCTTATAGGCCATCTTGAGATACTTGTCGTATTCGGCTGGTTGGATCTTCACCTCATCCACAGGAAGGGCAGCCTCTCCTTTCTTCGTCATCTCGGTGAGCTTCTGGGCTTTCACTTTCCTGCTGAAGAGAAGCTGTTTCAATCCATCCCTGTCCCTCTCCATGTCCACGTGCCCCTCAATGTCCAGTTTAAGGGATGGCCTCTCGTGTAATGCCTTGGCAACGGTGTCAAGTTTCTTCGCGGCAGCATCCGTGAGAATGGCCTTTCCGTAATCAAATTCTACATAACTCAATTCTTCCCCACCCCCGAACACGGCCCCCAGGAGGGCGAAAGGCGAGGTAGCAGCTTTGGCGATGAGATTAACAATGATTTTCAGGATGATCTTCCATACGCTGAATTGCGGGTCGTCGAGGCTCCCCGTCACGGGAAGGTCCAGTTTGATCTCCCCTTTCCTGTCCTTCAGCAGGGCAACGGCAAGCCGCACGGGCAGCTTAGTCGCCTGCGGGCTTTCCACCCTTTCTCCGAAACTGAACTGATCGATGAAGAGATTGTTCTGTGAATTGAGCTTTCTATTGACTATTGAATACTGTACATCCAGGGAAAGCTTGCCTTTTTCTATGGCGTAGCCTGCATACTTCCCGGCATAGGGTGTTGCAGGGCTCAGATCGAGATCCTTGATCCGTGCCTTGATGTCTGCGAAGAGTTCCTCGCTTAGAGGATTGATTTTGCCCGTGATCTCGAGGGGGGCATAATCGTTCAACTTGGCACGGAATTCAACGTCAGCAGCGGTCTTCGCCTGAGATGAAAGTCCCGACACCCTCCCCCCCAATTCCGTGAGCTTTGCCGAGAACTCCGGTTTCACCGACTTGTCGGAAAAATCTATTCTTCCCCCCTGCAGGGTGACCTGACGGATCTTGATATC
>CAYOYU010000364.1:2384-3374 GCA_964408265.1 uncultured Syntrophorhabdaceae bacterium
TTCTGCGGCGACGGAGCGGCCGATGCTTCTGCCGGTACAGGCGCCGGCTGATCTTCCACAACCACCTGCTGAAGGTTGATCTTTCCCTCCGGGCTCACCGCCACGAGGGCAAAGAAGTTCGTGAGGGCAATCCCTCCGATATCTACGGAAAGAGGTTCATATCCCACGTTCATGTCGGTGAAAGAGAGGGACTCACATTTCAGAAGGTCCTCGCCCCGCACCCTGTCGATGGAAGAGAAATTGGTCACCGAGGCTTCCCCTTTGAAAAGGGCCTTCATGGGCTCTTTTGGCCCGGATTTGACGGAAAGGCTGCCCTCCGTCGAAATAGCCCCTCCCGTCACGGTCAGTCTTACCTTTTTTCTGAAGTAGGGCTGGAAAGGTGCAATTTCCAGGCCCGCCAGCTTTATCTTCAGGTCCGCGGCAAGAGGTTCAAGACCCATAGAGCCTGCAAGTGAGACATCCCCTTTTCCGTTCAGGAGAAGGGAGACGGAGATCTTTCCCTTACTGTTCTTCGCCGTGGAAATGTTGTCTCCTTTCACCCGCAGCTTCTGAACGGTCAGGGCAGCCGGGGACGGGGTACTCCTGTCCTCCATCTGAATGGCATACTTGTCAAGGAGAAGCTCTTTCACTGAGATCGTCCAGGGTTTGGGAGGTTCCCGGGGCTCTTCCTTTGCCCCCGGGGTCCTTGGCGTTTCTTCTTGAGCCGAAGGCACAGGGAGAAGATTGAGGAGGTTCACATCACCCTTTTCCGAGCGCTTCACGAACACCTCGCCCTTCTGGGTGGAAAAGTTTCCGATCTTAAGCTCTCTTTTTGTCAGGCTCAGATCTGCTTCCTTGACTGACAATTCGGGTATCTTGACGAAATCGCCCGTCTCCGGCGCTTTCTTGAGACGAAGACCTTTGAGTGTTACAGCCAGGCCCGAGAGATTGACATCCGGTTCCTTTTCGCCTTCGGCATATCTGAAACGTGTTGAAAGGTCGAGGCGTCCC
>CAYOYU010000365.1:0-685 GCA_964408265.1 uncultured Syntrophorhabdaceae bacterium
GTGTGTAAGGAGAATGACCCCTTAATAAGAGAGTCGTTATTATTATTTTGTTGATCTTGGAATTGGTCTGGATGAAGGACCTGCATCCGGGGGAGGTGACCGCGTAAGGTACAAGATTCCAATTGACGGGGCGTCAGTCCAAAGAGCATTGCCTTGAACCGTTTTCCCCTGATACTGAGTGGAGACAAAATCTGATTTCTGAAGACAGAGAACTTTTTGCGAAGTTTCTCTTTATCAAGGTCCTGGACGATGACGTTTTCGATAAAGAAATGCTCTATGAAAGCCAGAAGGTTGAGAGTCGGACTTATTGTCTTGAATTCGTAGGACCGATGGGGAAGAGGATATACGGTGCTTTCCATGAGCCTCTGTAACGTCCGAGACTTCTGGATTTCCCGCAATTTTCGTGGCCCTATCCTGAGTTCGATCCGAATGTCGTCCGTGCCTGGACGGACATGTTTCGACGGATAGACACTGAGCTGCAGGCGTCCGCCGCCATCAGCGGGGTAGGTTTTAAAGTTCGAATACTCGGCAAGTCCGTCAAGACTGGGTCCTTCAAAAGGTCTATTCCCGTGTCCTACACGAAAGTGAGCAAGATCGAGGGAGCTGTCGCGTTTGAGTCGGGCGCACATGGCGAGCCTGCGTCCTTCAAGGTTGTTGGGAACGTCGCATGCAATCTCGATCTCGC
>CAYOYU010000365.1:707-3347 GCA_964408265.1 uncultured Syntrophorhabdaceae bacterium
GGTACGTCGGGTAGAGCACGGGATCATTCGTCTGGGGCGAGAGACGTATCAGACCTATGTCCGGCAACCATCTGAGATTGTAATAAAGATCCCACGAAGAGGGGAAGGGTTGGGAAATCCACGCTGTTTTGTCTTTTAGGTGAGATGTTCTTCCGACAAAGGTAACAACGAAATCGTCATTCCATGCTGACCATGTCCATTTTGAAAGAGATTTTGGCTGGGAGGGACTTCGCCACTTGAGGTGCAGCTCATTCTCCATCATCGACCGGATTGCTGCAAAACCGTCTGGGTCAAGCAAATGAACGGACCTAGGAAGGATTCGGATTTCAATTTTGTCAGGGTGTAGGACCGGTACTATATCGAAAGGCGGGATCTTCCTACCCAGCATCGGATTCGGGCCTGTTCTTGTGTTTTTCTTGGTAGATGTTTTCACAATTTTACTCCTAGTTGAAAACCGCTGGACACCTCCCCTCCAGCGGTTTTCTTTTTGTTGTCTGACAATTACCTGTTCGTGCTCTTTGAGTTGAGATCAATCGACTCCAAACCTTTATGGCAAAAGCGCCTTATCAAGGCACTCACAGAGCAGTTTTGGTGCTCAGCCGCTCTCGAAAGCGCTTGGTCCAAGTCTGGATTGATCATGAGATTTTTCAACTTTCCATATACGGGTGGTCTTTTCTTTTTTCCGGGCTTCATTAATTAATCCTCCAGATATTGTTATTTCTTAAGCCGGGCTTCCCCTCTCCTATAGAAAACGTTCAACTCGGAAAAAACCCTCCCAAGTGTATTTAAAGAGAAAAACAGGTTTGAGATGACCGTTCTCGAATCGTGTGATGTCAGGTAGTTACGGGAGGATCAACGGGGAGAGCCCACCGGCGGATGGTCGTATCGGTGGGAGACAGCCTGTTTCTTTTCTTGGAAATATCTATGAAGAGACGGTGAAGGGTTCGGCAGGTTTGATTTCAGACATCACTCTACGCAGCTCTAGGTGCGCTTTTTCTGTGGCATCGCGTTATAATTTATATAAGGCAATCTGAGCCACGACCCGGCTTGCCCTTCCCTTACCCTTAGTTCATGGCATATCGTCCAACCACGGTCATGCTGAAAGGTCGGTTGGAGGATCCCATCAGTTCTGGGTTTTCCGATGTCGATATCATTTGAGTTAGGTACCCAGCTGATTTTGTGGGTGGTGTAAAAAGACCGAAGAGGAAGAGATGGAAACGCAGTGGATGTCTCGCTTACGCAGGACGACCTGGTCGAAGGTGAATCAAGGCAGGGTGTTTCATGAAAGATGATCTCGTTTTTTGTCGTCATTATTATTTATATAATTAGCTTTTCTCTTGACACATTATATATATGGGTTAGCTTGCTCAAAAAGACCTGGGGAGGGTAACCGAATGATTTTAAATATTAAAACGCTGGACAGGCTCACTGTAGCATGCGTCCGTCATACGGGTCTGTATGATGGCTGTGAGGGAGCATGGGAGCGGCTGCTCACGTGGGCGGATGAGCAGCGCTTGAACCCGAAGGAGAGCATCTTTTTAGGAATTTGCCATGACGATCCGATGCTCGCAGCGGACAATGACATCCGGTACGACGCTTGTATTACAATTTCCGATAGGATGGTTCCAGGAGAGGAAGTCATCATCAAGGAAGTCGGGGGGATGGACTTCGTGTCGTTCCTTCATGTCGGACCGTACGACGGTCTGGAGGACGCCTACAGCAGGGTTCAGGGCGACTGGATGCAGCATCCAAGACCGCTGGCACAGGGACCCAGCATCGAGTTTTATGTCAACGATCCGAGACAAACACCGCCAGACCAGCTAGTTACGGAGATCTGCCTACCTCTTGAATAGCAGCCTGTCTTTCTTGATCTACGGGAAGACGAGAACTCATGGAGAAGCTGAAAACGGCTTCTCCTTTTCTTTTCCTGACTAATTCACAATCTCCTGGCTCGATGACCAAACGTCCTGGAAACGGCAATATTCGGTCAACCAGCGGAGTGGTTCCACGTTAGGATGAGCGAGGGAGTCAGGTCCTCTGGGCGTTCTCAGCGGGATTATGAATCAACTCAGAAACACTGTGCGGTGGATTCCCTTTGTAGGTCAGGTGTCATACATGTCATTTACAACTAACAGACATGGCGATGCTGATGCGCTGTTAGTTGATAGTCACTTGAGAGCTTTATCGCTTAGTGGTGACATCTCACTGTAGGTGCTCTGTATTGTATGTGTCATGTCCTACTCTTTGATGTGGACTGCGTTTTCATTCTATGTGAACTAACTTTTGGCTCTATTACGTTTCGACCCGTCATTGTTTACACCTGCCTTCAACACGGGCGAGTACTTCCATGTAATGACCCGACGGGCATCGAGAATGAGTTCCTCGCCGGTCTGAGGATTCCGTCCTCGGCGAGCGTGTTTGGACTTGACCGTCCATTTCCCGAAGCCTGAGATCATCACGTCCTCACCGGCAATGAGACGATTCTTTATGATTTCCAGAAGCTTCTCGATGATCTCCGACGCTTCGCCCTTCATGAATCCGCAGTCGTTCGCTATTTTTTGAGCAATATCGGCTTTGGTGAGGGTCACAACGCCTCCTTTTCTTTATGACGCATAATACCTGATTGTTAGCAGATAGACC
>CAYOYU010000366.1:0-3335 GCA_964408265.1 uncultured Syntrophorhabdaceae bacterium
GCCATTTTCATTTCCTTTGCTCACCTAACGACACTCACAACTGTCTCCTGAAGGCGCACGTGAAGAACGGCGTGGTAACACGTATTAGTCCATCATACCGCTACGGCGAAGCTGTGGACTTGTACGGTAACGGCTCAACCCACAGGTGGGACCCCCGCGCATGTCAGAAGGGTCTCGGGCTCGTTCGCCGTATTTATGGCGACCGCCGTGTTAAAGGCGCAATGGTGCGCAAAGGGTTCAAGGAGTGGGTGGATAAGGGTATGCCGAGGGATCCTCATACAGGCGTTCCGCCGAAGGAATATTTTGAAAACCGCGGACAGGACACATGGCTGAAGCTTCCGTGGGAAGAAGCCTTTACACTTTCTGCAAAGGCCGTTTATAACATATCAGAGACCTACTCGGGCGATAAAGGCGCGGACCTGCTCAACCGGCAAGGCTATGAGCCGGCAATGGTTGAGACAATGAAAAAAGCCGGCACGCAGGCAATCAAGATAAGGGGAGGCATGTCCCTTCTCGGCGCAACAAGGATCTTCGGGTACTACAGGTTGAGCAACATGCTCGCACTCCTTGACGACAGGATCCGGGGCACAGGACCTGAGAAGTCTCTCGGAGGAAGGGGCTGGGACAGCTATACATGGCATACCGACCTTCCGCCCGGACATCCTATGGTCCTCGGGATGCAGACAAATGAGTTCGACCTGAACTGCGTTGAACATTCAAAGATGATTATACTTCTGGGCTTGAACTGGATTACAACAAAGATGCCCGACAGCCACTGGCTGACAGAGGCGAGGCTTAAGGGGACAAAAGTGGTTTCAGTCTCAGTTGAATATCCTGCAACCGGCTGCCGTTCCGACGAGGTCATTGTTATTCGCCCCGGAACAGACCCTGCTTTCATGTTAGGTGTCGCGCACGTCATCATTAACGAAAAACTCTATGATGCCAACTACATGAAGAGATATTCCGACCTCCCTTTCCTCGTTCGTATGGATACCCTCGATATGTTAAGGCCGGAAGACGCGGTTCCGGGCTACCAGAAGAAGAAGTTTTCCAAAGACACGACTGTTGTTAAGAAAGACGACCCCTTGATAGGCCATGTGAAGGAACATGAGAAGCAGATCGTTACCGAAGAGATGGCTGCTGAATGGGGCGATTATGTTGTATGGGATGCCGCCAATAAAAAAATGGCTTCTGTGAGCCGGGATGACTTTGGTAAAAAATTTGCGCTTGACCCTGCACTGGAAGGTGAATTCGAAGTCACCATCGAGGGACAGAAAGTCAAAGTACGCCCGGTATTCGACCTTATGAAACAGTATATCAACGAAAATTTCTCGCCGGAGCAGGCTTCAAAAATTACATGGTCTCCCAAAGAAGCCATTGTTTCTCTTGCAAGGGAGATCGCATCACGTCCTGAGAGCACTCTCTTCGCCTGCGGTATGGGCTCCAACCAGTATTTCAATGCAGACCTCAAAGACAGGGCGGTATTTTTTGTTGCGGCAATGACGCACAATATGGGCTTTCCGGGCGGAAATGTCGGAAGCTTTGCAGGCAATTACAAGGTGGCGTTATTTAACGGTGTCGGAGCATACGTGGCTGAGGACCCGTTTAATATAGAACCAGATGCTGCCAAGCCTGTTAAAAAGAAATATTACAATGTATATGAATCCGCACATTTTTATAATTACGGAGACCGTCCGCTAAAGATCGGCGGCCATCTCTTCAGCGGCAAGGGCCATCTGAATACGCCGACCAAGGCCATGATGTTTGCCAACTCAAACTCCCTGCTCGGTAATGCAAAATGGCACTATGACGTTGTGAACAACACACTTCCCAAGATCGAAATGATCACTGTTGCCGACTACTGGTGGAATGCCTCCTGCGAATATGCCGATATTGTGTTTGGCTGCGATTTTGCCGCTGAATTCAAGCATCCTGATTTTAGCGCGTCCTGCACAAATTCCTTTCTGCAGGTTCATCCCCGCACTCCCCTTCCAAAGGTCTTTGACACAAAACCCGATATAGAGATATTGGCGGGTATCGCCCATGCCCTCGGGAAACTGACCAATGACAGGCGGTATGACGATTACTGGAAGTTTGTGCATGAAAATAAGGTCAGCGTGTATGCCCAGAGGATCATTGACGCGTCACAGAGCACAACCGGATATAAATTTGAAGACCTTGAGGCAAAGGCAAAGGACGGCATCCCTGCGCTGATGAATAACAGGACCTACCCGAGGCTCGGCAGCTGGGAACAGGCGAATGAAGACAAGCTGTGGTATACGAAATCCGGCAGGATGGAGTTCTACCGCTTTGAGAAGGAGTGGATCGAACATGGCGAGAATATCCCGGTCTATCGTGAACCAATTGATTCCACCTTTCATGAACCTAACGTAATAATAGGCAATCACCCTGCGATTCATCCGAAGAGACCCGAGGATTGGGGATTTTCATCCGGCGACCTCTCTTGTGAAGCGCGGCAGGTCAGGAATATACAACTGACAGGGAAGCAGCTTCTGGATACAAAGCATCCCTTGATGTCAAAGGGATTTAAATTCATCTTCCACACCCCGAAATACCGCCACGGGACTCATACAACCCCGGTTGATACTGAGATGGTTGCTGTATGGTTTGGGCCTTTCGGCGATGTTTACCGCCGCGACAAGAGAATGCCTTTTGTCACAGAGGGCTATCTGGATATAAATCCCCTTGATGCCAAAGAACTCGGCGTAGAGGACGGTGACTATATTTATATTGACTCAGACCCTTCGGACAGGCCCTATCGCGGGGCAAAGCCAGGGACATTAAATTACAGGACTGCGAGGCTGCTCTGCCGGGCGCGGTATTACTTCGGCACTCCCAGAGGAGTTACCCGCATGTGGTATAACATGTACGGCGCGACAACCGGAAGCGTCAAGGGGCACGAGACAAGGCCTGACGGGCTGGCAAAGAATCCGGAAACGAATTATCAGGCGATGTTCAGATACGGCAGCCATCAGAGCGGCACACGCGCCTGGTTAAGGCCTACGCTTCTGACCGATTCACTCGTCCGCAAGGACCCCTTTGGACAGAAGATGGGGAAGGGTTTCGCGCCTGATATCCATTGCGCCAATGGCGCGCCGCGTGAGGGATTCGTAAAGATCACAAAGGCGGAAAACGGAGGCATAGACGGTAAAGGGCCGTGGGAACCTGTTACAAAACACATCAGGCCAACACATGAAGACGAGAAGATGAAAGCATTTATGGAAGGTAAGTATATAAAGATTAAAAAGTTAAGGAGAAGGCGTTAAATGCAAATGCTAAAAGTACATAACTGGCAGTTGGGAAGGAACGCATCA
>CAYOYU010000367.1:0-673 GCA_964408265.1 uncultured Syntrophorhabdaceae bacterium
AAGGTGGGTCATTTTTCGACGCCGCTCCTGGGTCATTTTTGCATGCCGGTTGACAACCGTTTCAAGAAACGCCTGCCATTCAGGCGCTTCCTGATCCAAACCCTCCCACGCTGTTGGGCAAATCGTTTTGAGATAATCGGATTGATTCCCGGACCTGAATTCTCCGGTATGCAAATTTATGGTCCCGTTCGGGCAGCCCAACAGCCATGGGTTCAGGTCCCACTCTTCGCCTGTTATGCCAAGGGAGCCTTCCCCGACAGCCGACAAGGCCAGCACGTTGCCCTTCCGATTCTTGTGCTGTAGTTGGGCTATACGATCTTTCAAATCCTTCTCGATTTTTTCGTGTCGCTTTCTTGCCTCAGAATCCCCCGACTTTGTCGCTTCAAGAGCTTTTGCAGAATGCCTTGCCGCCTCTTCGGCATAGGCATCAATTATTTCATCCATAGCCGCCGTTGCCTGGTTAACCTTGTCAAGCTCCCAGTAATGGCCAATCCATCTGTACCAAAGCCCCGCCGCGTGGTCATAGCAGAACCGGTTTTGATGAATCAGCCGGTACAACCAAGCGTCACCGTCTTCCTTTGAATATAGAGCATCAAGAATATCTTTGGATCGCTGGCCAGCCCCGGGGCCAGCGTCTTTCTGATATTTTTTGCGCTCTTCTTCCGCCGCTTCT
>CAYOYU010000367.1:683-3310 GCA_964408265.1 uncultured Syntrophorhabdaceae bacterium
GCGTCTATCCACAACACACCTACCTGTCTCCCGTGACTGACGCCGCCTATCGTTCCGATGGCTATCGAATGAACCCCACACAAAAATATCGGAATCGATCGACTTTCAACCGCTTCTTTACCCGCCTTATCGTACTTCGCCATTTCAGCGGGGTCTATGCCCGCGTCCCTGAGCCTCTTTTCACCCAGGTCAACTACCTTGACTTCGTTTACTAATGTTCTGATTTGCATGGAGCGTCTCCTCCTTAGATAAGGAGGAAGACCGGTGCCATCGAATTCTCTACATAATGATCCAGACAGGCATTTCACCCGCCTTCCTGCCTCCAGTTAAAAGTTACCCGTTTTTCCCGATGCCTTTTTCGGTCACGTGATCCAGAATTATCCGTCTCGCCAATCCAGCCGCAGACTCAACCTTGTCCGGGTTCGCCAAGTTCTGTTCGGCTGCCAGCTTCCGCAGGGCTTGCTTAACCTCTCCGGGTAGACTGATCATCATGCTGCTCTGTTTTTCACTTGCCATGTTTCATTACCTCCATGTGTTTGAGTTGATGCCGCCTCATAGCGGACCATCCGCCATGAACCGTTTCAAGTTTGTCCTGGTTGAGCATTGCCATGGTGCCAGGATCATCCTTTGACGCTTTTTCTGGTAGACTTTAAGCCCATCGACGCTCCCTATATGAGGGGGTGGCTAAAGAGGTCCTGACACCATGGTTAAGGGTTTGTTATGCTTACTTTTTGGCCTTCATGCGCTCCCGCAAACGCTGCATCCTCTTCCAATCAGGATCGCTGCTTGAGCCAGGCACATAGTATTTGCCTTGGCCTTTATAATACCGATAGAGAACAATACCGTTGTCATCAGTATAGTCCCTCGCCGTGTGGTCATTGGTCTTCGCCACCAGCCCATCGTTCCAGAGTTCCTTGAGTTGTTTCCATGCGGCTTTATTCGTCTTTCCAAGAGCGTCTCCGACTTCCTTCGGGGTCCTGGGTCCATCCTCCTTCTGAAGATGTTTGAAATATTCCGCCCGCGCTTCTGTCATTTTTTCTCCATCAACCGTGACATGCTTCAATGCTCTGGGCCTTCCCATTCTTCTGCTCCTTTCGGGAGGAGCCCACCGGCTGGCCCGGCTGGCTCCCTAAAAATTGCATATGTTTTCAATCGAGAAAAATATAGGGAAGGGCTCCCACCGGCTGGCAGGAGCCCCTCCTATCCCGATGCTACTGGTTATTGTTAGTGGCCATGGACCTCTTGAGGGCCACCAGCTTGGAGATAGCCCCCTTGATGATCTCCTGGGTAAGGCCCTCGCGCCTTACACCATCCTGGTGGGCCTTATCCACGATCTCGATGATCTGAAGGAACCTGTCTATGTTGACTTCAGCCGTGCCGCGCTGGTCCCTCGGCGGCAGGCCCTTGGGCGCATTGATGATGGCCTGGATGCGGCTGGCCAGCTCAACGGGGTTGTCGTTCACCTGGGCCAGGTAGCCCACATGGACGCCCTTGAACGAGCCATGAATCTTGGTGAAGGCCTTAACCTGCGTCTTGATGTCGTTGTTTACCGGGATACCGGCGTTCTTAAGCATCTGCGTGTTTATCGCAGCGTCCACATCCCTCTTGAGGGTTGCCAGCTTACGGTCTTCAGCGCTGGTGCGGGTGATGCCGTAGTGATGCCGAAAGTCGCCGATGGGGTCGTCGGCTTTCAGGCTCTCCTTCCCGCCCGCAGATTTCCTGATCGCGGTGACGGTCCTGTGAAGCCTGTCCATGCCGAGTTCGGCATGCTCCTCCGACTTCTTAACCGCGCCGACTTCCATATCGTTGTAGACGCCCCTCCAAGACCCGTCGCGCAGGTTCTCGATGAGGTATGCGGTGAAGGTCTTGCCGGGGCCACTTGCGGTTTTCCTCCATGCGGGCTGCACCAGATACTTATAGTGCCGACCGCGTGTGATCTTCGCCAATGTGCCCTGATAACTGGCCACCCCGTCTACCTTGTTCATGGCAAGCTGGAGCTTATTGCCAAGTAGCATGAGCTCCTTGAGCACAGCCTTGGGGTCCCGCCCTTGGAGCAACGGCTTGATCCCTGTGGCAAGCATCGCGTTCACCTCCGCCACGACATCGGCACTTCCCTGGACAACGCTGACCCGACTCATCTCCTCTGACCATGCCTGTATCTCCCCGACAGTGGTGGAGTCGGAGTTGGCCATGTACATGGAACTATTAAATGACGGGGGTGCATCGGAGCGGCGGGTTCTACGCTGCTGGTTATCGGCAGCGCCATGGATATCCTGCGCATGAACTTCAGGAGCGGTGTTGTTAACCTGCTGTTCGTCCATGATTCATTCTCCTCTTAAATAGGTGTTTGGTTTTGGGGAGACCCTTTGTCTCCCTCTACCCACCCCAAGGAGGGTTCTTGATGCACAGGCACTGCACAATGTGCAGTTACGAAAAAAAATGAAGGCTTCGAAGACCTCCAAAAAAATTTTCCCGATGCACAATGTGCATTCGTTGTCCGGTCCAAACCCTCCTTGGCCTTTGTAGAGGGCGCAAGTTCCTCGCTCGTGCACGAGTTCAAGTGGAAATTGGGCAGCGCGTTGCTTTCAAACCAATGTGGATTTGGAAGTGGAGGGAAAATGGAGAAT
>CAYOYU010000368.1:0-2411 GCA_964408265.1 uncultured Syntrophorhabdaceae bacterium
TTCTTCGGCATTGTCGAAAAGTGAGCGGTACTTGATCTCGCTTTCCCTGAGCGTCGCCTCGGCCTGTTTGCGGGATGTTGTTTCATGCGCAAAAATGATCACCCCGGAGACCTTTCCGGCCTCATCAAAAAAGGGATAACAATACTGCTCGAAAGACCTCCCTTCTCTCATGTCCTCGAAGTAGACAGGCTTACCTGTGGCAACGACTTTGTCGTATTCTTCCTTTCTACGCCTCGCTACATCAGAGGGGAAATTATCATAGAGGCCGGTATTGACAAGTTCCCGGACTGTCTTGCCTAATCTTCGGGCGGCCACAGCATTTGACAAAAGTACAATGCCCTTCCTGTCGATGAGCACCATGCTTTCGTGTACAGCATCAAAGAATGCCCGCAGCGTCCTTTCGCTTTCCCTGAGCGTCGCCTCGATCTGCTTCTGCCCGGTAATGTCCCTCTCCAACCCGAAGAAAAACTCCTTGTCCCGCAAGGAGACATGGTTGAGTGTGACCTCCACGGGGAAGACAGTACCGTCCTTCCTTGTGTGGGACGTTTCAAATGTGGGGGACCGCCCCTCTCGTACCTGTTGCCAATAGGTGCCAATGGTTTCGGCGGTTATGGAGGGATTGATATCCGATATTGACATGGACAAAAGCTCATCCCTCCTATAACCGAGGGAGATAAGGGTGGCGTGGTTGACATCGAAGAACCTGCCGTCGGGATACGCGAAAAACATGGCATCCTTTGCATGGTCTACGCCAAACTGGGTAAGTTCGAGCCTCTCTTCGGCCTCCATGCGCTCGACCACTTTACCTATACGCTCGGCTATGGTCTCGATCAGCGTAACCTCATAAGCGAGGAACGGTCCTTCATCCCGTTCGGGTTCTTCTTTACGGTAGCAGACGGAGAGGCTCCCTGACTCTTTACCATGAACCGTTATAGGGACCGCGAACTGCCATTTGGTTTCGACGAAGGAGGTGGAGGTGTAATCCTTTCCCCTGACACACATCCTTGCACAGGCCGAATCGGGGTGCAGGAAAACAGGGGGGATGATATGGACCATCTCCTGGAAGAGACTGTCCGTCAGCGCTTCGTGTCTGCGGAGTATCTCGCTGATGTTGTGGAGGCATTCCAGCTCCTTTTTCCGCTTTGTGAGGTCAAGGTTGGTCATTTGAAGCATCGCTTCCGCCTGCTTGTGTTCGGTGATGTCTATGCAGGTTCCGGCCATGCGCACCGGCTGGCCCATGCTGTCGTAGACGCCTCGACCCAGGGCGCTGATCCAGCGTACCTGCCCGTCCGGTCGGACAACGCGGTATTCGTTCAACAGGAAAGCTTGATCCTTCAATGCCCGCTCAATTCGAAACTCGGCGTTCTCCCGGTCTTCAGGGTGCAAAACATTCCGCCATGCCTCGAATGAGGCGGGTGTAGTACGGCTGTCCAGTCCGAAGAGGTCAAACATCTTCTGCGTCCACTCGATAGAATTGTGCAGAATATCCCAGTCCCACATCCCCACGCCGGCAGACTGCTGCGCCAATTCGAGGCGCTCATTGATCTTTGCCAGGGACTGGTGATGCTCCTTTATTTCCTGTTTGGCTTTGTGGAGTTTGAAAGCCATCTTGATGGAGGCATTGAGGACAGTCTCACCGGAGTCCTTGACGACATAGCCATAGGAGGTTATCCTCTCCGTTCTCTCCACGATGTCGGGCTGGGTATAGCTGGAAACGAAGACTACTGGGATGTCCCTCTCTTTCAGGATGATCTCCGCAGCCTCAGTGCCGTCCATTCTGCCATTCCCAAGGTTGATATCCATGAGAATGAGGTCGATGTTGGCGGCGGTACGGACCTTCTCTATCGCCTTCTCCCCTGAAAGGGCGGTAATGACCTCATACCCGTATGCCTCCAGGGTTTCCCTTTGGGCCATGGCGATGAGAGCCTCGTCCTCGACGAGGAGGATGGTCTTCTTCTGCATGGACAGTTCCGTCATTTCCTATGTGCCTCTGATCGAGACTATGTCTTCGATCGTCCTTATTATCGCAGGATATGGGTGGTTGTTAAAGAAATGTTTGTGAGCATTCAGGATTGTCTGTCCAAATCTCGCTTGACAGCGCCGCATCCATCCCCATATTTCCCCTATAGGCAGTGCCGGCAGAATTCGCACGGAAACCGGCCATTCTTCCGGGAGAGACTGTGGAGGTTTTCTATGGCAGGAAGCACGATCTGGAAGGGACACATCCATTTCAAGGAAACCGATGTGCCTGTCAAGCTCCAAACTGCAGTCAGGGAGGAACGGGTTCAGTTTCACCTCCTCCACAGTGTGGACCGGATAAGGTTGAGACAGCAGATGGTCTGCGCCTACGAGAAGGTACCCGTCTCAGCGGAGGAACAGGCCAAGGGGTTTGAGGTGGAGGGCGGAAAATC
>CAYOYU010000368.1:2530-3302 GCA_964408265.1 uncultured Syntrophorhabdaceae bacterium
ATGTCATCATCGATCCCGAGGAACTGGAGGGGGCATTCGCGGAAGAGCAAAGCCGGACCATCGAGGTTCATGAGTTCGTCTCATCGGGAGAGGTAGACCCCATATTCTTGGGCCGCTCCTACTACCTGGAGCCGGACGGCATCCGGCCTGAAGTCTATAATGCCCTGGCTGCTGCATTGAAAGAAACGGATACTGCCGGTATCTGCACCTGGACCATGAGGAAACAATCCTACCTGGGGGCTTTGCGCCCTCATGGCAGTCTCTTGCTTCTGAGCACCCTGCGCTACGGCGACGAGGTAATTTCGGCAGAATCCCTGGGACTCCAGAAAGCCCCCTTTTCCGAGAAGGAGTTGAAGATCGGCAGCTACCTTATCGACCAGATGACTGCCCCATTTCAGCCGCTCAAGTTCGAAGACTTACATCAGAAGAAGCTGCGGGACCTTATAGAGAAGAAAGCCAGGGGAGAGAAGATAGTCATCCTGCGGCCCAAACGGGTGAAGCCCACGGCACCGGATAATCTGCTTCAGGTCCTCGAAGCAAGCCTGAAGAAGACAGGGTGAAAGGCAGGGGAGTGATGGGAATGATGGGAAGGTGGAAAAGACAGGGCAGGAATGAAGCAAAGGGAGCTGATGGCTCCGGGTCGTCCTACACAAACACGCTCATCCCGCTCCAGCGGCTCCATTCGCTCGCATTCGGCTTCGGAACTTTGGCTTACGCCAAAGACCAAGCTTCCTCGCCTCATGACGGTTTGCTTAAGGACAACCCTCCGCCA
>CAYOYU010000369.1:0-3296 GCA_964408265.1 uncultured Syntrophorhabdaceae bacterium
TCCCATGAGGAGGTTGTTGAAGTCGTGAGCGATGCCGCCCGCAAGGGTGCCGTTGGTCTCTATCTTCTGGGCCTGGATAAGCTGCGCCTCAAGACGTTTGCGCTCGGTGATGTCACGGTCGGTGCCCCGATATCCTTTGAAATTTCCATAGGTGTCGTAGAATGGAAGACCGTTGGTTTCCAGCACAACCAGATGCCCGTCTTTGTGGATATTGACGTTTTCCAAACCCACAATGGGTTTCTGTGCTTCTGCGAGTTGGGCGAATACTTTTGAAACGCGCCGTGCCTCCTCGGGAGGCATCAGGTCCAATGCTCTTTTTCCGAGAATCTCCTCCATCTCGTAGCCGAGGAGGTTCGTTATGTGCGGGCTGCCATAGGTATATTCACCCCGGAGGTTCGCCTCCCAGACCCAGTCATACTTCGTCTCAACCAAGCCCTCGAATTGGTATGAATAATAAAGCGCTATCCCCTTCTCCCTCAACGCCTCCTCGACGCGCTTTCGCTCGCTGATGTCCTGGATGACGCCGAAGACGACGTTCCTGTGGCGATCATATTCTGCGATAGAGTAGATATCGATAATCTCCCCGGTATGGGGATTCTTTATTTTGAATTCTACACTATAGGGCCGGTTCTCTTTGATCAGCCCGTTGAGGGCCTCATCGAGCATCTTGCTATGTTCGGGAAGAGGTACTTTGTGGCCTTCCTGAATCGTCCATTGCCGGTCGTGGAGTCCGTATATGCGTCGGGCCCCCTCCGATGCAAAGACGCTTTTCAGCTCGAGGTTGAACTCCCAATTCCCGCAGCGGGAAATGATTTCGGCCTCGGACAGTCGGTCCTTGCTGATGATGAGCTCCTCCTGCATCTGCTTCAGTTCTGTCATGTCGCGCCAGACACAATGATAGAGTGCATTTCCCGAGATCTTCGTCATCTGTGCCGTCACATGGATGTTCCTGATTTCACCCTGGCGTGTGCGATGCCTGGTTTCAAAATCATCCCTGCCTTCGCGTATGACATTTTCGATATGCTTCAGGGTCTCTTCGGGGCTTTCCACAACTTCGATATCGGGGATGCTCAACTTGGCAAACTCGTCTCTTGAATAGCCAAGTTGCCGGTGTGCCGTTTCGTTAAACTCCACAAAATGGGCTGTAACAGGATCAACAATAACAATGCCGTAGGGGGCATGCTCGAACAACAGGCGATAACGGGCCTGGACATCCCTCAGCACTTCCTCTGCCCGCGTGCGCTCGGCTTCCGATCGTTCAAGCTCCCGAATTCTGTTTTCCAGGGCAGATATTTCCTTGAGCAGCCCTTCCTCTGTTTTGGACGGAACCTTCGTACAGCCTCCCTATTGGTGATAAAATATGTCTATCTGCGGACTCCTGTCAACATATCCGTCTTCGCCAACCGCTGCATGCGGCCTGCGGCGCCACGGGTTCCTCACCGTCATTGTCACACAACACTCTGACGCGACCTTAGAGGATTCTCCATGTCGCGTCTTTTTACTGCCACGGAAGGCTTCTTAGGGGGTCAGAAGGAGGATCAGTCGCTCCGCCCTGCGCTGCGGTTACTTCGTCGATTCCTTCTTTGTCTTGGCGTAGTAGTCAGGATAGAGTCTTTCCGCACATTCAGGGCAGATACCATGGGTGAAATCTGCTTCCGAACGGTCTCGTATATATAGCTCCATCTGTTCCCAGTACCCCTTATCATTCCGTATCTTCTTGCAGGAAGCACAGATGGGGAGGAGCCCGCTTAAGGTCTTGACCTGAGAAAGTGCATTCCTCAGCTTGAGGGTAAGTTCTTCCTGGGCCTTAAGCGCCTTCCCCAGTTCCCGCGTACGCTCTGCCAGTTTGGCCTGCATCTCGGTCATGCGAAGACCGACGCCTATCCGGGCATTCAGTTCACCAGGATCATAAGGCTTGGCCAGGTAGTCATCGGCCCCGGCTTCCAGTCCGGCAATGATATTCGCTTTCTCATCCATGGAGGTAAGTATGATGATATAAGGCGGCTGGTCGGTTTCAAGGGTGCGGATTCGCCGGCAAACCTCGATACCGTCCATCTCCGGCATCATCCAGTCGAGGATGGCGAGTCTCGGTGCATCGGGCTTAACCATAGCTGCCCAGGCCTCGGCGCCGTTCACCGTTGACACGACCTCATGGCCCTGCTTCTTGAGTACGCCTGTCAGGGCGGTACGCGACGTGAAATCGTCCTCGGCGATCAGTATTAACATAAAGAAACCCTCCATACCACGGAACAGACAAGATTCGGGAAGAGAGTCTTCGCAATAATCGTTCCCATTATGGTGCCTTCCACAGTTGCTGGAATATCGTCACACAATCAGTGCCAGTTTGCGCATCTCTTCCAGTAGTTTTGCTTTCTGGATAGGCTTGACCAGAAAGCAGTCGCATTGCTGCTGAACAGCCTGAACTACGTTGGCCTTGTCGGCGAGGGCGGTGGTCATTATGATTTTTTCCCGTTCCTTGCCGGTGATGCCTTTCGTCTTCTCCATCAGACGGATCTCCTTGAGCGCCTGCTGGCCGTCCATCTCCGGCATCATGATATCCAGGCAGATAAGGTCATAGACCTGGGACTCCTCAAGTGCTATGCGCACGGCGTCAACAGCCTCTTTGCCGTTGATGGCGATATGGGGTGAACCGTAGAGTTTCAGAATTTCCTGGAGCAGCGTGCGGCTGGTAAAATCATCCTCAGCAATCAGTATCTTCATGGTCACCTCTCTCTGTTTGTTTACAACTCCATTGTCATTGCCTTCTTCAGTTGGACAAATTGATTCTCCAGTTCAGGCAGACGGCCACTGACACCATCCATATTGCCGACCTTGCCGGCTTTTTCCATTTCGAAGGCTACGGCCCGCAGAGCCTCGCCGCCCAGGTTGGCGGAAGCACCCTTGATGGTGTGTGCCTGACGCCCGGCCCCTGCAACATCACCGGCCCGTACATAGTCCTTAAGCGCCTTGATCTGACGGGGAATATCCTCCAAGAAGGCCTCCATCACGGTCTGCGCCAAATCCTCGTCATCCATGAGGCGGGCCATCATGCCCGCCTTGTCAAACACCGGGGTTCCTGTCTCGCTTGCTGCACCGGGCAGACGGACCTCCGGCCTTACCGGCCCGTGCTCCGTTGTCGCCTCTGTCCCGTCGGGCAGCCATTTTTCCAGCACCTCTGCCAGTGCCCCGGGAGTAACGGGCTTGCTCAGATAATCGTTCATCCCCGCCTCCAGGCATTTTTTACGATCACCCTGCATGGCATGGGCTGTCATGGCAATGATAGGGACCTTATGATC
>CAYOYU010000370.1:0-2140 GCA_964408265.1 uncultured Syntrophorhabdaceae bacterium
CATTGCGGCATTTATCGGCAATTTTACCGATTTTCTCAAAATCCAGAGTTAATTCTGTTCCTTCTTCCAGCGAATTCATTGGTTTCTCCATATATTGACTACGATTTCGGCAATATAGTCCTTAGTAGTGAAGAACACCAAGGAAAAATGACATCTAAGGCTGCTGATTTGATACTGTCAGCTGGTTCAAGTGTCGACGGCACCATGTAAACGGTGGATTGTATCGATAAGTAGTTATGTGAGGTGGACCCCATTGTCTACACCATTTTCCGCCTAAGTTAAGGTGGAACGTTTTACTATTGTTTTCCCCTGTTTTTTCTTTCTTTCCCATGCCAATTCATTGGGGCCACTGAATTGGTCTGATAACACCACCATTGGATTTCGCAACAAGGTATTTTTTGTCTGGTCATTAAAGATCGAGATGCCAGGATCGCTTGTACGGCACGATCTCGCTTCAATCCTTGTCATCATATCCCCCTGTTGATTGTTCATGCGGCTCTCAGATATACATCTTCAGGTGTCCGGTAATCATGGGATTGGTGCGGCCTCTCCATATTGTAGAACCGGAAATACTTCTCCAGTTCCTGGCGTGCCTCATGCCCATCCTTGTAGGTTTTGATGTATACCTCCTCATATTTGACGGTTCGCCAGAACCGCTCAACAAATATGTTGTCGTAACAGCGACCCTTGCCATCCATGCTGATCTTGATTCCCTTGGCCTTTAGCAGCTTTGTGAACTCCTGGCTGCCAAACTGACAGCCCTGATCCGTGTTGAATATCTCAGGTGCCCCCTGCTGTAGCGCCTTTTCCAAGGCACGAACACAGAAGTCGGACGTCAGGCTGTTGGAGAGTTCCCATGAAATGACTTTCCGACTGTACCAGTCGATAATAGCCACCAGATACATGAAACCGTTCTTCATGGGTATGTATGTGATATCAGCCGCCCAGACCTGATCAGGACGGTCTATCGTAATATCCCGCAACAGATACGGAAAGACTTCGCTGTCGGGCCCTCTAAAGCTCAACCGCCTCTTCGGATATATCGCCTCCAGGCCCATCAGCCTCATCAGCCGCCGGACTCTCTTGCGATTAACCTCGTGCCCGTTCTTTCTAAGCATTTGCACCATTCTGCGGCTCCCGTAAAACGGGTGCTCCGTATATTCACGATCAATCAACTCCATAATGGCCAGATTATCACCGGTCTCCGGCTGCCTGGCGTTATAATAACTCCGGCGATTGAGGCCAACCAGATCGCACTGCTTCCGGATGCTGATTCCGGGATTTCCTCGTTCTATCATGGCTCTTTTCTCCTCTACTCTATGTGCATCTTTTTTTTGAGCCACTCCAGCTGTACCTGCAACTTGCCGATCTGCTGATACAATGCCTCTTCGGTCGCCTCCCGATTCCTGTCCTCCTTGCTTCTGCCTTCCGAAAATGCCGTGCCGGCATTCATCAGAAGCTCCTTCTTCCATTTCGAGATCATGTTCGGATGCAGCTTGTATTCCCCGGCCAGCTCGTTCAGCGTCTTTTGCTCCCGTATCGCTTCCAATGCCACCTGCGCCTTGAACACTGCACTATGCTTCTTCCGTCCCTTCATATGCACCTCCAAAATACCACCTTACCATATGGTGCAAATTTTGGGGTCCATTATAGTATGCTGAAATTCGTGGACTGGTTACCACATTTTTAATACTTCACCGCGGCCGTTACTTTCTCTGGGGTCGAGCACTCTCCGTCAAAAGACGGATTATCTCACAACGTCATCAAGTGCGGCCTCTGTCTTTCCTGCTGTTCTGTACCTCACATGTAAATATGTCTGGTGCGCCTATGCGGCAATAGTCCTGTTATTCTGTGTTTTCAGAAGCATGGACAGTTCCCATATGAATCCTACAAGTTCCCTGGCGACTGCGACCACAACCTTGTTTTCATGTAAATGCCGGCATTTGAGTTTGATATATTTACGGTGCAGACGGTTCTGGGCCCTCCAACTCAATTCCCTTATTTCATGGCTCAGCCCTTCCTGCCGGACAGACAGTTCCTTGCTGACCTTCGGAGGCGTCCGATAGTGATGTGCAATCTCTACAAGCATCCAGCGGGCATGAGAATTGCCGCATTTGGTAATGGAACCCTGCCGACGCCT
>CAYOYU010000370.1:2150-2635 GCA_964408265.1 uncultured Syntrophorhabdaceae bacterium
TGGGCACCATGCCAAGGTACCCCATCAGTTTCCTGGGGTGACTGAACCTTGCCAGGTCCCCGAGCTCGCTGACAACCACCATTGCTGCGACCATCTGGAAGCCTCTGAAGGATTGCAGAGCCTTGACATGAAACGCTCTGCTCCATCCTTGCTGCAGTCTCTCCATATGTTCTTCAAGGCGTTGAATGCGCTCGGATGCCGCCTGTATGGACATTATGTATTCTTCCAAGGCAACCTTCTGCGAAGGATCTGCCAGCACCAGTTCTCGCAAATACCGCATATGCGCTTCCGTCCAATTACTTCTACCGGTATATATGTGCCCATTGCGTAACAAGAATGCTCCAAGCCGTTGCCGGGTCCGTCTCAGATCGTCAACAGCATCAGTCCGTGCCCGACAAAGATCACGCACGGCTTCATCTTTCTCGTCTGGCACGTGTACAGCCGTTACCTGACCGTCTTTAAGAAGCATCGCTATTTTACGGGCA
>CAYOYU010000370.1:2645-3265 GCA_964408265.1 uncultured Syntrophorhabdaceae bacterium
ATCCCGTTTATCGGTCTTCACCTTGACCCCGGGCTTTTGCGGCATAAGTGACGGCGCTGCCACTATCGTATCGAACCCTAACTGCAGGAGACGCCTTGCCAGGACAAAACCACATGGACCTGCTTCATAGCAGATGATCATCTCCGACTTGTCGGCGTCATACTGTTTCAATATCCGTCTAAGGATACGTTCAACATTGGGCGACGAACCTGATATTTTTCCATAGAAGATGGCTTCTTCTTCCTCAGGAAACGCAATTGCCACTGAAATAGAACTTTTATGCGTGTCGAGCCCGATGTATACTCTCTTCATGGTGTGTCCTTTCATGTAAGGGTCATACCTTTTGTTGTTTGGCACGTCCGTCGTGCCACAACAATGCGGACAGGCTCCTTACCGAGCAGCCCGCGCAGATAGCATGATGGACACACCTACTTTTGTTAATATGTTTCGCAGTCATATATTTTCGACTGCCATATAGTCTGGATGCACAAAACAAAGAATTGACGGAATATCAATGTTGTGCTACTTTGTCTTACATTATGACTACATTAACTATCAGATTGCCAAATGACTTGCGTTCAGAACTGAAAACAGTAAGCAAGGAAAAGAATAAACCAGTC
>CAYOYU010000371.1:0-576 GCA_964408265.1 uncultured Syntrophorhabdaceae bacterium
GCCTCGACCACTGTGGTGGGCCTTGGAGAAGCGCTGGACGTGGGGCCGGATGTTCCGTTCATGGCTTCCGGCACGTCAGGGGTGATCTATGTCTCCACGAAATATGGTGGCACCATGGGAGCCACCCGGTGGTGGTCCGTCCACCGCGTGGACCCGATCACTGGCCTTGTCGAGACGTACCGGACCGGCAATCCGGAGAGCATTCGGTATATGGCTGTGAATCCCGACGGTGACGAGGTAGCGGTTGCCTACATGGGTTGGTCCGACTCAGAACCCCGCCCGCCCGGATTCCATCTAATGATGGCGAATGGATGGGAGGATCGGATCGTCGTCGACTTCGTGGAGGACTTCGAAAGCGCTGCCCCCATATTCATGACTTTTTCGACCTTCGGTCGGCTCCTGATATACGGTAATGATGGCGTTCACAACTTACTTTACGTCGACGATGAAGGCGCATCGACATCTGAGCCGGTAATCCTGACTACAAGCGGCGGTACCAGTTGGATATGGGCAGGGGACAGATTGCTTGTAGCACGTGCGGATGGGATTGAGGCTTTCTCGGAAACAGGTTCCCCT
>CAYOYU010000371.1:586-3263 GCA_964408265.1 uncultured Syntrophorhabdaceae bacterium
CCTCTCGGGAGTCTCTCATACGATTCCCCTTGTGAGGATCCGGATCATCCGGATGCCGTTCCCGATTCCGTGGTCCTTGGCTAGGTCGATGGACGTGGGGAACTAGCTCTCGAATGCGACGATTCCTTTGGTGGGTTCAAGCTTTTCCTGGCCGAGTTCGACCCTGCGATCATGACATTGGGCCCAGCAGTTCTGATCTGGGAGGGAGACCTTGAGCATGGATTGGCCAGGGACTCGATCAAGATCTCCCTGGTCCACGACGCCACGATCCTGAGTTGGTATACGCCCAGCGAGGAGGTCCTAAGCCGGATATGCGTAGTGAAAGCTGACGGGACGGTCCTCCCATGCTTCACCCTGGAGCGAAACTACTCGTCGATGTTCCTTGAGGCCGTAGGCTCAAGCCTATGGGAGATCTCCAGAAGCGGCATGCCCATAGACACAAGGGTTCAGAAAGTGTGCGTCCCAGGGGTCTCGATGTAGTAGAGCTATATGTTGCTCTCCATACCTCTCTCCGTGCCCGGGTCCATTCCATTTAGTAAAAAGAAGCAAGTCGCGGCAACCAGCCGGGCACGAGTTATTCTACTCGGCCCTGACGGCAACGCTAGCACTGCCCCGTCTGGAAGTCGATGTCAGTTTGGTGTAGATACTATGGGTGGTACCCCTTTTCCTTTCTCTGACACAAGACTCGTTACATCACCCGGCGGTGAGAAGGCCTTGCTACACGAGCGGACATAGAGTAATCTGCTTCGGAAGGGATAAGAAGTGACGGGGACAACGCCATATGGGATATCCCGGATTACGACATTTCACGGAGGTTGGCAGCAACTTGCCACCAAGCGGGAGCATGATTGAATTCGGGTTGAAACGCCTGGAGTCCCGAACCCTGAATGGGCGGAGTTACATGAGAATGATTGTCAGATCAATGGGCACTAAATACCGAAATCGAGGTGAACTCCGTGAGCACGAATCGTCTCTAGGTTGGATTGTTGGCTTAGAAAGCCACAACGCTGCTTTCTTAATCCTCTTACACGTCTGTATTCCATTTATCGGTGGCCTACTGATTTATACGCTTTCTAAGAATCCTCTAATGATTTCCGTTTATTGCATTGATTCTTATCTATTGCACAGTATTCTTGATGCAAGCAACAATCTCTTTATCCGATACTGCCCCACTTGGACATACTATAATGTCCCGGATGCCTTATGGGTTTACTCGCTTTGCTGGCTTATAGCTATCGTTTGGGATAAAGGTCCAACAATAGCACAAATAGGATGGATTACTGGAGTATTGCTGATCGCTTTTGGCATTGAGACTGCTCAGGGCATTCGCTTGATCCCAGGTACTTTCGACACGCTTGATTTATTGTGGTCTATTGGTGCATGGTTCACTGCATTGTTTGAAATCACTCTTGCTAGGGGGCCGTAGATGCGCAACAGGACTAAGCATTGCCTTTCGATTTCTATTGTTGTTCTCTTCAGTATCGCCGCCCTGGCTAGCGGTTCAAACTATAAGAGTAAATTTGATAGCACGATAAATTCCAATATGACACTGGAGTTTCAAGGCAACCATTGGTATATGGTTAAAGCTAATAATATAGCATTTGATACGGCCTGGATCAAACTAGTAAATATCATTAGCGCGGACTATGGTTTTGAAATATTAGAAAAAGACTCGGGATACCTTAAGACAGAGAAGAAGGATAGATTTGTTAGGTTTAGTTATAACGCGGGTGGGTTGAAAGGACAGAAAAAGGAATACCTGTATTTCTCAACACAGATTGTCGTTAGATCTACAAGCAACTCCCCCCCGATATTTGAAATTATCTTTAACAACTATATTCTCGATCCCTCAGAAAAATGGCCATATCTTTTCTTCGAGGATGCAGAAATCCTTAATGATATCATGACTGTTTTTAAAAAGAAAGACATGGTTACGTTAGAACAACCCAAAGAGAAGGAATCCACGGAACTTGAGTTAGTATTGAATGCTAATGACGATGAGGACGCTGAATCTGATAATACAGAAGGTAAGTGCAAGACAAACGATGATTGTCCTAATAACCAATACTGTAATCCTTGGGGCGAATGCGGCTCTCCTTGTAAGTCAGATGTAGACTGCACTGAAGGATACCGGTGCTCTTCGGTTGGGGAATGCTGGAAACAATAATGTCGAGTTATCCGCCCTCGTCTTCTCCTTCTCACCTGAAGCCCGAGCTCTTGCCGGTGACCAGCGAGTAGATTCCCCCGCCGCTCATCCCGCCGGAGTTCACGAAGACCTGGAAGGAGGCGGCCAAAGCTACCGGGCCGGTCAGCATGAGGGCCTTCATGAGGTTGAAGGTCAGCAGGATCTCAGCCAGCCCGAGGGCTACGAAGAAAGCACTGGCCCAGCGGGTTACCGTCGTCGAAGGGCGGGTTTCACTCCCCCATCTCCAACAAGTCCACCACCACCGCCCACATCTCCGGCCGTCTCTCCTGGTAAGCCTTCGTGATCTTGTGCACCGTCTCGTCGGATGAATCGGATGCCCGCACCGCTTGAATGAGCTTCACGATAGCCCTCGCGGACCAGGCTACATCCTGACCGTCCGGCTTCACCTCCCAGACGGTCATGGCGGGTACCCACCTACCCCACACCCTGGCGATCTCCTCGGCGTTCGCGATCTCTTCGGCTTCGGTAGGC
>CAYOYU010000372.1:0-1751 GCA_964408265.1 uncultured Syntrophorhabdaceae bacterium
CCACAACCCACTTCTGGAAAGACGGTGACTTTGTCTCCTTTTTTAAGCCTTGATTTAATTGGTACCTGTACGACCTCTCCCATCAATTCATGTCCTGGGATCAGAGGATACTTTGCAAAGGGATTCCGTCCTCGAATGAGATGGACATCAGTACCGCAGATCCCAGCTAAGAGAACCTTGATCAATACCTCATCCCGTTTTGGAATGGGATTTCCTATCTCCTGGAGGGAAAATTCATTCGGACCTGTGAGGTAAATCGCCTTCATTGCAATCCCCCATTTCAGTTAATTGCCTTTTATCATTCTTTGTAATTCTCCCTCAGTGGTAAGGAGTTGTCAACCCTGAGCGCGACTTTATCCCCACTCTGAAGAGCAGGGCTTGGTCGCAGTCGAAGGGTCAATTCCTTTATCACCCTGAACCCTGGCTTGAATCTTTTGGGGCCTCCTACTTATTGATTCTGAAACGAGTTCAGAATGACATTCTACTGTTTACGACTTTCCTGGTTAGTTCATCTTCACTTCTGCGATTCAGACAGTAAAGAATCCCAACGGGGCGAAATCCTCCGACACCTCGTAACCCCGCCATAGATCGTTGTTCGAGCGGCCCGGAGATTTGTCTCCACTTACCCCTAAAAAAATTTTGAGTGGGTTCATTTTTTTCTTGACTTTTCTTTCAAAATCTGTATGCTTATATATTAATGGGCATACAGGCACGACCCCAAAGAGAACGCTCCAGTCGACTGCGTCAATCGCTTCTCCATCTGGCCAAAGAAGTCCGCCAGCTCATCGAGCCCTTCTTTTCCGATCGACCGCTGATCAAAGGATCGGTTTATGAATTGAAGCGCCGATGTGGAAAACCGGGGTGTAAATGTGCTCGAGGGGAGCTCCATGCCCGGATGGTGGTGAGCGCCAGCGAGAAAGGGAAGACGCGATTACGGGTGATCCCACGGGGATTTCTCGTTGAGATCCAGGAGAAGGTCAGACGGTATCAGGAGGTTCGACGGGCCCGTGCCCGGCTGGTGGAGATTCATCGAGAGATGCTGAAGGTGATGGATGAGATGGAGGCGATGCGTCGGGAGGAGCTCTCTTCTTCTGGTAAGAAGCGCTCTGGAGGGAGCTGACCGGGATGGACTTGGTGATCTTCGAGGAGAACAAGCCATTCGTTTTGGAGGCGCTTCGTAACGGAGAGTTTGACTATATGGAAGCGGCCAGCGAGGTCTTTGAGGCCGATTTCTTCCGTTTCATTAAGGCCCGGGCCCTTCTGGATGAGCTTGCAGAGACCTGCCCCACGCCCAGGAAGAAAGAGGAGGTTCCCCTATGGTTTTATGTGGCCAGCAATCTTTCCATGCGGCTCCACGGCGTGCACGCTTTTCATGCTTTTCCCATGGTGGTCCGTAGCGGGGGGATGCTTCAGGCTTTCGGGCCTAAGGCAGGTCGCAAGGTTGTTCATCCTGAGACGGGGGAGATGACGATCGTCTGTGAGGGGTTTAATCAGAAGAATCACTATGACCGGGAGACCCCTTGTGATCAGGATTTTTTGCGTAAGATGGCGAAGGATACCCATGCCCAAGCTTTGATGAAATGGTTTGGGCAGGATGTGGTCCGAGCGTTTCAGAGCCGACAGGTGTTTGATGGAGAAGGCATTTTCATCGGAGATGCTTCCTATGTGTTTGTTCCGGACAACCCTCGTTATGAAGGCTCCGTGAAGCTTCTGTTTGACGAGCACGATCATCCTGTTTCTCAAGAGCAATA
>CAYOYU010000372.1:1761-3256 GCA_964408265.1 uncultured Syntrophorhabdaceae bacterium
CGATGAGCAGAAGAGTCGCTGCCAGTGGCGGCGTTGTTATAAGATGGTGACGTTGCTGCACACGAACCGGACGTTGGACTTCTTCCTCTTTGTTTCGGTGAAGGTGGTCTCGGGCAACGACCATGAATGTCCCGTGCTTTACGAATTGGTGAAACAATTCGTGGAGGCGGTGGGCAAGGGGGTGATGAAGAGGCTCATCCTGGACCGTGGTTTTTTGGATGGGAAAGCGATCTCCCTCTGCAAGGAGAAATACGGCATCGATGTCCTGATCCCGATTCGTCACAACATGGATCTCTATGCCGATGCCATGGCGTTGTTCCGAGAGTCGGAGGTCCACTGGGTGGAATGCAAAGAACCGGAGGAGGAGGAGGAGAAAGAACCGGTCCACCCAAAGCCAGAAGCCATCGTCAGGCGAGAGAGAAAACGACAGAAGAAACTCCGACAACTGAAAGCGCAACAGCCTCCCCCACCCCCCGAGAAAGTTCTGGTGAAGCGGGAGGCGGCCGCCATCGGCGAGTTCCGCAGTTGGTCTTCCTGCATGGTGCCCCTCACCGTTGTGGCCAACCGGGAACACTATGCCGATGGTCACAAGGAGGTCTGGTTCCTGATCGACACGAAGGAAGTTCAGGATCCAAGCCAGACTCGGCAGGAGTACCATCTGCGTGTTTCGATAGAAGAGCGGCATCGTCAGCTCAAGTGCTTTAGCGACCTGACTCATTTTACCTCTCGTGCCTTCTCGATGGTCGTCAATCAAGTCGTCTTTATCCTACTGGCCTATAACCTCCTTCAACTCTACTTATTGAAGCGAGGACGAAAGGAACTGAACCCAAAGACACTCCCTCGTATCCGTCAACAGCTTTTGCCTTCGGATAATTACATCATTGTCTATCGGCAGAACTACTATAGCCTGTTCAGACCGTTCGAACTTGTCGGATTCGTGGTGACGCTCAGTGAGGAAGCACGAAAAAAGATCGCAGCAAAATGTCGACGTATCGGTCGTGAGTTGAACATAACCCTGAGAAACCCTCGGCCTCCATGACCCTTCGCTATCGTCTCTAATAACTCCCGATAGCCAACCCTATCATCTCTCCCAAGGGAGGATAGATCGGTCCATCGTCTCCCCTGAGGAATCTTTCTGCCCTCGCTCAAAAATCCCTCTCCTCTTACAAGAGCATCTCTCCACAAAACAATCATAGAATTTTAACCAACGCCCCCGCCCAGGACAGCAGAAGTTCCTTACACCCTAAACCGCCTCTCCACCCTAACCTCAGACCTTTTAGTGTCTGAATTGCAATAGATTTTCAGGTTGTTTATATGACCATTGAATGCTAAGATATAATTGATATTCGACCAAGCTTATTTTAAATAGAGTATGGGAGGAAGGGGGGTTAGAAGAACAAAATGGATAAAATTATTGAGGACTACGAAAAGATGAGCATTTTGGAGAAGCGAATAAGTTATCTATTGGGAGCAAGGTTACGAGATAAAGACAAGA
>CAYOYU010000373.1:0-3236 GCA_964408265.1 uncultured Syntrophorhabdaceae bacterium
GTATATATCACATTTCCCTCATGTTGGGAACTATTTATTGCACTGAGTAATAAGTCAAGAAAAATTCAGAGGAGAGTATGAAAAGGTCTTATTGAAAAGGGAGACGAATAATCGGATCCCAAAGGGAGGTTAATGATGAGCCGCGAAGAAATATACAATGAAATGACAGAAAAGTTTGGGCTGGTTCCCAGCTTTTTCAAAATGGTTCCTGATTCCAGTCTGGAACATGAATGGGAACTCTTTAAGGCCGTTCAATTAAATGAAACGGCCATCCCCAATAAGTATAAAGAGCTCATTGGTGTTGCGATTTCGGCGGCAGTGCATTGCCGATATTGTTCGGTATTCCATACAGAAATGGCAAAGCTTAATGGCGCAACCGATGAAGAGATTGAGGAGGCAGTTCACTTTGCAAAAAGCTCGGCCGGATGGAGCACCTATATCAACGGAATGCAGATAGACTATGATCAGTTCAAAAAGGAAGTCCATGACGTATGTAGGTATGTGAGAAGAAAACACATTCGCAGGGCTGCCTGATGTTCTTTGAAGCGAAAAGGGGCTTCGTTACGCGCGCAAGGGGTGGTGATCAAATTTCACCACTCTTTGTCATTGCCGATAGGCCAACCTAAAAGTCATATTGGAAACGGGTTGTAAATGTGTTTTCGTGGTCGAGCACCACATTGCTGAGGGTGATTTCATCATCGAACCAGGAATAGGCATAGTTGAATTGAAGCCTCAGATGACGGTTAGGATACCAGTTGACGCCGAAGGCAACCGCCTGAGCCTGATCAGTGCCCAGAGCAAATCCGCTATCAAGCAGTTCGGAGTCAGTGTCGGTAAGCGGGTATCGTCCCATGAGCTGAAAGGCGCCCCATTTGCAGGTAGAAGGATCAAAATTGCATCTGGGCTTAATGGGGTTATCACGGGGCGCGTCTTCGCCTGTCACCACATAGCCGATATTTACATACCCGCCTTTAAGGGTAAGTTCAGCAAATTGATCCCCTTGTCGTATATCCTCAAAATGGCCGTACAAATATTCTGTTCTCAAACTAAAGGGGCCGTAGAGATACTCAAGCTCCCCACCCCCACGGCTCAGGCGGCCATCCTGGCTCACGCCGGATTGAAAATCAAAAAAGGTGGTGAAGGCCTCGGTCTGTAAATCGCTCCCGCTCAGATCGCGTTCATTGTTGCCCGTACTAAAGGATGCCCCCACATTCAACTTCTTGAGAAAAGGCAAACTGGAGGCATGCAGGAAGGGTGAATATGCAATGCGTGTGGTGAAATCTTTGTCGCTCACCGTGGAATCGCGGTTGCGCCCCTGACCGTTAAAGAATCCCAGAGCGTATTCAAATCGATTATCCCATACCTTTCCAAATGCCATGATTCCTATATCTTCCTGTGGAGACAGGGCGTTCACGATGGTGGCGCGCTCGATCAAGTCGAGCCACCGGGCAGAATATACCGCCTCCATGCTGAAAGGTTCGTACACTTCTCCGGCCCGAATTCGGAAACTCCCATATTTGCGATACTCCAGCCAGCCTTCCTGGAGAATGCCGTTGCGCTCCCCGATAAAGGTGGCGTACAATCTATAACCCCAATCGTTTTCCAATACACCGCGGACGTCAAACCTGGCCCTCCGATTGACAAATGTATCCTTCTTGGGATGGTCGCTGTCCAGGTACCAGCGGGAATCAAACTGCAACCAGCCGCCTATACGGAGCTGGTCGTCCCTGCCTTTCAGATAAAACCCTTCATCATAGACGGTCCTGAGTTCCTTTTCTTCAGGCGTTTCCTTTTTCTCCGTTAACCGGATGTCGGCCATAATTCCCCGAATAAGTTCCTTATGTTCCGGTTTCTTCATCGCGGTCTTGATCTGGGCATCCACCTTTTCTGATTGCTGCTTAAGTTCCTGTTTGAGGAGTTTCAATTCCTCATCATGCGCCTCCATGATGCGTTTCTGTTCCTGGATAACCTTTTCAAGTCGTTCAATACGCTCTCGCATTTCCTGTTCGGAACTTTGGGCATACCCGGTGCAGGGCGCCGTGAAGACAAAACATAGTGGGAGCAGCAAGCACCCAAGAACCTTAAACATTCTGATGAATAGTGCATTCCCTTTCATCTTCAACCCTCCCCTTACCGCGCTTCTTTCAAAATCAAAACCACCAATGATGATTGACCCTGCCTTTTGGACCTGCGAGACTGTATTCACCACGTAGATAAGACTAAAATTATAACAAACCATAGAACATGGGAAAGGTCATCACCGCGGACAAAGCAACCAGGACAAGGGTTATTCTAAATATTTTCCCGAAATCCACCGTTTGTTCCCGCCACTTGACAGCAAGGATGGCCCAGGAGATCAGCCAGCACACGACAGCCACCACGGTCTTGCCGCTCAGGGGGCCTACTGCGTTCGAGAAGCTTAAAATGGACTTAATGGCTTCGCTTACTTCAGACAAATCGGTCATAAGCCCCAAGAAAAAGCATCCAATCCCCCCCGCCAACATAGCCGCCGCAATGGGGCCGTTATTTCCCCCGTTAGTCATGGTCATTTCCTCCTCTTAGTGGATTGGGGCCACCTTGTTGATAAAGGCGCCAAAGAGGCCAGCTACCGCCGCACTCAAAAAAGCAATGGTGAACAGGACGATGACAGCCCGGCGCACCTGATCGTCCTTAACCAGCCGTGCCCCATACCTGGTTACCATGTAAGCCACCGCGGTGGCCAGGATAGGCGCAAGCCAGGCCACATGCTCCTTCCATTCCATCCCAAAGTGGTGCCATCCCTCCGTCGTGGGGTTGGAAAGGAGAAGGGATCGGGGAAACATGGTCAGGTCAGCCCCCTCCGGGGGGGTGGCCCGATACCAGGGATAGACTTTAAAAGTACCGGTGATGACCGTCAGCCACGCCACCACTGCCATGGTCCAGGTTCCGATAATCAGGCGGCGTACCCGCTTGGTAATGCCGGCTTCTGTTGTCCATTGAGAGCCGAGCTTGATCATCCCGGCCACACCTCCGCCAAATGCCAGCACGAAACGCGCCCCCCGCCCCCTACCGCGCATTACCGCCCAAATCTCTCGCATCGTGAGGGTCATATCTGTTCCTTTCTCCGCCGTTTAAAATTCGGATACGGCTTTGGCCAAGTCTATGGTCCCCCGTCGAAGGACGATCCAGTAAAAATTTAAGTACTTATTACTCAGTGCAATAAATAGTTCCCAACATGAGGGAAATGTGATATATAC
>CAYOYU010000374.1:0-3222 GCA_964408265.1 uncultured Syntrophorhabdaceae bacterium
GCACCTTAGGATGCAGCGTTTTTACTCTGCCATCCATGATCTCGGGAAAGCCCGTGTATGAGCTTACCTCTAGTGGGTTTACACCGAGCCCGTCCAAATACTTCTTGGTCCCACCGGTTGAGAGTATCTCGACGCCAAGGTCGCGTAAAAGCAAGGATAATTCTGACAAGCCCGATTTGTTGGAGACACTGATTATGGCCCTTTGTATCTTCATTTAACCCTCCTTTTTATGAATCCATCTAAAATCCGAGTTCTTCCTCAACGAGGAAGATGGATATATCCGTAGCGCTTGGCTTTCTCTCCATAATCGATACAATTCGACAGATTCTTTCTTCTGACTGGCAATCGCGACAGACGCCTTTCTGTGCACAAGGTACAGGGATATTGAGCCTGCGGGCATTCAAGGGTGCCGCAATGTTCTTTATGCGGTCCAACGCTGCACGTACGTTTGGGACGATCTTGTTCCGGCCTGCCACTATTATCACTTTTCTGGGGCCAAAGGTAGAGGCGTTTATTCTATTTCCGATGCCATCAATATTTACTATTTCTCCCTCTTCAGTCACGGCATTCGCACCGGCCAGGAATAGATCTGAAGTCAACTGCTGAATTCTGAGGTCGAATCTCTCATGATCCGTGAGGTCCGGTTTCCAGTGGTCAAGAAGGACGGCACCATTCTCGAGTAGACGTTCCGGCAAGCCTAATTGCCGTAAGGTAACTGACCCTCCAACACCGACCTTGATTCCTGGTTTTGCAAAACCCATTACTTCTTTCACCGCATCGTTCCCTGACCCGAAACAACGGACGTCGAAAAAGTGCGCTTTCAATGCTTCCGCTGTTCTCGTCAGAAGTTGTGAAATGATAGGTTTTCTGCTGTCTGTCACGGTACCCCCTAGAAAAGACAAGAGTTATAGTAAAGTCTGCGGCGGCAGTTTGTCAACAGCAATTTGATTTTTCAGGTGATTGCTTTCCATAATGCGAACCAAGCAGTGGCGGTTCACTGTGAGGCCAGACGGGAGCTATGCTAAGGTGCTTCGAAACCTTTGGGCGGCTTCACGCTGTCTTGTAGAATATGTCTTCGCCCAGTGTGTAACTCTTCACCTCACCTATCCGTTCGAGATGGGCCAACCGTGATTTAACAAGGTCAAAGGGCATGCCGGTAATCCTCATAATGTCGTCTACGCTGAGTGCCCTCCTTCGTATAATCTCCAGGATTGTATCGCTCCAATCCTCTTCAGTATTTTGTTCTGAAATCTTATTGAAGTCGCAGACGACTTCACAGCCAGACCCTAACATACGAGCAATCCCTTCCAATTCTTCCTTTTCCAAACGGTTAGCATTCTGGTCTACGGGGGGTCTTACCACAGTGTTCAACTGAACCTTGTCTACATTAATGGAAGCTATAATCTCCTTGAGTTTCTTCAGTTCCTCAAAGTCATCGTTTACATTCTTTATGAGCATGACTTCCAGCCATATCTGTCCGCGGAACTCTTTTCTGAACTGCTTTAAGCCCGAAATGGTAGCGCCTAGATCGATAAGGTAGTGGGGTCTATTGATATACCTGAATATGTCCTCACTCACTGCGTCTAATGATGGAAGTACAATATCTGCTTTCATGAGGTCATTTCGAACATCTGGCTTGGACAAGAGAGAACCGTTGGTGATCACCGCTACGGGAAGATGGATCTGTTCTTTGACCTTTTCAATGATAAGGCCGAGATCGATATTTAAGGTCGGTTCGCCAGAGCCGGAAAAGGTCACGACATCGAGTTCTCCTCTTTTCCTTACCTCCTCCACAATCTCCTTTACTATGGCATGGGGATCGTAGAACCTCTTCCGCTCCACTTCATGACAAGTAGTCTTGCCGACCTGACAGTATATGCAGTCGTAGGTGCAGTGCTTCCTGCTAATTAGGTCGACTCCCAGCGAAAAACCGAGCCGCCTCGATGGAACCGGCCCAAATACAAATTGATTCATGGCGAACAGTCTAACCCATTGCTGAGAAAAATTAAAGTGTTCCACAACTCCCTCTTTGCGTTGACTTTTCGACCGTTATATATTAAAAATACATCACGGGCGATTAGCTCAGATGGTTAGAGCGCTGGTCTCACATACCAGAGGTCGTTGGTTCGAATCCAATATCGCCCACCATCCATTTTCCCAGGGGGACCAATGTCAGGGCATAGCAAATGGAGTTCAATAAAGCACAAGAAGGGTCTCGCTGACGCAAAACGCGGTAAGGTGTTTACTAAGATCATACGGGAGATAACTACCGCCGCTCGCATAGGTGGCGGTGACATGGAGTCAAACCCCAGACTTCGGGTTGCCATTGCCCAGGCGAAGTCAGAGAACATGCCTAAAGACAACATTGAAAGAGCCATAAAGAAAGGTATCAGCAGCGCTGAAGGTGGAGAGAATTACGAGGAGTATACTTATGAAGGCTACGGACCTGGAGGAGTCGCAATTCTGGTTGAGACTCTGACGGATAATAAGAAAAGGACCACAGCTGAAATTCGCCATACTCTGTCCAGACTTAATGGCAACATGGGTGAAGCAGGCTGTGTATCGTGGCTGTTTGCCAAGAAGGGCTCTATCACTTTCGACAAGTCAACGGTCGATGAAGACAAGCTCATGGAACTTGCATTGGAGGCGGGTGCCGAGGATATATCGGATGAAGGGAACGAAATTGCCGTAATCACGGATCTTCAAAACTACGAAAAGGTAAAGAAAGTCTTCGATGATAATGGATTGAAATATTCAGTCGCTGAGATCAGCATGGTCCCTCAGACCTCTGTGACGCTGGAAGGGAAGAATGCGGAAACCATGTTGAAGCTTATGGAAGCCCTGGAAGATTCTGATGACGTGCAGAATGTCTATGCAAATTTTGATATATCAGCCGAGGAAATGGAAAGACTAAGCAGCCAATAATTGAACGCTGCGTTATGATACCCTGATTCGCTTAACTTCTCCGCTCTTTCCGGTAAATTCAACGTCTCTGCCATTCATTATCAATTTTACTCCGCCAGCGTTTCCAACGAGTAGTTCGAAACGGTCTTTTGCGTTGAGCACCACTATCTCTTGAGGGCTAAGCATGAACTCTCTTTTTTCCTGACCATCGATAAGAACGCTTATCCACGTTCTCTCATGGCAGGTGATCATAAGCCGTTTCGTCTCGGCCACCGGCAGGACACCCGTATTCTGGTTCGACCTTTCGGAGATTGCCGA
>CAYOYU010000375.1:0-3210 GCA_964408265.1 uncultured Syntrophorhabdaceae bacterium
CTCTTAAAGGCTTGACGCTGAGGTGTTCAATGCTCTCTATGGCATCGAGAAGGAATTCAAAAGGTTTTTCGGAAAAACCGGAAGCTGTTAAGGCGGTCAGGAAAGCCTTGACGTCTTCTTCTTTAAGCACCTCTTCAAATATAATTGCACCGAGATGTCTTTTTTTGAATTCCCTGATAAGGAAATCGTAGTTAAAAATATAGTCCATTGAATATCGGACCCTGTTGCCGTCAACATGAAAAAATTCACCCACGAGTTCAATGGTGACCACATCTTCCGAAATGAGGGAATTCAGTATATCCAGCAATCTCTTTATGGCGTTCGCTACAGAGACGTTGTTAAGGTTGTGTATCTGCGCGGTTTTTATTAATACCGCAAGAATATTCACCAGATCTTTGGTCTTTTTTTCTTTTTCAGTCGGTTGCATTTTATGTTGTAAGCTGTCTTATCGCGGCAGCAGATAATGTTTTTAGCAGCGTGTTTTTTGAGCCCTGTGTTTTTTGAAGATATGGGACAGCATCTGTATCTCCGATAATTCCGAGGGCGTATGCGGCGCACGCCCTTGTTTCATTGTTCTTGGTCCGCCGCCAGAGCTTCTTCTCCCTGAGCTTCCTGTGTAGAAAGTCTTTTACTTCCTGGTCCTTCCAGTGTACAAGCGCCTCATAAAATTCTTTTTTTTCAGTAAAGTCCTTCATGACAAAATCTTTTTTCAGACTTTCATCTATCAGTATTTTTTTGGCGGCGTCGGTCTTCATGGTGCCCAATATCCTCGCCACGGACATTCTGACAGTCGGGTCGTCATCGTTCAGCGCCGTCTTAAGGTGAGGAAGGATAACGCGGTTCCCCGTGCCGCCCAGTGTCTTAATAGCATCTTTTCTGACCTCGTCTGGGATGAGAAAGAAGATGTCCTCTGGATTGTCCAGGGCCTTGGCGGCGGTAAAACGTACTCCCAGGTCCATACAGGTCTTGCGGATGGCTGCGTGGGTGTAAAGATCAAGGTAATGGTTGTGCTCCTCGCTGAAACGACTCGAGTTCTGTGCAATTTTCATAAGAGCCGAGAACCATCCCCGTTGCTCGGGAAGGATCCGCTGGAGCACTTCCTTTTCAGCCTCATGTCTTTCTCTTTCAAGCTTCAGCCTTTCTTCGTCAAGGTCGTGGTCTCTGCCCATCCTCAGATAGATCCGTACCCTGTCCAACGCGAGGCTCGGCTCTTCAGCCCATGTGGGGACGTTAATCTCTGCCATCCTTTCCATACGCCAGCCTGCTTTGTGCTCCAGAAACAACCGGAAGCTCTCCATGAACTCATGACCTTTGTCCGACTCCTCCAGACGAAGAACGAGTTCCTTAAGAGGAGAAGCAAGCATGATGTCCTTCAATCCCATACGGACAGCCTTTCTGGCAAACTCCCACAAGCCTTTATCTACCCTGAAACTCTCATTATCAAAGCCGCTCATGAGCTTGAGAAATGCTGGATGTGTATCATCAATATCGAGCAACTGTTTGCAGAGCTGTTCAAAAAGCACGTATGGCATGTACGTACCGTACATCATGTACATGTGGATCTCCCACATCCGTCGGCAGGTGTCTATGGAATATTCGAAATTACGAAGGAGTTCTATATTGGACGCCGCGCGGCCATCGACCTTCTTGATCAACTCATATCGGGCGAGCATTTCCGCCACGAGCCCGTTCCAGAGACCTTCGTAATCTTCGAGGAAAGGTCTGATGGCTTTTCTAAAGCCCTGTTCGCGCTGTGACCTCTCAGCCTCCGATTCGACGAGGAGGATGGTGAGATAGCCGCCTCCATCTTTGAAGCGCCAGTCCCAACCTTTTGTCGTGGGGAGTTGGAGCGCCTCTGCGCCGTACTGCATACCGTGGCGACAGAAATTCACCCAGAACCAGCCGAACATGGGGGTCCATGGAGGGATCGAGTGGGTGCCGTCGAGAAACCAAGCTGGTGACTGTTCTAAATCCCTTTCTTCATCAAACTCTAATCCTGGTACGCAGTCGCACACCTTCATAGGTCGACCTCTCAAGGGACTTTATTTATGTATGGAGATTCTAACACTCATTCACCGTCTCACAAGCAAAAAGTTTCCTCTCGCAGATGGTGCCATAGCCGCAATGAAACGCTCCTGAATGATCCGAGCCTAATGCATTGCCCTTCCCCCATCTACCAGCATCACTTCACCTGTTATGAAATCTGCATCATCTGAGGCAAAGAAGAGCGCTGCACCGACAATGTCCTCGGCTACACCCAGCCGCCTCAAAGGTGTCTTCGATGTGTCGTACTTTGTCACGTCGGCGATGGTCCTACTAGCTTCCGTATCCGTAAAACCTGGTGCAACCCCGTTAACGGTGATATTGTCCGGTCCCAATTCTGCCGCCAGGGCCCTTGTCAAACCGACAACTCCACCCTTCGACGCAACATAGTGGACGAAGCCGTTGGAACCGGTGAAGAAGACCTCAGACGTGAGATTTATGATCTTTCCTTTTCCCTGGGCCTTCATATGCGGGTAGACTGCCTGGGTGCAGAGCCAGGGCCCTTTCACATTGATGGCCATCATCATATCCCACTCTTCGGAGGAAATCTTGTTGAAGGGCCTGCGCTCTACCCCGAAGTAATAGGCTGCGTTATTTACAAGTACGTCAATCCTGCCGAATCTCTTCATGGCTTCATCGGCCATTCTCTTTACATCTTCGAGGTTTGTCACATCGGCCTGGAACCAGATCGACTCGGCTCCCAGCGCTGCCACCTCTTCTGCTGCCTTCTTGAGACCCTCTATGTCTTTTCTCGTAACGAGGACCAGTTTTGCACCTTCCTTCGCGAACCCTACAGCAAATGCTTTGCCGAGGCCCTTTCCGGCCCCTGTGATTATGGCAACTTTTCCTTCGAGACGTTTCATCGTTCGCTCCTCGTCTTCTTTCTTTCCACGGCGGTTCAGGAAGTCCTTCCTCCGGGGTTAGGCTTCCCGGGTTTCGGGGATAAAGCGTCCGGGATCGACCGATAGGAGTCGTTCGCCGTTGTCTGAATCCCCGAGACCCGGGCTGAACCGGCTAAAGCTTGTAAACCAGTCCCTTGAAGCCGTCAATTCTGATTCGGTCACCGTCCTTGATCAACTGGGTCCCGGTGATGCAGTTAGCCACAACCGGGATGTCCCATTCTCGTCCCACGATGGGGCCGTGAGAGAGGCTGCCGCCTCCGTTGCA
>CAYOYU010000376.1:0-3207 GCA_964408265.1 uncultured Syntrophorhabdaceae bacterium
GCTGACCGAGGACTGTACTGTATGTACGTCCGAGGGCGCAAGCGGAGCAGAACGCGGGGTACCCGCTTGCGGGTCATAAACATTCCGAACATGCCGTTGACCGGCCAAAAAACAAAACTCGGAAAAGAAAAAAGTTTTGACGAAACCAATCTCCACGAAGGAAAACTCGCATGAAACGGACCGTGGTCCTCGACGTTGTGGGGCTTACCCGGAGCCTCATGGGCACGGCCACGCCGAACCTGAACCGGCTCCTCAAGGGCAGCGCCGATATAAAGACCATAACGCCTGCAGTGACCTGTTCCGTCCAGTCCACCTATCTGACGGGGAAAATGCCCTCTGAGCACGGCATAGTAGGGAACGGCTGGTACTTCCGGGATCTCTCGGAAATCTTCTTCTGGAGACAGTCGAACAGGCTCGTGCAGGCAGAAAAGATCTGGCATCTCGGCAGAAAGCGATCTCCCTCCTTTACCTGCGCCAACATGTTCTGGTGGTACAACATGGTCACCGACGCAGACTGGGCAGCGACGCCGCGGCCCCTTTACCTGGCCGACGGCAGGAAACTCCCCGACTGCTACACCATCCCGCCCGATCTAAGGGACAGGTTCAACAGGGATTTCGGCCAGTTCCCCCTCTTCCAGTTCTGGGGCCCCGGCTCATCGATCAAGTCGAGCCAGTGGATAGGGAAGGCAGCAATGGCCATTGAAGAGACCTTCTCGCCCACTCTCCAGCTCGTCTATCTGCCGCACCTCGACTACATTTTGCAGAAGGTAGGCCCCGGCGGGGCCATCAGCAAAGACCTTGAGGCCATCGATGATCTCTGCGGCAGGCTCATCCGTTTCTTTGAGGAAAGAGGATGCCGCATCATTGTACTTTCCGAGTACGGCATCATGGCGGTGAAAGGAGCCGTCCATCCCAACAGGGTTCTCCGTGAAGCAGGCCTGCTCACCGTCAAGAATGACCTTGGACGGGAATATCTCGACCCGGGCGAGTCCCGGGCCTTTGCCGTCTCGGACCATCAGATCGCACATATCTACGTGAAGAACCCCGTTGATATCCCGGCAGTAAAAGCCCTTTTTGAAGCAACACCGGGTGTCGAGCAGGTCCTCGGTGAAGAAGGGAAGAAAGCCTTCGGCCTCGACCATGAACGCTCGGGGGAACTGGTGCTCCTCTCCGAGAAAGACCAATGGTTTACCTATTACTTCTGGAAGGATGACGCCAGGGCGCCTGATTATGCGAGGACCGTCAACATCCACGCCAAGCCGGGATACGACCCCTGCGAGCTCTTCCTCGACCCCGCCGTTTTTTCACCGAAACTGAAAATATCCTGGGCGCTCCTGAAGAAGGTGCTGGGCTTCCGCTACCTTATAGAGGTTATACCCCTCGACGCCGGTCTGGTGAAAGGCTCCCACGGCAGGGTAACGGATAAAGACGATGAAGGGCCCATCCTTATGACCACGGAACCGGGATTCCTCCCGTCAAACCAAATCGATGCGACCCAAGTCTGCGAGGTGATACTCGATCATGTCTTCAGGGAGTGAACAGGAGCGGAAGGATACCCGTAAGATCCCGTGGAAAAGGAGCCTGAAAGGCTACCTGGACCTCTGCAGGGTGAGCAACCTGCCCACGGTCTGGACCAACGTCCTGGCAGCGCTGGTCTTGTCGGGCTCTCAGTTTTCCTGGGCTTCTTTTGCGACCCTCGCTCTCTCCATGTCTCTATTCTATTCCGGCGGGATGTGCCTGAACGATCTTATCGACCTGGGAGTGGACAGCCAAAAAAGGCCCTCGCGGCCCATCCCTTCAGGCAGGGTCCCCATGAGGCAAGCCTGGGTTTTTACCTCTCTCCTGTTTGTGGCAGCTCTCTGGATCGTCTGCCTTCTGCCGCACCCCCTGTGGGCCCTTCTCTCCGCCACTCTGCTCCTCCTTCTTATCATCGTCTATGATATCCTCCACAAGGCCCACGCCTGGACGGTAATCCTCATGGCCGGCTGCAGGCTCATGATATTTGTTGTCGTCTCAATGGCCGTCACCGGATCTGTAACGTCAGGCTCCCTCCTGGCGGGCTCCATCCAATTCCTCTACGTCATCACCATCAGCATCGTTGCCAGGTATGAAAACAGGCTGAGCAGACCTTTCAACTTCCCGCTGATTCCTGTTATGCTGGCGGGGATATCCCTTGTCGACGGCATAGTGATGGCCCTGTTTTCTGCGCCTTCATGGCTTGTTGCGGGTCTGGGAGGCGCAATCCTGACCCGCTTCGGGCAAAGGTACGTGCGGGGGGACTGAATTGAATGAGAATGACAGGACACAAAATGGCGACAAAATGAAGAAGAGTTCGACAAAAATGTCCCCCGCACCTTTTGCGGACGAGTCCGATACATGCCACCCATCCGGCCAAGTTGTCGAGACTACAAGAGAATGCGTCGAAGCCGTCTGCTTTGTGAATATAAACCCCTACCCGGCACAATTTATGCTTTCAAAAACCTACAGGACTGTATTCATGGCCGGAAAGCTTACCCATCAGCGGCTCTTCCGGAAAGACCCTTGAGAAGGAGGGAAGAGGAAGGATGAAAAAGAGAGTTATCGTTATTGCTGCCCTTGTTTGTCTTTCCCTGGGCTTCTTCGGGGATATGGTTTACGGCAGAGGTCCCCGAGTCATCGTGGGCGGGTATATCGGATATCCCCTGTACTATCCCTACCCTTACCCCTACTATTACCCTTATGGCTACCCCTATTCCTACTCTTACCCTTACGAACCTTACGTCGAACCTCAGACGCCGTTGTACCTGGAACCACAGGTGCAGACGGAATGGTATTACTGTAGAGATCCTGAAGGTTATTATCCCTATGTGACAAATTGTCCGGGAGGATGGATGAGAGTGTCGCCCACTCCACCACCACCGCAAAAGGAGGGCAGATAAGATGAGCCGAAGAGGAGTGCTGCTTGCTGTTTTAGCATTGATACTGTTGGGCGGATGCGCAACAATGCCAACGGGTCCTACCGTCATGGTCATGCCGGGTCCCGGCAAGCCCTTCGAGATATTTCAGGCCGATGATTATGTGTGCAGGCAATGGGCGCAACAGCAGATTGGAGGCACATCGCCGAGCGCACAAGGCAATCAGAACCTGGCAACGGGGGCAGCTCTCGGAACCCTGCTGGGAGCCGGGGCCGGTGCCGCAATCGGATCGATCTCGGGCCAGGCCGGTGCA
>CAYOYU010000377.1:0-3180 GCA_964408265.1 uncultured Syntrophorhabdaceae bacterium
TTCAACGACATGATCAGCAGGCTCGAAGATGCCTTTCAGAGGATCAATCAGTTCAGCATCGATGTGTCGCACGAATTGAAGACCCCCCTTACCATCCTGAAGGGAGAGACCGAGGTGGCCCTGCGAAAGGAGAGGGGCAGCGAGGACTACAAGCGGCTCCTTATGAGCAATCTCGAGGAAATCGACAGAATGGCGAGGATTATAGACGACCTTCTGCTTCTGTCCAAGGCCGACATAAAAGATATCGTTCTGAAGATGGAACCTGTAGATCTCAGGAATCTAATCTTCGAACTCTGTATGGACCTGAAGATACACGCGCAGAACAAGGGCGTCGACCTGATCGTGAATGATCTGGAGGAAGTGAAGGTGAAGGGAGACGAACTGAAACTGAGGCGAATGCTCTTGAATATCGTGGAGAACGGCATAAAATATACCCAAAAAGGCGGCAAGGTGGAAGTATCATCCTTTCTGGATGACGGATATGTCAGAATTGATGTGAAGGATAATGGCGTGGGCATTTCGGAAGAGGATATAAAGTATATTTTCGACCGGTTCTACAGGGGAGACAAATCGAGAAGGCGGGAGAGCGGAAGCGGTCTTGGTCTTTCCATCAGCAAGTGGATCGCCGAGGCTCACAGGGGCGGGATAGAAGCCAAAAGTCAGCCCTCCCTGGGCAGTCTCTTTTCGATAAAACTTCCTGCGTAATGAAGATAGAAGTCAAGAGTGGCGGGCGGATATAAGCCGGGCGATGTTGCCGGAGGCACCTGTTTCGTCACTGTGGAGAAATTTAAGGGAGGAATCTTATGACCCGGAAAAAATGGTATGTAACGATCTTATTGCTTCTCCTGGCCACCTTTGTATTTGCTTTCCTTCAGGGACAGGTTATTTCACAGGAAGCTTCTCTTGATGCAAACAGGATAAACCTTAAGAAAGTCTCCTTTGAGAAGGGGCTGCCCAGTTTCAGCAGTCTGGTGAGTACGGTAAAGCCGACGATTGTGAACATCAGCACCACAACGGTAGTAAAGGGGCCAAGCCTGCAGGACCACTTCGGCGCGCCTCAAAGTCCCTTCAAGGATTTCTTTGGCAACGACTTTTTCGACAAGTTTTTCGGAGATCAACCCCGGCGTGAGTTCAAACAGAAGAGCCTCGGTTCCGGTTTCATTATCGATCGTAGCGGATACATCATCACCAATAATCATGTCATTGAGAAGGCGCAGAGCATCAAGGTGAAGCTTTCCGACGGCAAGGAGTTCGATGCCGAGGTCATCGGAAGGGATGCCAAGACGGATATTGCCCTTATAAAGATCAACGCGAAACATGATCTGCCGGTGGTGACTCTCGGCGATTCCGATAAACTGGAGGTAGGAGACTGGGTCGTGGCTATCGGAAATCCTTTTGGATTGGAAACCACCGTTACTGCAGGAATCGTAAGTGCAAAGGGGAGGGTTATAGGCGCGGGCCCTTACGATGATTTCATTCAGACTGATGCCTCCATCAACCCGGGAAACAGCGGGGGGCCTCTCTTCAACCTTAACGGTGATGTGGTCGGCATAAATACGGCCATTGTATCCGGGGGTCAAGGTATCGGATTTGCCATACCCATAAATATGGCGAAAGAATTGCTTCCACAGTTGAAGACCAAGGGGAAGGTGGCAAGAGGATGGCTTGGCGTTGTCATTCAGAAAGTAACGCCCGAAATTGCAAAAAACTTCGGGCTTTCGGAGTCAGAGGGTGCATTGGTCTCTGACGTCGTGGAACAGGGCCCCTCGGACAAGGCAGGCATCAAGAGGGGTGATGTTATCGTTTTCTTCGACGGAAAGAAGATAAAGGAAATGGATCAGCTTCCTCGATATGTGGGGTATACCGAGATCGGTAAGAAGGTCAAGGTCGGTCTCATACGGGACGGGAAGAAAGTGGAAGTGGACGTGATCATAGGGGAACTGAAAGACGAAACAGCCCAGGCTTCAGGAAAGCCGGAAATTGAAAAAGATTTCGGCCTTGTGGTCCAGGACATAACTCCGGATATAGCTAAGCACTTGAGCCTTAAGGACAAGCGGGGAGTGATCGTGACTGATGTGCAGCCAGGGAGTCCCGCGGCTGATGCCGACATGCGGTCGGGTGATATCATAAAAGAGATCGGAAGGAAGCCCGTAAGGAATGTAGGCGATTTTCGTGAAGCGATGAAAAGAGCGAGTATCAAGGAAGGGATTGTGATCCTCGTAAAGAGAGACAACACCACTTTTTATACCGTTTTGAGAGAGTAACAGAAGAATGCGAATTCCGTTTTCTTTTCCCGAAAGACTGGTATAATATAGCCATGCCGCTATTCGAATGGGCGGGCAAGACTATAAGGGGTGCCGTGCAGAAAGGTACCCTGCGGGCCGACTCGGAAGCAGCCCTCAGGACCTCCCTGCGGAAGGACGGCATCATCCTTGTGCGGGCGACCGTACAAAAAGAGTCTACCAAGGATAAATTTAACCCCAAGAAGAAGATCAAATCGATGAGTGTCGTTATCTTCACGCGACAACTCTCGACGATGATTACCTCGGGACTGACCCTTGTACAGTCGCTGGAAATCCTCTCGAATCAGATCGAAGATAAGGATTTTCGCGGAATAGTAAAGGATATCAAGGAGAGGATAGAAGGTGGTGCGAGATTCGCGGAAGCCTTGAAAGAATATCCGCAGTGTTTCGATCCGCTCTATGTGAACCTTGTTACGGCCGGTGAGGAAGGCGGTATGATAGATACCGTGCTTAACAGGCTTGCCGTCTACATGGAGAAATCTGCAAAGCTGGTAAAGAAGGTCAAGTCGGCCATGATTTACCCCATTAGCATCATCGTTGTCGCCGTCGGCGTTGTCATGGTACTCCTTGTTTTTGTTATTCCTGTTTTCGAGACCATGTTCAAGGATATGGGGGCATCTCTCCCCATGCCCACCCAGGTAGTTGTGAATCTGAGCCGGCTGGTGAAGTCAACAATTCATTTCATGATAGCTGCCCTGGTCATCGCAGTCTTTCTGTTCAGGAGATACTACAAGACCCAGAAGGGCCGCAGGCAGATAGACAAGGTGATACTGAAGCTGCCCATATTCGGGATTCTAACTATTAAAGCTTCCGTGGCCAGGGTTACGAGGACTCTGGCTACACTCCTCTCCAGCGGTGTTCCAATACTGGAGCGCCT
>CAYOYU010000378.1:0-3177 GCA_964408265.1 uncultured Syntrophorhabdaceae bacterium
TAGAAGTTGCTCCTCTGGACACGGACAATTGTCCTAATGCTCTGGGTAGCTTTTCCGACCGCGTTACTACCTTGGGCGGCGGCGCCGTACGTTTGGCTGCCGAAGATCTTAAGCGACAGCTCATCCAATTAGCCGCTAAATGTTTTTCAGTGCCCGAAGACCGCGTGACGTACGGTCGCGGCAAGTTGCATGTAGCGGTGGATGATGTAACCCAGGGCGCTGATATCGATATCTTTAGTTTAGTCAGACGTCTTGATGCGCAGCGTGGACAGATCCCTGTAATGGGTGTAGCTACCTACGCCCCGGAGGGCGTCGTTCCTCCGGATGAAAAGAGATCCGGCAATAAAGCTGCCGCCTATACCTTTGCTGCCCAGGCGGCAGAGGTGGAGGTGGACATAGATACAGGTCAAGTGAAGGTGCTTAATTATACCTGTGCCCATGATCTGGGACGTGCCATCAACCCCATGGCCGCAGAAGGCCAGGTGGAAGGCGCCCTGGCTCAGGGTTTGGGGTATGCCTTAACGGAAGAGATGGTCTTTGCTTCAGGGCAGGTCGTGAACGCAAGTTTTTTAGATTATAAACTGCCAACGGCCTGTGATACATTTCTTCCGAAAGTAATCTTAGTTGAGTCAAATGAGCCTAATGGGCCTTTCGGTGCAAAGGGAGTGGCTGAGCCGGGACTGGTGCCGACGGCCCCGGCCATTGCCAATGCTATTTATCATGCCGTCGGCGTAAGGATTACTACTTTGCCGATCACGCCGGACAAGATATTAGCTGCCTTGGAAGAGCAAAATACGGACGCAAGGAGAACAAGATGATTCTACCCAAGTTCGACTATCAAGCCCCTGAATCCATTTCTGCGGCCTGCTCCTTGCTGTCCCAGGCCGGCGGCCGTGCCGCTGTCATGGCCGGCGGCACTGATTTGATTGTACGAATGAAGCAGGGAATAGTGATTCCTACATTGTTAGTCGGTCTAAAAATGCTTCCCGAATTGGAGGAGTTGAGTTACTCCGAGACCGGCGGTCTCAGAATAGGATCAATGGTCAGCCTCCAGAAACTGGGCAGTTCACCCGTGGTAAAAGAAAGTTTTCCCGTGCTGGCGGAGGCGGTTTCCCTGGTAGGCGCCGCCCAGCAACAGTTCATGGGAACGGTGGGAGGCAATCTTTGTTTGGATACGCGTTGTTGTTATTACAATCAACCGGAGCAGTATCGGCGCTCCATACCTCCATGCCACAAACTGGGTGGAGAAACCTGTCATACCGTCAAAGGAGCAAATAGATGTTACGCTGTCTATTCTGCAGACCTGGGCAGCGTACTTTTCGCCTTGGGTGCGAGCATTGCAGTGGCGGGAAGTAAGGGGACTAAGGTTGTACCCCTCGAGAAGTTCTTCAGCGGTGATCCTGCAAAACCAATCAACCTGCAGAAAGACGAGCTTATTACAGAAATCATCGTCCCGCCTGAAAAACCGGGGTTTGCCCGTTATTATAAGCTGCGGCAACGTAACACCCTTGATTTCCCACAAATGGGAGTTACGTTAGTGGCTTTTCCGGATGTTCAGGAGTACCGGATAGTTGTTAACGCAGTTGCTGGGAGCCCATTGCGCTTCAAAGACCTCGAGGCCATGCTTTCGAAAGAAAAACTCTCCGAGAACCTGGTGGCTGATTTCGCGGCTAAGATTGTTTCTCGCGTCAAACCTATGGCCAATGTCTCCGGCTCGCCGGCCTACCGTCGCAAGATGGTTGGAATACTGGTGAAAAAGGCTTTTTTAGAAATGGGGGTAATTCATGAATAAACGTCCGGTTTCCTTTCGGGTCAATGGTGATTCTTATGAACTATTTGTGGAACCCTGGGTCACCCTGTTGAAAATTTTGCGAGAGGACCTAAGACTCACCGGGACCAAGCAGGGCTGTGACATTGGCGACTGCGGCACCTGCACCGTACTTGTAGATGGAAAGCCTATCCTCTCCTGCATAACCTTAGCCGTCGAGGTGAATGGCAAAGACATTCTAACCGTAGAAGGCTTGGCGAAAGACGGAAAACTCGATCCTTTGCAGCAGGCCTTTATAGATGAAGGCGCGATCCAGTGCGGTTTCTGTACTCCGGGGATGCTCATGTCAGCAAAGGCCCTTTTGAATCATAAGCCACACCCCACGGAGGAAGAGGTCCGGAGTGGCATAGGGGGCAACATTTGTCGGTGCACCGGCTATGCCAAGATCGTCAAGGCCGTCATCAAGTCAACGTAAGCATGCGACCAATCGTCCGCAATCGAAACACTCGGTCAACTTGCTTCTCACAGGTAATATTATTTTATTGACAAACCATATATTTGTTTATAACAAACAGTTATTAAATTCGAGGAGGATATCATGAGTGAAAAAGTTAAGATTGTTGGAATCTGTGGAAGTGCCCGTCATGCGAGCACGGAGTGGGCCGTTAAATTGTCTTTGGAATATGCCGAAAAAATGGGCTATGTTGAAACGGAGTATATACACCTTGGGGAATTAAAACTGGTGCCCTGCGTAGGTTGTATGGAATGTTTCGGTTGGCATCATCCTGCTGACGCCGTCCACCCCGTGTGTTACAAATTCAACGACGATTCAGAAATGGTGTTAACGAAGATGATGGAAAGTGACGGCGTGATATTTGGATCGCCCGTTTACACCCTTGGGATGACGGCGCTATCCAGGATTATTACGGAGAAATGCCATATGTTTGGTCCCATGTCTTTTACCAAGTTTTCCGGAAGGATGAGGAACAAGCCCTTTGGAGTAATCACCGTAGGAGGAGGAGTATATGCCGGGCAGGAGCCGGTTCTACAGGATTTCTGGTTGACCGGGGCCGGAATAGGGATGATACCCGTGGGGACGTGGCCGAACAGGGAGGATCCTAATCCACAGTCCTGTGTCCATGGTGGCGCAGTATCAGGAGTGGATGCAAGAAGCATCTATGGCAAGGAAAACTTATCTAAGGCACAATGCCGGACCGTTCCCCCCACGCAAGGCGCAAGGAACGAGCATAGCCTGAGGAACTTGGGGAGACATACGGCGGTAATGGCCATGACCATGAAGCTGGGTGTTCGGGCTTTCGAGGAACAAGGATTCAAAGCGCCTGAACTTATTCCCTTCCCGAGATATTCTGTAAAGCCGAAGAAGGGGTCATGGATTCAGCACCTGATTG
>CAYOYU010000379.1:0-3150 GCA_964408265.1 uncultured Syntrophorhabdaceae bacterium
TACCGTATAGATCCTTGTATCGAAAGTAATGGTTTTGACTATGGGATCCGACCAGTTGCCTATGCCGTCCCTGAATTGCACATAGACTGTTTTTGGACCGTCCCCGTCGGGGAGAAGGAGGGTCTTGCCGGTACCGTAGGGCTCCGGGATCGTCCAGGAAGTCCCGTCGAAGGAGAACCTCATTTGCACCACTCCGTTGACATCGGCGGCAGAAAGGGCGAGGCTGACCGTGCGGCTTCTCGTAGCCGTGGCACCGGAGTCGATGGTAACCGAGCCCGCAGGACCCGTTTCATCAAACCTGACCACCTTCTCTTCTGTGTACCAGCTCTCGTTCCCTGCGGTCTGTTTCTCGTTTATGATGGTGTCCGGATCATCGGCGACGCTTGAGGCGCCCGCGTCATAGGCAGTGACGCTCACGTAATAGGTTATAGGTGCAAGACCAGGTATGGTGTGGCTCGTCACGTTCCCCACGTCGACCACATTTGCGTAGGGGAAACCGGGAGTCGTACCCCAGTAGACCCTGTAGCCCGCCACGTCAGGCTCAGGGTTCGCGTTCCAGGAAAGGGCAATGAAGTCTGTTCCCTTTGTCGCTGTAAGGCCGGCAGGGGGTGAGACGGGCGTATCGGTCCTCGCGGAGGTTGAGAATGATGAATAGTCAACGAGCCCTTTCAGGGAGTCGCGCCACCCGTCGTAGATCTTTGTCTGAATCTCTGACTCCTCTGCCGTCCCCCACCAGTTGTTTGTTGCATTCAAGTCTGCCGAGTTCTCGACGTTGGTGTTCAGGAGATCGAATGAGGCACTATTCCCAATGATGGAATTGAAGCTGAATGAAGGATGGGAACCCATGATGATGGTGGACGTATTCGCCTGACCCGTGGACACATTGTAGGCGATGAGATTATTCCGGACTTCTTTGGAATTGTCGGAGGCATAATTCATGGCTGCTCCGGTTGGCGCCACGTTCCGCACGATGTGGTTGCCCCTTATTGTGGCACCCTCGCCGTCGCGACGGGCGCTCACATACATTCCTCCACCATCGGCCGTCGCGATGTTGTCGCCGATAACGTTATTCACGATGCTTACCGTTGACTGATCGCTGAAGTATATCCCTCTTCCGTTGCGGACAACATAATTGCCCCCAATGGTTACGTCTTTCCTGCCCTCGGTGTTCGTGATGCTGATGCCCTCTCCGGTATTGCCGTTTATGATATTCCCCTGAATGCTGATCGTGCCGGAGTCGTCGCCTGGGCAGTTGATGCCCCTGCCTGTGTTCAGCCGAATCCTGCTGTTGCTGATAGTCGCTGAGGAAGCCCCATACCACCCGGGAAGGAGTATCCCGTCACTGGAATTGCTCTCGATCGTACTCTCCTGTATGGTAACTGAACTACTGTCGGCCAGGACTGCTCCACCTTGCCATTCGTTGGATATGGCTGTGTTACCGGCGATTCGCGTCGCCACGATGCTGAAAGGAGTACAGTTGATCAACCTGATCCCTCCTCCCCCCACATAGGAACCACCGGTTAAGACCCTGTTGCCTGTAATTGCGCCCTGAGAGACGGATCCTCCTGTGCATCCGTCAACAAAGATACCGCCCCCGGAGACTGAGGCCGTGTTGTTGCTTACCGTGGTGTTCCGCATCGTCAGGACTCCGCCCGATATATAGGCTCCTCCACCGTGAGAAGAAGAAGTATTGCTGTCGAGAACGCTGTCGTATATCCTCAGCCCTCCCGTGAGGTTCCACGCGTTCACACCCGACGAGCTGTTGTTCCTGACAGTGCAATGGCTCAGAAAAGGGTGTGCAGCGTTGATTTTTATGGCGCCTTGATTTGAGACACTCTGCCCGCCTGCATATTCGACAATGCAGTGCTCCAGGATCGATCCGCTCGTGTAATTCCCGTTTGCGTCGTATGTGGCATCCGCACTGGTATCGGTAAAGAGGATATACCCCCAGTCCCCCGGCGCAGGTACCACCTGATTTGATGTAAACGTGATCCTTGCCTTATCAGTCCCCCGTGCAACAAGTGACCCTTCAATCTGGAGTCGTGTGCCGGAATTGAATTTTACCACCACGCCGGACTCTATGCGCAGAGTGATACCTTGATTCACGATGACCAATCCCGTCACAATGTAGGGACTTCCTGCCAAGGTCCAGGTTGCATTGGAGGAAATACGTCCTCCGGGCCAGATTGTTCCCGTGTCGGTGGGGAGGCCAAAAACCGCGGTTACTGTCTTTGTGGCATCAAGGGGATGGGTGCAGGGATCAATGCCGGAACATCCCCCGCCAACCCAGCCTTTGAAAACTGAATTCCCCGAAGGGGATGCAGTGAGCGTAATGGATGTCGATGTCGAGCCGTACGTCGCTGTGCAGGTAACACCGCAGCTGATATTTCCGTCTTCACTGGTTACCGTCCCCGTTCCTGTGCCTTCCCTGGCTATCGTCAGCGTGTACTGGATGGTGTAGGTCTGGGTCTGGGTCGAAGAGACATTGCCGGCAGCATCAACGGCGTAGTACCTGAGGGTAGCGCTCGCAGTAATAGGGATGGGAGCGCTGTATTGAATCCTGCTCCCGCTTACGGTGGGATCGGTACCGTCGAGGGTATACCAGATAGTCGCCCCTTCGCTGGGGGTCAGGGTAATAGCCTGGCTGCTGTTATACGTACCGCCTGCGGCGGAAGGCATGACCGTGGGCGCTGCGCTATCGGTAAAGGTCGCCGTGACACTTTTGGCTGCATCCATGGTAACGGTGCAGGTGCCTGTGCCGGAACAGCCCCCACCGGACCACCCGGCGAAGACGGAACCCGAAGGGTTATCCGGTGTCGCCGTGAGGGTGACGGACGTTCCGTTGTCGTAGGTCTCCGTACAGTCTGTCCCGCAGGCAATACCTGAGATATTACTCGTCACCGTTCCCAGTCCGTTACCACCCTTGTGAGTGGTTAAATCCCATAGGAGAAGGCTGAAACCTGCGACCTGGAGAGGAGTTGAACTGTTGTTGGTGGTGCCGTCCCCAAGCTGGCCGTTGTTGTTGTCTCCCCATACCCAAAAGGTTCCATCAGCCTTGAGGGCGATGGTATGGTAGACTCCCGCAGTGATTGCCACCACGTTGGTGAGGCCCAAGACCTGACCGGGGATTGACGTGTCGTTCGTCGTCTC
>CAYOYU010000380.1:0-3141 GCA_964408265.1 uncultured Syntrophorhabdaceae bacterium
TCACCCTGCTTCCATCCGGGAAGGGTATCTCAACCTCGCCGCGCTTTTGCGCTTTCACACCAAGCAGCAGCATCGCTGCCGCCTTCGCCGCCGCCGCCGCACACGCGCCTGTCGTAAATCCAGTTCGAAGCTTCTGCTTTTTCCCCCTGGCCCCTGGCCCCTGACCCCTGACCCCTGTCTTTTTAATATTGATATTCATAAACCATCTGGTCCAGCGAGTCATCGCGAAGCAAATACTTCACGTTGTCCTCAGCGATCATCTTAAAGGCGTGCACGATTGTCTCTTTATAGAAATCGCAGAACACGGCCTTCTTGTTGATGTTGTCGCGAGCATACATCTCTGCCGGGCATGGGGAGCCGCAGATGTGCCTGAAGTCGCAGGTGTTACATTCGTCAATGTTCTCAACCATCCTCGACCTGATTTCCTTAAACGGCTTTGAGTCCATCGCCTTTGCAATGGAGGTCTTGAAGATGTTCCCGCCTGAGAATTCCTTGAAGCCGATGAATTCCCCGCACGGCACCATTGCGCCGTCCGCGGTCACTGTAAGGAATGTCCTGCCGCCGCCGCAGGGAGAGATGTCGCACATCATGCGCCTCGCAGTCGGCGATATGATCGCAAGCAGTATGTTTGCGAAGTTGCCGATTACTATCTGGCGTTTGGTCTTCTTTGTGAGGGCCATTGCAGTATCCACGGCCTTTATCAGGTTCTTTGCATAGACCTTATCATCGGGTTTTACCTGTTCAGAGCGTTTCTGTGTCAGCCGCACGGGGTTGAGAAGCGCCATCGGCACCTTCTTTGAGTGCAGGAAGGTGACAAGCTCGGAGAGTTTGTCCACGTTGTATTTATTAACAGTACAGATCACGTTTAATCCCTCATACCCGCTGAACCAGTCCAGGGCCTGCACCGCCTTTTTGAAATTACCTTCCCCCTTCCTTGATACACGTGAAAGGTTATTGACCGCGGCAGTGGACGCGTCGAGTGAAATCCCAATGCCTACCCGGTACTTCTTTATGAAATCGACGTCTGCCTTTTCAAGCAAAAGTGCATTGGTCTGGATGCCGAAGAGCATCTTTTTGTGATACTTTTTGATCGCGCCGAAGAGGATGTCCTTTACGAGCAGGGGCTCGGCCGCGTGGAATACGATAACCGGTTTCTTCTTCGCGCCCTTAAAGTGGTCCAGGATTTTACTGAGCGCGATATCGAGTTGTTCAGCCGTCATCTGTGTCCCCTGCTGTCTTATCTTCGAGGGAATATAGCAGTAGGGGCAATTGGCATTGCACCTGTCGGTAGGGTCGATGTAGACGCAGTTCAGAGGCTCATTGAACCTGAAATCATGCATCTCCGTGTTGAGGTGTTTCATCTCCTTCTTATAAAGGTCGATCATGTCCTGGGGGAGCATGAAACCGCCGTTTCCCCTCGGTAAAATGCTCCAGAAAATATTGTCCGCGTCGAGGGCCAGCTCCCAGTTGTCATCAACATTGGAAAAGGAAAGCCCCCTTTCTACATCACTTTGTGAACATCCGCATTTGCATCCTTTGCTCATTATTATCAATCTCCTTTTTTGTTAAATATGAATGGCTTAAACTGTTCAAAACAGTTCAAGCAGTTCAAACGGTTTGAACTGCCAGAACTGTGCAGGCAGCATCAGCCGCCTGCACCATTTTATTACAGAGGCATTTTCTTTTTCGGGATATCGCCGTACATCACGAAATGGGTAAGTCCGTTGGCTGTCTTTGCGCATTTCATGTGGTAGGAAATAGCCGCAACTTTCGTCTTGCTGTCAGTCTTCTTTGCCTTGTTCAAGCTTTCACCTCCTTTCTTTAATATTCCCCTCTATCAAGACCAACAGTAGGTGCTTTAAGCAGGGGATAGGGGTGTGTTCCCCCCTGTTGCAAAAGGGACACTAACTTATTCTATTCTCCATTGTCTTTAAAATCTCCCGTCTGGCTTCACCGATAGTGAGGGGGATGCGGTCAAAGTCCAGGTTATCTTCATGCTTCAGTTTGTAAATCAGCTCGGCTATATGGGGGAGCCGCAGCTTGACCTTTGTCATGTCTTCAGGGGCGTTAAAGACTTCTTCAGGGGTACCGCCCCTAGTGATCCGCCCCTTGCTCAATATATAAAGCTTGTCAAGAAAGAGCGGGACAAGATCAACACTGTGCGTTGCCATCACGATCGTTACGCTGCTTTCCTTATTTAACCTGTGAAGCAGCTTCATCATCTTGTACTCGCCCATAGGGTCAAGCCCTGCGGTCGGTTCGTCCAACAATAATATTTCATGCCCCATGGCAAGGAGTCCTGCAATGCAGGCCCTCTTTCTCTGGCCGAAGCTCAGGTTGTGGACGGATTTTCTTTCAAGGCCCGACAATTCAACCTCGCTGAGCGCGCTCGTTACCCGCGCCTCAACTTCATTCTGCGCAAATCCCATGTTCGTAGGGCCAAAGGCAACGTCCTCAAAAAGGGTTGGCGCAAACAACTGGTCATCCGGGTTCTGAAACACAAGGCCGACTTTTCTGTAAATCTCCTTCGGCGATAGGGTCCTGATGTCCTTGCCGCACAAATACACGTCGCCCTCGACCCCCTTAAGGAGCTTGTCAATGGCCCTGAGCAGGGTCGTCTTGCCGGAACCGTTGGCCCCTAACAGGCCGATGAATTCTCCCTTCTTCACATCAAGGCTAATGTCTGACAGCGCATTTGTGCCGTCAGGATATCTATAGGAAACATTTTTAACAGATAGAACAATATCCCTGCCCTCTGGCGCGGAAGGATTATTCTGACTACTTACTACTGACTTCTGAGTTCTTTTTAAATCATCCATACCGCACCCCCGGCAAGGACTACAACAAAGGCAGCGGCAAGTTCACCGGCCCTTAAGGGCTGACTGTTTAACAGAGGCATATCACCTGTATAGCCCCTCTGGATCATTGCGTCCGCTGTCTTTTGGCTTTGTTCAAAACCGCGCAAGACCAGTGAGCCCGTCAGTACCCCGAACGAATTCAGTCCCCTTCTGAACCCGGCATATCCAAGCCGGTTCTTCTGGGCGCTGTAGATAGTCGAGGCGTCCTCAAGAAATACAAATAAATACCTGTAGGCAAACATCATGATCTCAATAAAAGGCCGGGGAACGCGCAGCCATGAGA
>CAYOYU010000381.1:0-604 GCA_964408265.1 uncultured Syntrophorhabdaceae bacterium
AATCCTGAGTATATCTCCTTTTTTTTTTTTTTTTGTCGGTCCCGGATAATAACCATTATTGGTCATAAGATTCGCCATTGTGCCGTTAACATTTACCGGTGAGATTACTGGCTCGATATTCACGCTTACGAGATTCCCTTCCCGTACAGATTGCATCGGCACAGGGTCTCTGAATGCAGCTCCGGCCGGAGGATCTATCGTCCCGCCGCCTCCGCCCATTCCTCCGCCTCCCATCATTCCAGCGTGAGAGGGAAGGGCATTTACGGCCATATAGCCGTTTGCCGCTGCAATGGCAGCACTCTTAAAAAAATCTCTTCTTGAAATGTTTTTCATCAGATTACTCCCTTCGATAGTTAAAATTCTTATCTTGGTCACTATTTTTTCGCCCCTTTATTTTCCTTGTAAGGTTGACCATCGATTTTTTGGATGTTCACATTGTCTCCCACTACGCTGACAGCCTCTATGGTAATAACCTTGTTGCTTTTCACCAACTTATCAAGAACGCTGGGGTTGGCATTGAGGATATTGAAGAGTTCCGGGGGCTGCTGCCCCTGGATAATATACCCATGTTCGGCCTTGGCTATCTTGCCTCCGTGATATTCAG
>CAYOYU010000381.1:614-2117 GCA_964408265.1 uncultured Syntrophorhabdaceae bacterium
CAGAACCGCGTCCGACAAGGCCAGTGAAAGAATGCTTGAAATAAGAATCGGTTTTATCATGATATCCTCCAATGCTTCACAAGATTCTTCTGCAGAAAAGAGGGCCGTCCGCAATGACGGCCCTCTTTATGCAGATTAGTAGTCAACTCCCTGGACGTAAGTCCTGCTTGCATCCGGAATGTTGGGCTGGAACTGGTATGGCCGCATCATCTCATTGTCCTCGTGGTCTGTGATATGGCAGTGCCAGACATAGTATCCGCCAAGCGCACTCGGATTGAAGATGAAACTGCCCAGTGCCCCCACAGGTGTATCTTGAGGCGCGAAGCGCACTGCAATGCGAGTTACCTGTCCTGATGGCATGATTGCTGTGTCCTTCCAGCCAGCCTCATAGGCAGATGGCGGAACAGCAGCACCAAGCAGATATGCTGTCACGTCAGGGTTCCCGCCATACTTCATGCCGGATGCCATTGAAGGGCCGTAGCCAAGAGGCGGACCATACTCAGGTATATAAGCACCTCCCGGAAACGAGGCAGCGTATGCGGCAATGAAGGTTTTAATGTCATATGCCTGGCGGTTCAGAATCTGGAACTGTACGCCATGCAGGTGGATAGGATGAGCGTCAGCCGTTGTGTTGACAATCTCCCATACTTCTGTTTCGCCTTCGATTGGAAGTTCGGTATGAAAATTGCCGAGGACGAATGTTGAACCTGGTATAGGACTGCCATCAGGGCGCATACCGTTCCACTTGCTGTTATTGACCAAAGCCTCCAGCGGTCCGCCGGGACCTCCTACCTCATTCAGAGTAAGTTCGCGGACCTTGTTTGGGGTCACACCAGGGCCCAGGAATCCTGTGACCGGGTTGGCAAGGCGTACCATCGCCGGTCTAAGCGGGATGCCGCTCGCCGGATTATAGCTGGTGTCCGCTATTGTGTTGGCTGAAACGCGAAACTGCATGATCCTGCCGTCGAGACTGGACTTCGGGTTGCCGTCTACCGTGGGCGCCGTGTTGCACAGAACCAAATTAAGAGGATTGGGAACCGGGATTCCCATAGCTGAATAAGCGGCATTGATCTGACTTAGCCATGCAGTATCGGCAAAGTCAACGATTATCTCATAGCGCTCTCCGGGCATCATCATCAGGCTCTTTTTTACGCCGGCCCTCAGTTGTTTGCCCGAGGCGTTCGGGTCGATCAGGACAGGCGTATCGAGATAACCGCCGTCATTGGCAATGACCCACATGCGCGGTCCCTTGATTCCGGAGGTCTGATCCTGGAGGAACATGTCATATGGGCGGGAGTTGGAGCCGTCTATAATATAGAAGCGGTAGCGCTGCCTGTCTACATTCAGGTAAGGCCAGACCTTGCCGTTGACGATGATGGTATCGCCCACGAACTCGGGGACCCAGATAGGATGCTCCGGGTTCACTCCCACGTTGGGGAAGAAGAGCTGGCCGTTTGTGTCAAACATGCGATCCTGTATGACCAGAGGTATCAGGAAATCGGT
>CAYOYU010000381.1:2127-3135 GCA_964408265.1 uncultured Syntrophorhabdaceae bacterium
ATCGGTTTTAGCCCCTCGCTGCAAACCGACAGGATGCAAGCCAGCCGGGAGCGACAATCCCAGGTCGATGATTGGGTAGGCGCCAGCCAACCCCGCAAAGGTTGCATTTATGCGTGTAGCGCCGAGCAGATGGTCATGGAACCAGAGCGGCGCCGCCTCCTGACTATTCGGATATCTGTAGATGGCTTCATTAGGAGCTGCTCCTGCCTTTGTGTAGTAGGCTGCTCCGAATGGGGTATATCCGGCAGGTCCTTGATCGCTCAGGAACCACGCCTCAGGACCACCGTCGATAACTGCCGGGACCTCGCCGCCATGAAGGTGGGGCACAGCAGGGATGGGCCCCAGATAACGGGAGGAGTTGCCTATCATGGCCGGTGGCGGAATTGGATTGTCGATCATCATCGGCACTCCGCCGGGGTTTGCCCAGTGCAGGCTTTGGTCAATCCAATCTCTCCATGCGATGACGTTGTCAGTGAGGTTGTTGACGTACCTGATTTGTGTGGGGATACCGCGTATAGCCACAATCACGGGGCCGACGTTGGTCTCAACCGCTGTTGCCGGTGCAGTTGTCGGGCCAAGTCTATAGCCGAATACCCATGTCCCGGCATAAGGCAGACCATTTGCGGGAACAAATGTAGACGGCATCACGTTAGCCGGGAACTCCAGCATGTTCAGTGTTATTTCGTCAGGGCCTGCTACGATGGTCTCTATCGTGCCGCCAGCCACGCTGAGCAGCGGCAGCGGGTCAACAAACTGCGGGATCTTGTTGCCGGGAAGATGAATCTGGGCTGCCGATGCCTGTGAGAGGCCGAAGATAAAAACTCCGGCCACTGCTGCGAGGAAAAGCTTCATAAGTAGTGTGCTGTCTTTCATAGTTGCCTCCTTAAATAGAGCTTTATGATTTAAATCATAAAAAGCTGCCATCACCTTTTTTTTCGTTTCTCCTCCGTTTTTTTAATTAACAAGACATATACCATTGTCTGATGAGATTAATGATTCCGGTTTTTT
>CAYOYU010000382.1:0-2708 GCA_964408265.1 uncultured Syntrophorhabdaceae bacterium
GATTGGCAAGGACGTGGGATTATACCCACGAACACGCTCTCTCCGCTCCAGCGGCTCCGGTCGCTCGCGTTCGGCTTCGGAACTTCTGCTTGCGCAGAAGACCGAGCTTCCTCGCCTCTCGACGGTTCGCTACGGCATAACCCCACATCCTTGCCAACGACATATTCGGTATAACTTGATTGATGCCTTACTATTTCGTGATTTCGGTTCCTGATTCCCCTGACACCGCTTCTTCGATTGCTTCGATAGATGTGATGACCGCTCTCTTACCCCCACCGGCAATAAACTGAAGGGCTGCCTCCACCTTTGGGCCCATGGACCCTGGAGGGAATTGGCCGTCTCTAAGGTATCGCTGCGCATCGTTTACTGTCAGGGTCCGGAGAAATGCCTCACCCTGTTTTCCGAAGTTGAGGGCAACGCCGGGCACGTCCGTGGCTATTAAGAAGAGGTCGATACCCACCTCGTGAGCGAGGACTGCGCTCACGAGGTCTTTGTCGATCACCGCGTCCACACCACAGAATGATCTCCCCTCACGAATCACCGGTATACCTCCGCCACCGCAGCAAATGACTATAAAGTCCATCTCGATGAGTTCCTTGATTTCTCGCTTTTCCACAATAGCAACGGGCTTTGGAGAAGCAACAACCCTTCTGTATCCTTTCGCCGTTTTTTTCGTTGGGTAAGGAAGCATCGACGCCCTTTCTTCCGAATAAAATGGACCAATTGGCTTGGACGGATCCTGAAAGGCAGGATCGTTTTCATCAACCACCACGTAACTGATAAGGCTTACCAGGCGTTTGTCCGTATTGATTCCCAGACCCATCAACTCGCTGTCAAGGGTCGATTCAATCATGTAGCCGATTTCACCCTGAGTCTGGGCCACAAGGATTTCCAGCGGCATTGATGGAACAGCATTGCAGCATTCCTGCTGGAGAAGAAGATTTCCCACTTGAGGCCCATTCCCGTGAGTTACAATGATGCGGTAATTCCGTGAGAGACGGGCAATCTGCCGGATGGGGACCCTCAGGTTGCGGAACTGTTCCTCGATGGTACCTGTCTCACCGGATTTGATGAGAGCATTGCCGCCCAGGGCAACGAGCAGAATTCTCTTATCGATCACAGTGGTATCCGCCGCGAATCATCAAGCCCTCTCAGGGCCTGGAGTAAACATTCCTCAAGATTAAACGATCCGCGGTCACGGTATTCATACCGCACCCGAAGAGCGGGCTTGTTGATATCAACAATCCTCGTCAGGTGAATAGGGGTAGCAAAAACAACGAGGTCACATTCCACGCGGTTTATCGTGCTCACCAGATCACGGATCTGCTCGGCACTGTATCCCATTGCCGGAAGCACGGGGCCTATGTGAGGATACATCCTGTAAACCTCGTCCATTGTTCCAAGGGCATATTCCTTCGGATCCACAATCTCTGCAGCCTCGTATTGGGAAGCAGCGATGTATCCGGCTCCATAGGCCATCCCTCCGTGAGTGAGGGTAGGTCCGTCTTCCACCACCAGGACCCGTTTCCCCCGGATACGCTCGGGATCGCGCACAATCACCGGAGACTCCGCGAGGAGAATTTTTGCTTTTGGGGCATAACGCTCAATATTCTTTCGAACCTGTTCCACGTTCGTGAAGGACGCTGTATCAACTTTGTTGATGATAGCTATATCCGCCATGATCATGTTCGTTTCACCGGGATAGTATGAAAGTTCATGCCCTGCCCTGAGAGGATCAAAAAGAACGATGTGTACGTCGGGTCGATAGAAAGGTGTGTCGTTGTTGCCACCATCCCAGACGATGAGATCCCCTTCCCCCTCTGCCGCTTCGAGAATCAATCCATAATCGACCCCCGCATAGACCGTAATTCCCATGTCTACGAGAGGTTCATACTCTTCGCGCTCCTCGATGGTGCACCTGTGCCGTTCAAAGTCTTCAAAATGCGAGAATCTTTGCACTATTTGCTCCCGCAGGTCCCCATAGGGCATAGGATGCCGGACGACAACCACCTTTATGCCGTGACCCGTGAGTATCTCGCACACCCTGCGGGTAGTCTGTGACTTTCCCGCACCGGTTCTCACGGCGCAGACCGCAACCACGGGTCTCTTCGATTTGAGCATAGTGTACGTTGCTCCGATCAGAATGAAATCCGCCCCTCCCGCCATGGCAATGGAGGCTTTATGCATTACCTCCACGTGAGATACATCGCTGTAGGAAAAGGCTACAAGATCGACTGAATGCTGCCGGATAAGGGCGACGAGTTCGGTCTCAGGGTAAATAGGGATTCCTTCAGGGTAAAGAGTCCCGGAAAGCTCCGGAGGATAGACCCGTCCCTCAACTACCGGGATCTGTGCCATAGTAAAGGCAACCACACGGTACCGTGGATTATTCCTGAAATAGACGTTAAAGTTATGGAAATCACGACCTGCCGCACCCATGATTATGACCTTTTCAATCATCCCTTTAAGACCTCCAAGTAACGGATACGGTTAGCGTCACTCTTCACCAGGTCAGACGAGTTTGTTCTTTGATCCATTCCTCCATCTGCTCGCCGAGAAGGGTCAGGGGGAGCGGGCCATTGTCGAGGATAGCGTTATGGAACCTGCGAATGTCAAAGAGGGCTCCCAATTCCTGCTCGGCCTTTGCCCGCAGCTCCCTGATCTTGAGCTCCCCTATCTTGTATGCCAGCGCCTGGCCTGGCCAGGCA
>CAYOYU010000382.1:2718-3130 GCA_964408265.1 uncultured Syntrophorhabdaceae bacterium
CAATATCCTGCTCCGTCTTCGCCGTATTCTCCCGCATGTACTCGATAGCCTGCTGCCGCGTCCAGCCGAAGGCATGGATGCCCGTATCCACCACCAGCCTGCAGGCCCGCCACATTTCATAGATAAGCTGTCCGAATTGCGAGTAGGGGTCGGTGTAAAAGCCCATGCTTGTGCCCAGGCTTTCCGCATAGAGCGCCCACCCTTCGATGTAGGCGGTATAGGATGCGTTCCTCCGAAAATCGGGCAGCTGACGCAGTTCCTGGGCCCTGGCGATCTGCAGGTGATGGCCGGGCACCGCCTCATGGAGTGTGAGGGCTTCCATCTCATATTTCGGTCTCATGTCTAGGCTATAGGTATTCACCATAAAGTATCCGGCCCGCGATCCGTCGGATGCGCCGGGGTAGTACATGGC
>CAYOYU010000383.1:0-3071 GCA_964408265.1 uncultured Syntrophorhabdaceae bacterium
AAAGGAATTCAACGTCTACGACTACCCAAAAGCACGGTGGCGCTGGAAAGTCTCCAACGTCTTCAAGAAGGCGGACACGGGCGACAAGTCCGGCGACGACTACCCCATACGGGTCTACGTCCTCTTCAAGTATGATCCTGACAAGGCCACCACCTTCGAGAAGATGGGCCAGGGCATCGCCAAGACCCTTTACGGCGAATACGCGCCGCACAGCACCCTCAACTATGTCTGGGCCAACAGGGACGACAGGAAGAGCCCTTTCGCGAGCCCCTACACCGACAAGGTGAAGCTCATCCCCCTCGAACAGGGAAGCCGGTATGCAGGCACATGGCGCGATGAAGAGGTGGATATGCTCAGGGACTACCGGAAGGTTTTCGGCGCAGATCCTCCCGCCATTGCGAGCATAGCCGTCATGAGCGATTCCGACAATACCGGCGAAGAGGCCGTCTCCTGGCTGGCGGCGCTCGAAGTATACGGGGATGGTGGAAGTGGCCGGTAAGGAATGCCTTGTCATGCTCATGCGGATACCGGAGAAGGGGCAGGTCAAGTCGAGGCTTGCAGCGGACCTGGGCGAAGAGATCGCCCTGGAGCTCTACGAGGCATTTATCGGGGACCTTATCGCCACCTTCGGGAGCCCTATCAGCAATCCCGACCGTCCCCTGACCCTCTTCTTTCACCCTCCTGCATCTGAGCCTGCCATGTGGTGCTGGCGCGAACAGGGTTACGAGTGCAGGCCCCAGGCAGGCAGCGACCTGGGAGAGCGGATGATGGATGCCATGAAAACGGCCCTCGCCTCTTTTGACCGTGTACTCCTTATCGGCTCTGACAGTCCCGACCTCAGCCAAGAAGTCATCGACAGCGCCTTCAGTTGCCTCGACGGGTCGGATGTGGTTCTGGGGCCATCACTCGACGGCGGATACTACCTTATCGGATTCAGGGCCGATACCCTCCTTCCCGATGCATTCGCCAATATCGATTGGGGCACCGACCGCGTATTGCAGCAGACACTGGAGCGCTTCGAAAGCGCCCGATACCGGGTCAGTCTCGCGCCGCCCTGGCAGGACATTGACAGGGTACAGGACCTCCGGGATTTCTTTCACCGGCACCAATGTCCCTCAACGGGAGGATCGCAAACCATGGCATGCATCCAGAGGCACCGAAAAGAAATACTGGGAGAGGCACAAGGGGAATGAATTCGAAGAGGAAGAAAATCCTTCTCATAGTCGTCCTCTGCTGCATCATCCTTGCCATCCGGCTCTCAGGTTTCGGCAGCTATTTCTCCTTCGAGAACCTGAAAGGACACAGCGACCTCCTCCTGAAGATCGCCGCAGCCCACCCCCTCCTGTCACCGCTTCTCTTCATCCTCCTCTACGTGCTCGTCGCCGGCCTCTCCATCCCCGGCGCCACCATACTCACCCTGGCAGCCGGTTTCGTCTTCGGCACCATCCCTGCAACCCTCTACGTGAACATCGGCGCCACCATCGGGTCAGCCCTCGCCTTCCTGACCATCCGCTACGTGGCGGGTGACTGGTTCCATGCGAAGTATTCCGGCCAACTGGAAAAGTTCAATGCGGAGCTGGCGAAGAACGGCACATACTACCTCCTCACCATACGGCTCATCCCCATATTCCCTTTCTTCCTCATCAACATTCTCGGTGGATTCACGCGGATACCGCTTCGCACCTTTGTCTCGACCAGGTCGGTCGGCATTATCCCCGGGCACCTGGTCTATTCATTTGCGGGAAGCCAGCTCGGCTCCATACAATCACCGTCGGATATATTCTCACGCAATATTCTCATTGCCGTGGCGCTCCTCGCCGCCTTCAGCCTGATCCCGGCGGTCTATAACCACATAAAGTCAGCCAACCCCAAGCGCCCAAGGGGCGAGTAAACCCACGGCCCTCGGACAACCCAATCAATTCTTTCACGGGTCCTCTCATCTCCGGGCCGACCCCTTGACCCTCCGCGATGCTCACTCCAGGGGCAGTCCTACCCGCGCCAGAGTCCCAACCTGAGCTACACAGGGTCCTTTAGGTTTTATACCAATTTCAGATCACTGACCAAATAATGAAAGAGGGGGTAACCGTTTCTTCCTGCGACCTTCGAGGACGCCTCGGGTACCATGCCGATGAGCCGTAATGTGCAGCGCGGCCAGTGCCGCGGCTTTCTGCCGATTCTCGCTGTCTGAGCCCAGGGCGAGTTCGAGAATCGAATGAAGGCGAGTCGTTGCAGGGTGAGGCGCCCGCAGCGGGAGCAGGAGAAATGGTTACCCCCAATAACACAGCGCTGATCTGGAATTGGAATTATCTTCTTTTGAACGGTATATAGAAGATCCTGATATGTTCCTCATCGGCACCCACAAGCCCCGACAGCACCCGGAAGCCGAACCCCTTCTCATCCTTCTTCATCTCCAGCAGGAAGGCGAGCCTCGATTTCCAGTTCTCCCCCTCTTCCTCCCGTGTGTAGAGCCCGTAGAGGAGGTTTACGGTCCGCTTCTCCCCTTTGTCACGCCTCTCTGCAAGGGTTATGAGGGGCCGGACGATCCTGTCGAACCCGGCAAAGCGCAGAGGCAGGATGGAAGGGAAGTAGAAGACCGAAGCGCCCGTCTCCTTCTCCTCCCTGTATTCGTAAAAAGGCCAGATATTGCCAAAGTAGCGGTCCTTGTCTTCCGTGAACCTGCTCAGGACCAGGACCCGTTCGTCGCAGAACCGGTCCTCTTCGCGGTACCACTCCGCCTTCCTGTAGACCGGCCACATGACGTACTGCGTGGTATCCCGCTCCTTCCGTATTACCGAGTAGAAAGGGAAAAGGGAGAACCCTCTCTCCTCGCCCTGCCGGTATGAGAAGAGCGACCAGAACATGCTCCACTGCTTTTTGTCATTGTAATGGGAATAACTGAAAAGGGGAAAGAGGATATTGTAGGCGGCGCCGTTGGTGTAGACGGCGGAGGTGTAAAAGGGGAATGCGTAAAAGGATTTGATGGGCTGCTCCGTCTCCAGGTTTTTCTCCTCGCTGAGGAAGACAGGCCAGAGAAAGACGGCCAGAGGAAATACGCCGCCAACCCCAGCCCC
>CAYOYU010000384.1:0-3053 GCA_964408265.1 uncultured Syntrophorhabdaceae bacterium
GCATAACCGTAGTTGAGTATAGTCAATGCCCCGGCAAAGGCGGCGACGGCTGTGGACAGGATGAAGGTAATCCATTTATATCGAAAAGTGTTGTACCCGAGAAACTTCACCCGGGTTTCATTCTCTTTTATTGACCTGATGAGGACCCCGTAAGGGGAGGAGGTGAACTTCTTCAAAAAGTAATAGGTAAGGAGGAGACAGAAGAGGACGAAGCCGAATATGACCGGTGTATGTGCGAAATTGAGAAACCCGAACTTGAGGAAGTAGGCGGATTTGCCATCCTCTCCCCCGGTGAATCTGGAAAATGCCACGAGCACGAGAAAATAGCCGACCTGGTTGAATGCCAGGTTGATGAGGGCGAAGCATGCCCCCGTTGTCCTCACCACGACGGGCCCGAGGATAACGCCCACGAGGGCGCCTGCGCATATGCCGGCAAGGACTGCGAAAAAGGGGTTCTGCGAAACGTACTCGGTAAAGAGTGTTACCGCATAGGCTCCTGTGCCGAGGTAGAGCATATGGCCGAAGGAGAGCCTGCCCATATACCCGTAAAGGAGATTGAATCCGAGGACGAAGATGCAGAAGATGATGAAATCTGTTGTCCTGTTGAGGCCGAATATGGGGAGAACGAGGAAGAAGCCCGCGGCGATGGCGGCCAGTTCTATGAGACTGCGGCCTGCGCTTGCTTTATATATGGTGCTCTCTTTGCTGTCCATGGTCACGTTGCATCCTCCGTAGACATGGGTTCCGCAGGAACCCTGCCTCTCCCTGTCCCGGCCCTTCAAAAGGAGGGCTTCCTCCCTCGGACAAAGAGGGAGGAAGTTTGGGGTTGGGGTTTGTGAATGGTGCTGCTAAACGAGGCTCGATAAGAATTCTTTGTAATTCATTACCCTGCCTATCTTGGGGAAGATGAATTTTTCCGCATAATTCTGTTCCGTATCAGTATCAGTTCCCGTGCAGTCTCCGATGACGATGACACGGTAGCCCTTGTCGTATGCGGACCGTGCTGTCGATTCCACGCACCAGTTGGTGTGGAAACCGACGATGGCCACGTGCTCGATCATGTTCACCCGCAGCGTATAGTCGAGTGCAGTTGACCAGAAAGCGTCGAGGGTCTTCTTGCCCCGGATAATTATGTCGCCTTCCTTGGGAGTCAATTCGGGGATGATCTCGGGTCCCGGTGTTCCTGCCACCCATGCGCCTGCCACCGGTTTGCCGTGGAGGGTCCAGCCTGTGGGCATGTCTATTTCCAGGCCTCTCAATCCGCCCATGCCCGGACCGGTCTTGTCTATTTCAGGGAAGCCCGGCTCGAAAGCCTCGAAAGGCACGTACATGATCTTCTTTATCTTGCCCCTGGCACTGTTTACGAGGTCCACCAGGTTCTGGATGACGCCTCTCTTTTCGAGCTGTTCCGCTATGAACTGGTACATGGAGCCGCCGGGTTTCAGGAAGTCGTACTGGGGCTCGATGAGAACGATTGCCGTCTTTTTTGCTTCAATCTTTGCTTCCATAATAGATCCTCCTTCATTGATCTTCGGAAGGGCCCCATTGCCGGGGCCCGCCGTACTTTACATTTACACGTATGCTTCGAGTTTGGTCTTGTCCTTTATCTCGGATTCTTCCGTTACCGCATAGACGATCTTGCCTTCGCGCATCATGTAGACCTTGTCTGCGAGCATTCCCACCACCGAGAGGTTCTGTTCCACGATTAGCGTGGAGAGTTCCCCCTTCATCATGGCGAGAACGTTGAGGATATCGTTGATGGTGCCGGCGGCGAGCCCTTCAGTCGGTTCATCGATGAGCAGAAGCTTCGGGTTGCCGATGAGCGCCCTGCCGATGAGGAGTATCTGCCGCTGCCCGCCGCTTAAGGACCCCGCCCGGAGCGACAGGAACTTCTCCATCTTGGGATAGATCTTTATTACTCTTGCCACCGCGTCGGCCGTCTTTTCGCCCACAGGGTAGGCCGCGAGTTCGAGGTTTTCTTTCACCGTGAGGTTGGAGAAGACCCGTTTATCCTGAAAGACGTACCTGATGCCGGAGAGGGCTATTTTTTCCGGCGCATTCCCTGTTATGTCCCGCCCCTCGTAGAGAATCGATCCTGACGAGGGTTTGAGAAAGCCGGCAATTGATTTGAGGAGCGTCGTCTTTCCCGCCCCGTTCCTGCCCGCAAGGAAGACCATCTGCCCCGCATCGACCTGCAGCGAAACTTCGTGAAGGACTCTGGCATGTCCGTAGGCAACGTCGATACCCTTTACACTGAGCATGTGAGACCCTCCTCTTTGCCCCAGTAGACCTCTCTCACGAGAGCGTTGCAGAGTACGTCAGCCGGGGCCCCTTCCGCGATGAGCCTTCCTTCATGCATCACCGAGAGCCTGCCTACCAGGTCGACGATGCGGGAGATCTTGTGTTCGATGATGACGAGGGAGAAGCGTTTCTTCACCTCCTGGATTATGGTCAGGACCTCGCCGATTTCCCTGTCGCTTAAGCCTGCGAAGGGTTCATCGAGGAGAAGGATCTTCGGGTTGAGGGACAGGGCTACGGCAATCTCCAGCTTTCGCTTGTCGCCGTAGGAGAGCTCCGACGTCATCACGTAGGCCTTCTCCTCAATGCCCATGGTCCTCAACGCGGTGAGGCACTCGTCCAGGGTGGGCCCCGCGTGGGCATCCCTGAAGAAGAAGCCTCTTCCGCTGCTCCCTGCAGCTTTGAACCGGAGGATGGAGAGGATCAGATTGTCCACAACCCTGAGGGAATCGAAAACAGAGACGAGCTGAAAGGTACGGACGATGCCCATCATGACCCGTTTATGCGGAGGCACTCCGGTGATGTTCCTGTTGAAGAAGTGTATCTCGCCTTCCGTGGGGAAGAAGAGGCCCGTGAGGAGGTTGAAGAAAGTGGTCTTTCCCGCGCCGTTGGGCCCGATGATTCCCACGGCCTCGCCTTCCTGCATGGCGAAGTCTACGTGGTCCACGGCAACAAGTCCGTTGAAGCGGATCGTGGCACCTTTCGTTTCAATTATGTTCTGGCTGTCCATGGTCCTTAAGCTCTCTATAGGGGAG
>CAYOYU010000385.1:0-3031 GCA_964408265.1 uncultured Syntrophorhabdaceae bacterium
GGCCCCTCCGAACTGATGCAAATATCCGTTTAGGTCGTTAATTGATTCCAGAATACGTTCCTCCTCTGTTATCCAAACTGATTCGTCCCGTCCGTACTCCTTCCGAGACGATTTCATCCACAGTTGACTCATGTGCTGAGACCTCGACCACTTTCAGAGTTCCTTCCATCTGACGCATGAGATCCTGATCGATCAACTGTTCGCAGATCCATTCGTTCCACTCAGGAACAAGCGGAGAAGCCAAGTGCGCCAGGACTTGAGAATACACAACCTTGCAGACGTCATCGGCTTGAGGAATGATGACCAACCGTGACCCCGAATCCTCATTCCCGAAGAATCGTGTGTCCACTACGAGTTGGTGGACAGGCCCACCGGGAAGCTTTGTGGACAACACCCGGAAGTGGGATGCGGGATGCCCCGTGACTGGGATCTCCGCATTCGTCTCGGACACAATGCTCACGGTCCTGCCATCAATGATCGCAGACGATACGGCTTTCACAGCCTGATCGGTGCCTGCCAGGGAAATAAAGACCAGGGAGGCATTCTCAGGGTCGTGGGCATACAGGTCCGTGTAGGCCGATACTTTGATGCCCCTCCAGTATTCTTCAAAGACGACCTGATACAACATGACGCCCCCTTTCAGGTCAGTTCACGGATTTCACCGTTACGGTTGAGAACCTTGATAGAGACCACGTAACGATCCAGCTCTCGCTGTTCCAGCACATCTCCTTTGTATTCCTCGACCTTGGAGACTACCTTTACCACCTTGCCTTTCACCACATGGCGGTCAGCGCCTTCACCGACCACTCCATTGAGCTTCCCCGCTGCGAGCAATAGTCCCAAGTGTCCCGAGTGCAAAGGCAGAGGCGGGCGGGGCACCTGCAGATCGTTCCTCATGGTCATCGCATGGAGCCTACGCCACAAAGGAGACTGGGCCACCTGTTTTTCCAATTCTTCGGGGTCGATCACATTGGAGCGGAACAGCTTCAAGGGCGGGGATGCAGGAACCGGATACTGCGCCGTAGCAGTTTCCGGCAAGGGCTTTAGCTTACGATTCGGAACATTCTGAAGCTTCAGAGCTAGCTCCTCATCCAAGGAGTTTTCTGCTTTACGCACTCCAAACACCACAACCTGCTTGAAATCATCGTATTCGGGATCGGGAAAACGAAAGAGCTGGATGTTCTCGAAGCGAGACGCCAATAGCCGTGCGATGCCTCTGTTCAGGCGAGTCTGAGGAATGATGTACACGAGCACGCCGCCGGGAACGAGGTACGGAACGGTCATTCGGAGAAATGCTTTCTCTTGTCGTTCGGTCTTTGTTTCAGCCTCTTCTTCACGGATCGCTTCGTCATACGGCGGGTTAAGAAAGAGGAGCGAACAGGACTGGTGAGCAATGCGTGTTTCTTCTATTCCACACTTCAGAATGTTCTGAATGCGCCTCTCAGCCTCGCCGGCCCTATGCTGATCCAGTTCCACTCCAAACGTGAAAGCTTGCAAGCCGCTCACCAGTTGCTCCAATGCAAGGCCCTCGCCGCAGCACGGGTCCAGTGCAGCGAATGGCGCAGAGGGAAAGAGAAGGAAACTCTTGATCTGTTCTACGACTCTTGAAGGAGTCGGGTAGTAACCCATCTTCATGCGGCCTGCTATTCGCATGGATGACCTCCCAATGAAAAAGCCCGACCGATCCGAAGACCGGCCGGGCTCTCTGGTATTGTGCTGTGCATGTTAATCGAGGTGCAGCTTGATCGCGTCTCCTTCAGCCCTCACCGCGATTTCGCCGTCATCGAACTCCACCTCTCCGCTGTCAAAGGTGAGGCTCAGTGGGGATTGACGCTGCAACCGGACATTCTTGCCGCTGATGGAAAAGGTCAGGCCATCCCGTGATACGGATACGCTGCCACGATCCAGTTCCACTGCGACTCTATGATGTACAGGTGGCTCCACTTGGGGTTCAATCTGTACAGGTTTGGCTTTGGTGGCCATTTCAACCTCCTACCATTCCTTGCAAGGACCGGCAAACGGGCATTGCCCGCACTGCCAATCCTGTTTGGGAAAGAAGACTTCCTTCTTGATACCTTGCCAGACGCCCTTGACCAGCTTGAGGAAGCGGTCCCGATCAGCGTTGGTGCGGGTTGTCTCGTACCGTATCAGCTCTGGGTTCTGGGTCTTCAGGAGCACGTCCAGTCGAAAGCGTGTGTCTCCATTGAATCCGAGCGTCTGCGCTCCCAATGAATAGCAGGTGAGCTGGACATTGCCATGCACTGTCTGGTCCGAGTAACGCTTTGATGCGGTCTTGAGATCCGCAACGGTCACCGTGCCGTCCGGCGCCTGTTCCACCACATCGATGAAACCCACCAGCGGAGGAATGCGTTTGCCAAGATCCACTTCAAAAGGCTCCTCGATCCCTATGATCTGGGTAGCGGGATCGAATGACTCGTGGAACACTTCCAGCATCCGCTTTGCCTTGGACGTAAGGCTTTCCTCAGAGTCACCGTTGGAGAAACGAATCGGTCGTTCCTTGGCATGGCTTTCCCACGCCTGACGATACACGTCATGAACCTGACCCGTGGATAGGGGATCTCCTTCCAGGCAGCTCTGATAGAACGCGGCAACGGCTTCGTGAACGGCCGACCCGAAGGCGAGCGGGGCAGCAGTGAAGGGGGGCTCGATCTGGTCAATGTAGTGAAACCGGTATTTCAAAGGGCAGGTGCAATACGTGTTGATTTGGCTGTAACTGAGGTGAGGCTTATCCTGTGCCTGATCGTTCATCGTCTTCTCCTTCTCCGGCGCACCCCAGGCCGATGGGCCAAACGGTTACGCTGCCGGAACAGTCTGCGGCTTCTTTTCTTGAGGTCTTTTCTATCGACGGGTAGTTGATGATGGAAACGGGCGAACCAGTACATAATTCTCCTCCGGGCGAATTTCTGCTCGCGCCCCGTGGTGATCAGTGATGATTGTTCTGTCAGGGAAAAGGTTGAGCGGCGACCTGTACCTGGGTCTGGAGGTACTGGATCAAATGGCTGGCATCAGA
>CAYOYU010000386.1:0-3001 GCA_964408265.1 uncultured Syntrophorhabdaceae bacterium
CCGTCCACGTCCTTGACGGCTGCCACGGTCGCGTAGTGCTCATGGGCATCGGGAAGTCAGGCCTCATCTGCAAGAAGATAGCCTCCACCATGTCGAGCATAGGCACGCCGGCCCTCTTCCTCCACCCTGCCGATTCGCTCCACGGGGACCTGGGAATGCTCCAGAAGGGAGACGTTCTGGTCATGATAAGCAACAGCGGGGAGACGGAAGAAATCATCAAGATCCTTCCGTGGATCAAGAGAATGGGTATCCAGACCATCGTCATCACCGGAAACAGGGAATCCACGGTGGCCCGGCACGGGGATGTGGTGCTGAACGTCAGGGTCGACGAGGCTTGCCCCTTCAACGTGGTCCCCACATCGAGCACAACGGCGACGCTCGCCCTTGGTGATGCGCTGGCGGTTGCCCTCATGGAGATAAGAGATTTCAAGATCGAGGACTTTGCTTCGCTCCACCCCGGCGGCACCCTGGGGAGAAGACTCCTCCTGAAGGTTGAGGACTTGATGCATACCGGCGACGCCATGCCCGGCGTACGGGCCGGCGCACCCATGCGGGAAGCGATCCTGGAGATGACCTCCAAGAGGCTCGGCCTCACAGGGGTGTACAACGAAGAGGATGAACTCGTGGGGATCATAACAGACGGCGATCTGAGAAGGGCCGCAGAGAAATACGACAACATGCTGTCCAGGAAAGCAGGCGACCTCATGACGGCCAACCCCAAGAAGATCGACAGGGATGCCCTGGCAGCCTATGCCCTTAAAGTGATGGAGGATTACTCCATTACATCGCTTTTTGTCGTGGAAAATGAGGGCGACAAGAAACCGGTGGGGATTATCCACATCCACGATCTCTTGAGGGCGAAGATAGTATGAGAAGCTGTGGACATTTGGAAGGTGAGAAGATCAGAAGGTAAGAAGGTGAGCGGTTTCGACTCGAGGTGTCTCAACTTCTCAACTTCTCAATTTCTCAACTTCGGTCTTTACATGAGGATGGATGAAGAACAGAAGTGTCATCGTTTACATTGCAGCCGGGTTTGTCGTAGCCTGCCTTATGGCTGCCTCCTATTTCTTCCTTAAGAAACCTGACAGGATTAGTCTGCCCATCGTGGAAGAAGGCAAACGGGCGATTGTATTTAAGGACGTCAAGTATACGGGAGAGAAGAAAGGGGTTATCGACTGGGAGATCCGCGCAAAAATGGCCAGGAAGTTCATAGATAAGCCGGAAGTTGAGATGCACTCCGTGGAGGGACAATACAAGCCGAAAGCTGATGTCCTCGTCACCTTCGTCGGAACCAAGGGTATCATGGATTCGGAACAGGAGAAGGGCTCCATTGAAGACGTGGATCTCCTCTACAAGAAGGCGTACCGGCTGAAAAGCCGCTCAATGGACTTCGATTTCAAGAAGGGCTTAACCTCCACACAGGCACCCGTCGACATTAAGGGTCCCAAGCTGGCCCTCCAGGGTATCGGTTTGCTGGCAAACACCAATGACGAGACGATCAGGATCCTGAAAGACGTGACCGGATACTTCGAAAGCGACAAGGGCAAGTACAAATTCCAGTCAGATACCTTCGTCTACCTCCTGAAGGACAACCAGTATATTCTCGACGGCAAAGTCGTCATGAAGGGTGAGGATATCAGCCTGCTCTGCAACAGGCTTTACGTCTTCACCAAAGGCGGGGACCCCGAGCGGATCGATGCCGTGGGCCGCGTCAGCCTTCTATCAAAAGGAACAATGACGAAAAGCGAAAAAGCAGTGTATAATTTTAAGGAAGACCGGGTCGTGCTGACGGAGAACCCGAGGATCGTGAAAGATAATGTTGAGATGGAAGGAGAGTCTATCGTATATAATCTTTCCAGCGGAAAGTTTTCCATAAACAAACCAAGGATGCGGATGGAGAAACAGTGACACAGACAGGACGGCTCTTAGCCGAGGCTATATCAAAATCCTACAATTCCCGGAAAGTCGTGGACGGGATCACCGTTCACATTGACACCGGTGAAATTGTGGGGCTTTTCGGTCCCAACGGGGCAGGCAAGACGACCAGTTTTTACATGATCATCGGGTTTATCAAACCGGACAGCGGGCGGGTACTGCTGGACGGCGAAGATATCACCAATCTGCCCATGTTCATGAGAGCGAGAAAGGGCATTACCTATCTTCCCCAGGAACCTTCAGTCTTCAAGAAGATGAGCGTCGTGGACAACCTGAAATCGATCCTCGAGTTCCACCATGAAGAGAAGGAGACCATGGAGCACCAAGTCCTGGAACTCCTTGAGGCCTTCAAACTGGAACATCTGGCCGGGAATATTGCCGACTCCCTTTCCGGTGGGGAGCGCAGGAGACTGGAGATAGCCAGGGCGCTTATGATTGCACCACGCTTTATGCTCCTCGATGAACCATTTTCCGGCATAGACCCCATCTCCGTATCGGACCTGAAGAAGATTATATCGGGGCTCAAAAAGCGCGGAATAGGCATACTTCTTTCTGACCACAACGTGAGAGACTCGTTGCCTCTGTGCGATCGGGCCTATGTGGTGAACAACGGACAGGTGCTCCTTGAAGGAACACCGGAGACAGTTGCAGGAGACCGAATCGTGCGAGAGGTCTATCTCGGAGAGGAATTCTATATCGATGTTGGAACTTAAACAGACCCAGAAGCTTCTGCCCATACTGACCCAGCAGCTCCAGCAGGCCATAAAGCTGCTTCAGCTCTCCAAACTCGAGCTCGTAGAAGCAATCGAGCAGGAACTGAGCGAGAACCCGGTCCTGGAAGCGCAGGAGAGAGAAGAGTCCGAGGAGGCCAGGGGAGAGGGCAACGGCCCCGAAGAGGAGCGAACGGCAGAAGAAACTACCCGGGAAAGTGAGGAAATCGCGGAGCTGCTCGACAGGTTCACCCCTTCCGATGATTACTCCGAAAGGGAAGACAAAGAGTATCCCGATTACGGGAATAGGGTGAGCGAGACCGACAACCTGAGAGACTACCTCAGGTGGCAGGTGG
>CAYOYU010000387.1:0-2991 GCA_964408265.1 uncultured Syntrophorhabdaceae bacterium
ACACCTGAAATTCTTGAAGCTCGCCGGTCCTGGGGGACCTGTTCCTGGTAATATTTACTGAGAATAACCGATATTTTTTGTCTTCCCGACTGTCCAACAATTCCCAGGTGAGTTCCCGGCCGGGTGAATCCATTTAGTCCTCCGTCAGTTCCGAATCCGCATGCTCGCCTCCCCCAAAGAAGGCTAAGGGGAAGGATTATATGCCTTGGCGGAAGATTATGAAATAGTCATGGTAGGCCGCAGATGAACGCAGCCCATGCAAGGCGAAAGCGAAACCTGAGGGTTGGGTGAAAATTGTCTTGACATGAAATTGGTGGTTGTATAGTATTTAAGTGGATACTTAATCAGGAGATCAGATGTGCCGCAAGGAAGCTGAACTGTTCAAGGTCTTGGGTGTTGAATCTCGAATCAGGATTATCGACCTCCTGAAACAACGAGGATCCATGTATGTGAACGAGATAGCGCAGGTATTGGCCATAACCCCTTCTGCGGTGTCTCAGCATCTCAAGATTCTGAGACATGCGGGGTTGGTTCGGAATCAGCGAAAAGGCTTCTGGATACCCTACGAGGTGGACCAAGCAGCGCTTGCGCAGTGTGGAGAGATCATTTCCAATGTCTGCCGTTGCGGATGTGAAGACAGTTGCCGTGGAGCGGAACCGGAAGAGGACGAGAAAATCAATTCAGAGGGAGAAGACCTGGCATACCTGAAGAAACTGGAGAAGGAACTCGAGGTGGAGCTGCAAAGGGTGCGGAGCAGAATGGAGAAGGTGAGAGAAGAGACCTAAATTTTTTTCGCGTGTTGTTCAGTATCTGCTTAAAAGCTGAATCATCAATTCATTGGTGCCCTTGGAGGTGGTCATGGAAACGAGAGTGGATCGCGCTGAAGAATTTCAGCAAATCAAGAATCTCGCGAAACAGATAGCGCGTGAGCAGCTAGCGCCTCACGCAATGGAAAGAGACATCAACGGCGAGTTTCCTTCGGAGTGCTTGCGGGCACTTGGGGGAGCGGGGCTGATGGGCGCCGTCATTTCTGAAGCTCAAGGAGGCACAGGAATTGGACGGCTGGCTTTCGCTTCCATCGTCCAGGAACTCGCCAGGGCCTGCGCTTCGACCTCTCTGGTGTATGTGTCCCACTCGATTGTGGCAAAGGCACTCGAACTTAGCGGCAGCGAAGCTTCGAAAGAGAAATGGCTGTCCGGAATGGCAACAGGTCGGTTTCTGGGAGCATTTGCCGTTCATGAGCCTGACTCCGGCTCCAATGCCGGCGCTATTAAGACCACAGCGAAGAAGCATGGCGACCATTACGTAGTGAGCGGCTCCAAAATCTTCGTCACTTCAGCCGGAGAGGCTGACATGTATATGGTTCTTGTCAGGACTGACCCGGAAAAGGGTCCGCAGGGAATGAGCCTGTTGATTGTTGAAAAGGACACAGCAGGGCTTTCCTTGGGGCGTCCAGAAGACAGGATGGGCATGAGGAGCACCTCGTCAAGGGACATGTTCTTCGGCGACTGCCAAGTTCCCGCCCAAAACCTTGTGGGCGCCGAAGGGGGATGGGCTGAAATTATGGGAAAAGCAATGATGGGTTGGGGCTTCTTTGGGGCTGCGGCCATATCTGTGGGCGTGGCCGAGTCGGCGACAGAGATTGCAGTTAGACATGCGAAAGAGAGGACGATCGCCGGGCAGCCTATAGGTGTTCATCAGGCTGTCCAGTTTACGATCACAGATATGATCCTCGGGACCGAATCTGCTCAAGCATTCCTCAATGCCTGTGCCGCCAGAGCCGACGATTCCCCAATTACGGCTGTCATCAACGGCTTGAAGACGAAGCTTTTCGCCTCCGAAGCCGCTGTAGATGTCACAAACAACGCCATTCAAATATTGGGAGGGCACGGATATTGTCGTGATTTTGTCGTGGAAAGACTTTTCCGTGATGCGCGGGGGTTGACGCTTCACTTCAAGACATCCGAGTGGGTCAAACAAGATATTGCTAAGGCAGCATTGGGATTGTGAACGCTCCTTTTGACGACGCAGTCACGGGGGATGAAGTCCGCCAGGGACACCCTCGACGGGTCAAACGGAAAGAGAGGTGATTGAGAATGTGCCAACCAGCATTAGGGCATAGGTTTTCAGGCGGCCAAGTATGCGCTTGTGGTTGCTGCGGTGGAGGGCACGGTCGTTCCTTCCGTCGTTTCTTCTCCGCAAAAGAGGAAGAAGAACGGTTGGAAAATTACCGGGACCAACTGAAAAAGGAATTGGCCGGTGTGGAAGAATACCTGAAAGAGCGTAAAGAGAAGTAGAACCGACCAGATAGGGAGGAGGTGATACGGATGAGCGAAAAAGAGCAACAGAAAGAGCAGGAGAAATGTGGGTGTGGTTGTCAGTTCTCAACTAAGAAGGAGACCAAGACCGCAAATCCCGAGGCCAAGGAATCCAAGTAGCGAAGACTTCCAGACGGTCCTAATGCTGCCTTAGCGGTATCTTATAGCAGTCGCCGGAAGTCTTGTCCGAATCAAAATGCCCCCTTACCTCTCTTTATGGAAAGGGGGGTATAAGCGCCGCCTTTGCCCCCCTTTTCTAAAGGGGGGTAAGGGGAGATTTTAGCGGACCGTGCGCACCGAATTGAGGTCATTATTTTTGGCAATCCCTGCGAAAAAATGCCGATGTTATGCCCCGATTCCGGTCGCCACTTCGTCTCGAGCGACCGCTCAGCACGCGATCCTAACATCGACAACGGATTGGGACATTATTGGTGCGTCACATACAGCTATGGAAAGAGATTCATCGTGACTCCATCGACTTTAGGATGTTTACAACCTCGCGCGGTTCCGGCCGTATCGTATAGTCCGGATCAGCATCTGCCGCAACAACGATCGAGTCCTGACGGATGACAAATCGTCCGGGTATAGGGAGCCTCCACGTTTCATCACCATTAAACTTTGTGAGGTCCGCGCCGATCTTCCCATAGAGTTCTCTCAAATATCCCGGCAGGCT
>CAYOYU010000388.1:0-1704 GCA_964408265.1 uncultured Syntrophorhabdaceae bacterium
CTACAACACCTTTCCCCATGTGGTCCGGGCCCACATGGCCAGCATGTTGTGTCAGTACATCTTCTGTGACCTGCCCGTGGGCTCGGGCATCTTCGACCCCATCGAGGTCCGCGCCCCGGAAGGGACCTGTGTGAACGCGCCCCTGGATGCGGGGATTTCCGGCAGCGTGGCGCTCAGCCCCCTTGTCGTGAACGCGATCCACCAGTGCCTGAACAAGATGATGTTCGACCCTCCGGAGAGGGAATACGTGGCCGTGCCCCTGGGCCCGGCGGCAAGAACGTGCACGTACGGCGGGCTGAACCAGAACAACATGTTGATGGTGGGGCTGCTGGCCGCGCCCATGAACGGCGTAGGTGCGGGAGCGAAACCTGCCATGGACGGGATTGATTCCTGCGGATTCTGGTGGGCAGGGATGGCGGATTCCATGGACGCCGAGCACGATGAACTCCTCCTGCCTTTTGTCCATGTGTTCCGCAAATTGCCGCTGGACCAGGCCGGGTTCGGCAAACACAGAGGGGGAGTGGGGGTCTCCTCGTGCATCGTGATCCACAAGAGCTCCATGATGTTCATCACTCCCCTGGGACAATCGTGGCGTTTCCCGGCCGACCGGGGGCTCTTCGGCGGGTACGCCGGTTGCGTCGCCCCTGCGGTCAAGATCACCGGCGCAGACTGGAGAAGGATGTTCCAGGAGGCGCCGTACGATATCCCCAGCGATTTTCACCAGCTCGTGGTGGACAGGAGAGTCAAGGGGGCTTACAGCCTGAAGGTCATGCAGCCCGGCGAGCCCTACCTGGAAGGGGACAGCTTCACCGTGGCAAGCATCAGTGGATCCGGTTACGGTGACGTGCTGGAAAGGGACCCGAAGCGGGTGATGGCCGATCTGAAGAACGGGATCATCTCCGACTATGTTGCCAGGAACGTCTATCACGTGGTCTACGATCCGGACACGCTCGAGCCGGACCTGAAAGCTACGGAGAAGTCCCGAGCCGCGGAGAGGAGGGACCGGATCAAGCGGGGCAAGCCATATGATGCCTTCGAAAAGGAGTGGCTCACCAAGAAGCCGCCGGAAGACGCATTGAAGTACTATGGAACATGGCCGGATCCCTCGGCAAAGGCTTAAGATTCCTTCGGCAATGCTGTATAAGTCGAGGATCCTCGCAACCCTTCAGAAACCCAGGAGGCATAAGGCTCGGGGATTCTTGATCCCATGCCCTCTCCGCTTCATCCGGGAGAGTTGTCTCAGAGCCCCATCTTGGGGGCAGTCTAGGCACATCAAGAACCCGGGGGGCGTTTCAATTCCATCGATCCTGAGTGTCTGCGGAGGCAAAATGTCGGGAAGAAACACTTGGTTTTCATATTTTCTGCATAGTGACCAATTAGCCTGAATCCGGAAAAGCGGTCGGCAAGAGAAGATAACTCAGGTGATAGATGAACTGCCGCGGTGGGCCGATCGGCTATTCCTTTGAGGTGCTATTTTGAGTTTTTCCATGCCGTCTCGAAGGGATAAGAAATCTGGGCCGACCCGGTATGCATAGGAACGTGCTTTCAGACGGCTGGAGAACAGCAGGTAGCGGAATTGTGGGTCAAGAGAAAAGGCCCCCAGGATCTTGTGTGCTCCTGGGGGCGGAGAGAAGTGTCTCAAGCGGGACGGCCCGGAGCGCCCGCCCGCAGAGCCACTCGCCGAACTCCACGGCCCGCTTCTGC
>CAYOYU010000388.1:1714-2989 GCA_964408265.1 uncultured Syntrophorhabdaceae bacterium
TGCCCGCACGACGGGCAGAACTTTCTCTCCTTACAACTGAATGCCAGCAGCCGTTCCGTTCCGCACCGATCGCATCGAATCCTGGCGAAACCGTTGTGTAAATCTCCACACTCCAGGTACCGGATGATCACCTCACGGAGATACGGTCGCCAGAAGCCGTAACGTTTCTGGAATCTTTGCTCGTAGACCTGCTCAAAGGTCTCGAAGTGATCCTGGCCGCACTGGTAGTAAGGGGTGAGATGGGGCTTTCGAGGCCGGTAGCCCGGGCAAGCTTCGGGCATGGGGTTGTGCAGAAGAAGAGGGGTGAAAAGGACCAAGTACGCACTGGGGATCCAAAGGCGGGCAAACAGCGTGCCAGGGAGAGGTGGAAGGGGTAACGATCAGTGCCCGAGCGGGACTTGTGCCCTTGCGGAGGGGAATACGCCCGCGGGGACCAGAAGATGAAGGAAACCCTGGACAAAAACGTGAAGGAACGTTCACACCCACAAGCGTGCGACCGGGATTCGTTTCTTGACAGGACATCTTCATACTGAAAGAATTCTTGTATGAAGACCCGATTCTACATTGACCCAGAAACCGGCGTTCCCCATATCCATAAACATGGCGTCACCGAAGAGGAAGCCCAGGAGGTCCTGTTCAATCCTGGGGAAGATAGACCCGGGGATCGAGGTTCCCGTGTCGCAATGGGTCAAACACGAGCAGGGAGATACCTTCGCATCATTTACGTTTCAGACCCTGAGCCGGATAGTGTCTTCGTAATTACGGGTTACGAATTGCGAGGAAAACCATTGAGCGCCTATCGCAGGCGACGTCGAAGGAAGAGAAGATGAAAAAGAGAAATAGGTTTCCGCCGGGCTGGGATGAACAGAGGGTACGCGCGGTCTTGGAGCACTACGAAACTCAGACGGAGGAGGAAGCCGTTGCCGAGGACGAGGCCGCATATGAAGACGCAGCCCAGACATTGATGGAAGTCCCCAAGGAACTCGTCCCAAAAGTGCGCGAACTGATTGCCAAGCACTCAGGATAGTATCTGCCGAACGGCCCCCTGCATTCCTGATGAGCAAGGGCGGGATCGCGTTCACGTGGACTTCGGTAAAAGGAGGGGGACCATCTTGCGGGTCCTGTCCCAACCCGCGCTCCTCAGCTCTGTGGAACCAGCGACCTCGTCCCTGCAGTACCCTTTTCCACCAATGAAATTGGGTCTCCTTGTACTTGTGGCGACGACAAAATTCCCTGGGGCCCAACCCACTTCGTTCCCACTGCTTCAACCGCTCG
>CAYOYU010000389.1:0-2976 GCA_964408265.1 uncultured Syntrophorhabdaceae bacterium
TTGTTGACGGCAAAATTCGCAATGATCCACTGCGGGCAGTTTGAGATGTAGAGCATGACGCGGTCCTGGAACTTTACGCCCATGTCGGCGAGGCCCGTGGCAAACTTGTCTATGAGCCGCTCCAGCGCTCCGTAGGTGAAACGTTCGCCCAGATAGACAAGGGCGGTCTTGTCGGAGTACTTTTTGCATATTTCCGTGAATCTGGTAAAGGTACATTCATTCTCGAAAGATTCCATAGAGATCCTCACACTCCGAAGTAGGCTGATTTTACATCCGGGTTGTCCATCAGTTCTTCCCGCGTACCGGCAAGAACACTGCTGCCGTTCTCCAGGATATAGGCATAGTCGATGATGGGCATTACCGGCCGCGCGTACTGCTCGGTGACGATAATGGTAATGCCCTTGCTGTCCCGTATTGCCTTGGTGCCGTTTATGACGATCTCCTGATATGCGGGACTCAATCCAAGGAGGGGCTCGTCAAGGAGAAGGACCTTCGGTTTTGCCATGAGCGCCCGGCCTATGGCGAGCATCTGCTGCTCGCCCCCGCTCAAGAAACCGCCCTGTCTCTTGAGATGGTCCTTAAGCCGCGGAAAGAGGTCGAGAACGTAGTCCAGATTCTCATTCGTATCCTTGCGGCTGGTCAGATAGGAGCCGATCTTCAGGTTTTCCAGTACGCTGCTCTCAGCAAATATGCGCCGCCTTTCAGGGCAGAGAACAATGCCGATCCGGGCCCGCTGGTGGGGCTTGACGTTGGTTACGTCCCTTCCGGCAAGGAATATCCTGCCATAGAGAGATATCCGTTCACCTCCCCGCATCTCCTCCTTCTTCTTAATGTCAAGGATGATGCCCGAGAGTGCATACATCAGTGTACTCTTGCCGGCGCTGTTCGATCCGAATACGCCGATGATCTGCCCCTCCTCCGCCTCAATAGTGACGTTGTTCAGGGCGATCATATTCTCGTAGAAGACCATTAGCTCTCGTCCTTCAAACATAGTTGTCACCTATCCCTATCCTCATACTTCCTCCGTCCCCAGGTATGCCTCCCTGACCTTCTTGTTCTGGATGACAAAGTCAGGTTTGCCTTCCGAAATTTTCTCGCCGAAGTTAAGGGCCATTACCCTGTCTGCAACGCGGAAGAGTTCTCTTAGTCTGTGCTCCACCATGATCAGCGTGATGCCGTCCATTTTGAGCTTCTCGATGAGGGGGAGCATGCCTGCGATTTCGCTCATGCTCAAGCCTGAAAAGACCTCGTCACAGAAGATCACATCGGGCCTCATGGCCATGCAGCGGGCAAGTTCCAACCTCTTCTGATAGCCGGTAGGCAGGGTGGACGCGAGCTTGTAGGGGACCCTGGAGTCCCTCTCGAAGCCGATCTCCTCCAGGATATCCACAGCCACCGTATCCCTGTCGCCATGTTTCCCTCCTCCCCGCCATCCCCCGAGTTTCCTGGCCCTGGGGGACCACAGGGGAATGATGAGATTCTTGAAGGCGGGCAGAGAGTAATAAGGGCGCATGATCTGGAAGGTCCTCGCTATGCCCTCATGGGCGATCTTGTGTGCCTTCCATCCCATAATGTTCTTGCCGTTAAAATAGACCTGGCCGGCATCGGGCTTGATGAACCCCGTAATGCAGTTGATGAGAGTCGTCTTTCCCGACCCGTTGGGCCCGATGATGCCGAAGACTTCATTCCTTTCCACGTCGAAGCTGACGTCCGCGAGTGCTTTCAGACCTCCGAAGGTCTTTGATATACCTTTTACGGATAGAATCGGGTCGCTCATACCTTCACCTCGCTCATACCTTCACCCACCTTTCGAACTGGTGATACTTCCGCTGGAGGTAGACCATCAGTCCTTCACTTTTAAAGACGATAAAGCCCGTCAGCACCGCACAGTAGATGACGATCCGGAAGGTGCCGAAGAAGCGTAGAAATTCTGACAGAGGGACCAGGATAAAGCTGCCGATGATGGCTCCGACGAGGGTGCCCCCGCCGCCGATGACCACAGACGCAATGGGAATGATGGAGAAATCAAGAGCAAAGAGCGAGATGCCCGCCCACATGTACATATGAGCGATGTAAGCTCCTCCGAAACATCCGATGAGGGCTGCCACAAAGACGGCCAGGATCTTCATCCAGGTAATGTTTATACCCGATGCCCGGACGGACTGATCATTATCCTTTACACCCCGGAGGACGAGCCCTATGTCTTCGTTCACGAAACGGCGCATTGCAAAGAGGAACAGGAGCATCATGATGATAATGACGTAGTGTTCCACGTATTGGTTGGGGAAGCTGTCCGAGAACGTTGAGGGCCTCGATGATGCGGGTGAAGAGCAAGGGGTACATAAGGGTTACAATGGCAAAGTAAACCCCTCTGAGCGGCAGGCAGGGAAGAAGGAAAAAGGTGCAGAAAGCCGCCCCGCATATTGCCGCGCAGGGCATGGCCAGATAGACGGGAAAACCCAGGTAGACGTTGAAGATGGCCGAAAAATATCCGCCCACTCCGGTAAAGAACGCGCCGCCCAAGCAGACCAGCCCGACGTAATTCGCGAGAAAGTCAAAGGCGAGGGCCAGCAGCGCGTAAACGCACATGATGTTGATGACCCGTTTCCAGTAAGGCGCCAGTTCGAGCAGCAGGGGAAGTATGAGAATTCCCAGAATAAGCAGCAGCCTGGGGCCGAGGAGGTAGAGAATCTCCCTCCACGATGAGATTGCATAGATGCCTTCGGTTCTTACTTTAAGACCCCTATCGATTCGTTCCTTCCGTAGCATCTCCATGTCTATACCCTCTCTTCCAGTTCTTTCTGTTTGCCGAATATCCCCGAGGGTTTCACGAGGAGAGTGACGATGATGGCCAGCAGGGCCACCACCATCTGATAATGGCTTGACAGGAAGTACTCCGTCAGAATCTGTGCGAAGCCTATAATGAAGGACGCCACGACGGTGCCGGCCCAACTCCCCAGCCCGCCGATGACGACG
>CAYOYU010000390.1:0-2949 GCA_964408265.1 uncultured Syntrophorhabdaceae bacterium
ATTCGTCCGGTTTAAGGTATTTGAAGGAACTGTCCTCCAACTCTCCCTTCAGCCACTTGATGCCCAGCCTGTGGGCGAGGGGGGCATAGATGTCGTGGGTCTCCCGGGCAATCTCCACCTGCTTCTCGGGCGACAGAAAGTTGAGGGTCTGCATGTTATGGTACCGGTCGGCCAGCTTTATGAGAATGACCCGAATATCCTTGCTCATGGCGAGGATCATCTTCCTGAAGTTCTCTACCCTGGAATCCTGGGAGGTCTTGAGCGGTATCTTGCTGATCTTGGTAACACCGTCGACAAGCTCGGCGACGTCCTTCCCGAAGTATTCCTCGATCTCGCCCTTGCTCACGTAGGAGTCCTCAAGGGTGTCATGGAGGAGCCCCGAAACCACGCTCGGTACGTCGAGATTCATCTTGGTGAGGATATAGGCCACTTCCAGGGGATGGATAAGATAGGGTTCGCCGGAGCGTCTCAGTTGCCCCTTATGGGCCTTGGCCGAGAATATATATGCCTTTTCGAGCATTTCCACATCGGCCTGGGGATTATAACTGAGTACCTCGTCTACGATGTCATTGAATCTAACCATTTCGGTTCCGTATATATAGTATACAACAGGTGCTGAGGCGGGTGCAAACGCGGAAAGGCGCCGGAGTCGGCCTGCTTCCGCGTGAAAGAAGACCCTGTTCCATCTCAGGGTGCCTTTCGACTATTACTCGTCTATATTATCGTAGGGCCGGAGAAATGACAAGAATTTCATGGCCCCCAGATGGGAGGAATTGAGTATCCCATGAAACTGGGATACTATACTGTATGCCGAAAGATCAGACCCCCGTCGATATCAGGGGGCAGATAGAACGGATCACGTACAACAATTCGGAGAACGGTTATACCGTTGCCAAGGTGAGAATCCCCGGGCGCCCGGACCTGATAACCGTTGTGGGCACCTTCTTCTCCGTGACTGTGGGGGAGGGGCTCGTCATGACGGGCCACTGGGACATGCACCCCCGTTTCGGTCAGCAGTTCAAGGTCCAATCCTACCAGTCAGTCGTGCCCGCCACGGTGATGGGGATAGAAAAGTATCTCGGCTCCGGCATGATCAAAGGTATCGGGCCGGTCATGGCCAAACGGCTTGTTGCCAGGTTCGGCAAAGATACACTATCCGTTATAGACGATGAAATCCACAGGCTTCACGAGGTGGAAGGCATCGGCGAAAAAAGGGTCGATATGATCAGGGCCGCCTGGGAGGAACAGCGGGAGGTGCGGGAGGTGATGGTCTTCCTTCAGGGGCAGGGTGTGATCCCGGCCTATGCGGCGAAGATCTACCGTCACGATGGACGGGAGGCTATTGCTCTGGTGAGCGAAAACCCTTACAGGCTCGCCACGGACATATTCGGAATAGGTTTCCTCACGGCCGACAGGATAGCGGAGAAGCTGGGTATTCCGAGAGATTCACAGACGAGAGCCGAAGCGGGCATCCTCTATGTCCTCAATCAGTTGGCGGACGAGGGGCATGTCTATTACCCCTATGAGGCCCTTCTCGACAAATGTGCCGAAATCCTCGAGATGGACCAAGGCAGGCTTATAGATGGACTCGGCATAATTGCCGGGGACCGGAAGGCCGTGGTTGAGGAGAAAGGAACCATCCCGGGAGTGTCCCCGGAAGATACGCGGCGTGTCTATCTCATGAAGTACTATCTTTCAGAAATCGGGATCGCGGAGGGGTTCTCGAGACTGCTGTCCAAACCGAAGCAACTCAGGCTCCTCAACATCGACGAAGCCCTGGACTGGGTTCAGAAGAGCCGCAGCATAACGCTCTCCGGCGACCAACTGCAGGCCGTCAGAGATTCCATAAACTGCAAAGTCATGGTAATTACGGGAGGGCCAGGCACAGGGAAGACCACCATCATCAATTCTATCCTCCGGATCTATACAAAGATGGGACAGAGGGTCCTTCTTGCGGCGCCTACGGGGAGAGCGGCGAAACGCATGACCGAAGCAACGGGACGAGAGGCGAAGACAATACACAGGCTCCTTGAATACAGCCCGGCAGGTTCCTCCCGAGAAGGGGGATTCAAGAGGAATCAGGAGAGCCCCCTCGACGCTGACCTCGTGATCCTGGACGAAGTCTCCATGGTCGATTCCCTGCTCATGAACTATTTTCTGAAAGCCCTGCCGGGTACGGCAACACTCATTCTCGTGGGCGATGTGGACCAGCTTCCGTCTGTGGGTGCAGGTAATGTCCTGAGGGACATCATAGATTCCGGCTGCCTCACCACCGTCAGACTCAGGGAGATCTTCAGGCAGTCGAAGGCAAGCATGATCGTGGTAAATGCCCACAGGGTAAACCAGGGGCTGATGCCTGCCTTTGATACTGCTGATGCCTATGTGCGCGATTTCAGGTTTTATGCGGTAGAGGAGCCGGAGAAAGTCCTGGCAAAGATTGTGAGGCTCTGCAAGGAAGAGATTCCGGCCTTGCTTCACTGCAACTCCGTGAAGGACATACAGGTCCTGGCTCCCATGCACCGGGGCACGGTGGGTGTGGCCAATCTCAATGTGGAACTCCAGAAAGAGTTGAATCCTTCCAGTGACGAACTAGCGCGCGGAGGCAGGATATTCAGGGTCAACGACAAGGTGATGCAGATCAGGAACAACTATGACAAGGATGTCTACAACGGTGATATAGGAAGGATAGCCGCCATCGACAGGGAAGAGCAGGAGGTGGTCATCGATTTCGAAGGCCGCCGGGTTTCCTATGAGTATTTTGAACTGGACGAACTGACGCATGCCTACGCTGCCTCGGTTCACAAAGCGCAGGGGAGTGAATACCCTGTCGTCATCATACCGGTGCTGACGCAGCATTATATGATGTTACAACGAAACCTCCTCTACACGGGTATCACGCGGGGCAAGAGACTCGTGGTCCTCGTGGGCACTAAGAAAGCCCTGGCTATC
>CAYOYU010000391.1:0-2924 GCA_964408265.1 uncultured Syntrophorhabdaceae bacterium
CAGGTGGCGGGTCCGAGCTTCTTTGCCTTGCTGGTGATCGCCGTTTCTTTTCTCCCCGTCCTTACGCTGGAGGGGCAGGAAGGCCGGCTTTTCAAACCTCTCGCGTATACCAAAAACCTCTCCATGATCATCGTGGCCGTTTTGGCCATTACCCTTGATCCAGCCCTGAGACTGTTTTTCACTCAGATAAAGCAATTCAATTTCAAACCGATGTGGCTGTGCAGGACGTCGAATGCGGCTCTTGTGGGCACTATTCATTCCGAGGAAACACATCCGATCAGCCGTATTCTGATCAGAATTTACGATCCGGTGCTCTCATGGTCGCTTCGCTGGAAATGGGGCGTGATCGCAGGCGCTTTCGCGTTGGTCGTTTTGACCATCCCGGTATTTTTCGGGCTCGGTTCGGAATATATGCCCCCTCTGGAGGAAGGATCCCTCCTCTATATGCCCACCACCATGCCGGGCATTTCCATCACGCAGGCTCAAGAAATCCTGCAAACCACGGACCGGATAATCAGGCAGTTCCCGGAAGTGGACCGCGTCCTGGGCAAGGCGGGCAGGGCAGACACTTCGACCGACCCGGCGCCGCTTTCCATGCTGGAGACGGTGATCACACTGAAGCCCGGGGATCAGTGGCGAAAAAAGGAGACATGGTATTCTTCCTGGGCGCCGGGCTGGGTGCAGGGGGTTTTACGACATTTTACCCCGGATCATCTTTCTCAGCAGGAACTCATCGCCCGGATGAACGAAGCGCTCAACGTGCCGGGCGTGGCGAACTCATGGACCATGCCCATCAAAGGGCGGTTTGAGATGCTGAGCACGGGCCTTCGGACACCGGTCGGTCTTAAAATAACCGGTTCCGACCTTGACACCATCGAAGAAATCGGGTCACAGGTTGAAGCGACGCTCACCCCCTTGAAAGGAACCCGCAGCGTTTTTGCCGAGCGAACCGGAAGCGGATATTACCTCGACATCGAATGGAATCGCGAGAGCCTGAGCCGTTATGAGTTAAGTGTTGCAGATGTACAGGAGGTTGTCTCGAAGGCGATCGGCGGTGAAAATGTGACCACGACGGTGGAAGGAAGAGAGCGCTATCCGGTGAATGTCCGGTACGCGCGCGACTTCAGGTCCGACATAGGGGCATTGGGCCGTGTCCTGGTTCCGGCCCTCGGTGGCCGGCGGCAGATTCCGCTGTCTCAGCTTGCCACTGTGGAGGTGACCAGCGGACCTTCCATGATCCGGGACGAAGACGGACTGCTGACCGGTTATGTTTATATCGATGTCGCCGACCGCGATGAGGGCGGTTATATCGAAGAGGCAAAACAATTGCTCCGGGAAAAAATTGAGCTGCCGGCCGGATACGCCATTCTCTGGACCGGTCAGTACGAATCCATGCAGAGGGTGAAGGAGCGACTGATCGTCGTTATACCGCTTACGCTCTTCCTGATTTTGGTTCTTCTCTACCTCAACACACGGTCGGCCGTCAAAACGCTTATCGTTTTACTTGCCGTGCCGTTTTCCGCAGTCGGCGCTTTCTGGCTTCTGTATCTGCTTGGATATAACATGAGCATCGGCGTATGGGTCGGCCTCATCGCGTTGATGGGCGTAGACGCCGAAACAGGGGTTTTCATGCTCCTCTACCTTGACCTGGCCTATGAACAGGCGAAGAAGGAAGGGCGTCTCCGTTCACTGGCCGACTTGCAGGATGCCATTCGCTATGGCGCGCTCAAGCGCCTCCGTCCCAAGTTTATGACCGTGACGACGACCTTCCTCGGACTCGTGCCGATCATGTGGTCAATCGGCGCGGGCTCGGATACGATGAAGCGGATCGCGGCCCCCATGATCGGAGGCATTTTTACGTCCTTTATTTTAGAGTTATTGGTGTACCCTGCGGTTTATCAGCTTTGGAAGTGGAATTTTGAATTGAAAAAAGATACTACTTATAAAGGAAGGAATTGAAATGAAAAAATGGAATTCGATTATTTTAGGAATAGTTTTGAGCCTGGTTGCCGTTCAGATGGTGTTTGCCGAGCCACAGGAGGACGTTGTGAAGCATCAATCCTGCAAGTACTGCGGAATGAACAGGGAACACTTTGCGCATAGCCGGATGCTTGTCAACTACAACGATAGATCGGTTTTGGCGACGTGCAGCATTCACTGCGTGGCCGTCGATATGGTGCTGAACATCGATAAAGCGCCGACAAATATCCAGGTAGGAGACTATAACACAAAAAACCTGATCAACGCCGAGAACGCCTTTTGGGTGATCGGGGGAAACAAACCGGGGGTAATGACCAAAAGGGCCAAGTGGGCTTTTGAAAATAAGAAGGATGCTGAAATGTACATTAAACAGAATGGGGGCCAAATGGCCACCTTTGATGACGCGATGAAAGCTTCTTATGAGGATATGTATCAGGATATGAAGATGAGAATGGCTATGCGCCAAATGAATGTGATGGTTTATGTGGAGACGACCATGACGGGTATTGCCAAGAAGCATGTAGTAAATTTTCACTTGGATACTGGAGCTGCTGTTACAACTCTTCTGGATAAGGATGTTTAACTCGGTTGAGTGGGAGAGAGGTTTATAGGCTTATTTGCGTTTGTGTTAGTGTGAGTTGGTGTTTGACATGGGTTTAGGGGCTCGGAAGTGGATTAATCGGCACTTGTCGGAGTTGAGGAAGAGCTATCCTAATAAGACTGTTATCGTTTGTGAGGGGAGAGTCGTTAAGGCCTTGGATGAGCCGTTGGACCCTGTCGAGATTAATGAGATTGCTAGGAAGTTGTGTGCGGGCAAGGACTGGAGCTACACGTATGTCTCGGAGCAGGAAGAAGAATACATTCTGTGATGGAATACTATGGCTATGAGTGTGGATAGGGACCTACTCAACGCTAGGGTAAGGGAGGCAAATGATGCTTTGCAG
>CAYOYU010000392.1:0-1793 GCA_964408265.1 uncultured Syntrophorhabdaceae bacterium
GGTCGCCCCGGCTTTTCGTTGTTGACCGCCGTCTGCATGAGCATCCTGGGTCCGGAGGTATTTGCGACCAACGTGGTGTCTGCGGTTTTCGGAACCCTCTCTATCCTGGGTATCTTTTTCTTGGGAAGGGCGATGTTCAATGCAAGGGTTGGGTTGCTGGCTTCCCTGTTGCTGGCGATTTCCGGCTATCATCTGGTCTACTCTGTTACCGGCTTGGCTGACGGATCCGCCATGTTCTTTGCACTTCTCGGTTTCACCTGCTACTACAAGAGCAAGGTGAGCGAAAGGGAGGGCAAGGGCGCCTTTTGGACCGTCTTGGCCGGGTTGGGCTGCGGAGTGGCCTTCACGGTTCATGACCGGATGCTTTACGTGTTCCTCGTCTTGTTGCTCAACGAGGGGATTGATCTCTTGCGGGCGAGAGAACAAGCCCGGCGAAGGCTGAGAAAGATCGGTGTCCTCGGGGTTGCCTTTCTTCTCCCCCTCGGCATGTTCGAGGTGCCTTACTACCTCGGGATGATCGTCTTGCGCCATTTTGGGAAGGCTCTTCCCTTCCGAACGTACTTCGAGGAACTGCTGACGCATCATATCTTCAACTTTTTCGACTTCTTTGCGATCCCTTCGCTGGACGTGAGCAAATACCCGGAGTTTCAGGAAGCCGGAAGTCGATTGTGGAATTTCATCACATACCCCTATCTGTTCTTCCAATTCGACGGAGTGCTGTTGTGTGCGCTGTTTGTTGGGGGAATCATTGCGGCAGCCCTCCAGAGAAGGTACGAGGATCGCCTGTTGTTGGTATGGTTGATCGTCCCTGTTTTCCTCTTCAGCACCGGACTCTCGACGAACGTTCGCTACGCCCTCGTCTTCATGCCGGCCGTGTTCGTGATGGCCGGCCGTTCACTCCTGCTGCTCGATGAGCATCTGGCCGGGAGGAAGCCCTTTGGAAGGCCGATGGGGCGTTTGGCCGCCCTTGCCTTTGTCCTGATTGTGGTGCTGAGCGGATTGGTTGCTTCTCGAGAGATTCGAGCGATGCGGTGCTCGTACAGCGCACCGATTGCATTCCTGGAAGAGCACGGGTCGAAACACGTCAGCCTCCAGTATCCGGTGACGAAGGCGTATTTGGGCACAGAGAACGTGAGGGAGCCTCCTATGACCATGGAGAAGCTCCGCGAATACTATCAGGAAGGGTATCGGTACTATTTGGTCGACTTCCGGAAGTTCTACCTGAAGCCGCCTTATGGCAACTCCCCGCAGGGAGAGATCGTCGAGAGAATCGAGGCAACGACCCAGCCGGCCTTTTCCTACCGGCACCCCTGCTATACATCGCCTTGCTACCTCTTTGAAGTCAATGTCTTCTTCTGCCTGACGCGCAAGCTCGTCAGGGAGGCTCACGAAATGGGGCTCGATGAGATCCTCATCTACGATCTGGAAGACTTCTTCAGCACGAACGGCGGCGCCAGTGCTCCTTCGCCTGATACATGAATGCCTCGAGGCGCGTCGTGATGTTCGACTGTTCGAGTCCTTGGCAGGCAAACAGGAGGTAAGGGAAGCGCCCCTTGGTGTCTTGAACGGCCTTCGACAGCGCATGTACGACGGTTGTGGGCATGCACGAGAAAGGACCGATGCTGATCACGCCGTCATACATCTTCTTCTCAATCCCCTCCGCGAGGGTTCCGATACTCGCCACGGTGATTCCCCAGAAGTTGCTGTCCATATAGGGCGCAGCCAATGCCTGAAGCTCGGGGACCGTCTGTGAGTCGGACCGGTTTCGGAAATCTCCATTGAACGCCTTTTCA
>CAYOYU010000392.1:1803-2918 GCA_964408265.1 uncultured Syntrophorhabdaceae bacterium
TGTACGCGCGGTTCATACGGGTCCAGTGGTACTGGTAATAGTTCCTGAAGAAGAGCTCTTCTCGCAAGGGCACGAAGAGGGCTTCTCCTCCCAACCTCTCGATCTCGTGTTCAAGCTGGTTGTTGGCAAACGGGGTGAGCCGGACATAGACTTCCCCCACCACCGCAATGACCGGCTTGGACCCCTCATCCCTTGTGGGAATGCTACGGAGTTTGTCTCTTGCCTTTCTCAGGAAGGGAACAAAAGGTCCCTTCCTTTCCGTCAACCGGTGGAGCTCGTCGGAGAGGGCCTCGTAGACCGCGTTCGTCTCTCCTTTGTTGACCTCGTAAGGTCTTATTTCACGCACCTTCTTCAGGACAAGCTCCCGACAGGTGTTGGCATGGTAGACCAGTTGCTCGATGTCCGAATACGGTTTGTGAAGGGCCTGCAACTCCTTGAATCGCTTGGTGACCGGATGGATGGGTACGTGCTCACACCCCAACCTGTCCAGCACATTGCGTATTCCTTTCGGGTAGCCTACCAGCCGACAAGCTCCGGGCGTCGACGGGATGATAATGGCAAGGTTTTCCTTGTCCACGGCCGGATCCTGAACGAGTCTTACCGTGTCCCCGATGATGAGTTGATAGGGATAACATTCCTTTCCTGAGGTGAATCGCCTTGCATACTCCAACGTCTCCCGTGTGGACGGGGGGAAGAGATTCAGTTTCATCCCATAGGCCTTGTGCGCAGCCTGCCACGTGGCGGCCAGAGAGTTGATGGCGTCCGCCTGTGGTATGTACACGTCGAGGTCTCGGGTAATGGGCCGGTCAACCCGACGCCGAACCGCTGGAGTTCTTCGCTTCCTCCGGTAGTTCTTCAGGCTGTCGATGAATGCCTCGCATCTCGTGATGGCACCGGTATCGGAGCTGTGCTCGTCGACCTCGAGCTCCAGAAACGGCTTTCCTCCCATGTGCTCCCGGAAATAGTGGAGAATGAAGGAGTCGGGGCCACAGTTGAAATTGGTGATGAAGACCGGAAAGAGTCGCGGGTCTTGCCGAATGACCTTTGCCGCTTTGACAATCCGTTGGCCATTCCTCCAGTTGATCATTTCCTCGGACAGGGGGATCCGGATGGTG
>CAYOYU010000393.1:0-2885 GCA_964408265.1 uncultured Syntrophorhabdaceae bacterium
AACGGAAAAATCAAGGACAACGCCCTGTTCAATTTGTATTGATTTTTCTCACGATTCCGTTGTTATAGTCTCTCCTAAATATGTCGAAAGATCGAGAGGCCCTTATGAGAGGCATAAATGAGGCGACGACGGCCAAGATGCGAGCGGGTATTGAAGCGGCCCATATGGTACAGGACGGCGCTGTGGTCGGACTTGGGACCGGTTCCACGGCCGCCTTTGCTATTGAAGAACTGGGACGGCGAATGCGGGAAGAGTCGCTCCGCTGTCTGGGGGTGCCCACTTCCTTTTCGGAGGCCATGCTGGCCCGAAAGAACGGCATTCCTCTGGCGACCCTGGATGATGTTACGGAAATCCATGTGGCCATTGACGGAGCCGATGAAGTGGATCCTCACAAAAATCTTATCAAAGGAGGGGGTGCGGCCCACACACGGGAAAAAATCGTGGATTCGCTTGCCAAGATCTTTATTGTAGTGGTTGACGAATCCAAGCTCGTGAAGCGATTGGGTGAGAAGTGGCCGGTGCCTGTGGAAGTACTTCCCTTTGCTGTGGCGCCGGTCATGCGGCAGTTGCGGGCCATGGGTGCGGAACCCGAACTGCGTATGGGCGTAAAAAAGGATGGTCCTGTTATAAGTGATGAGGGGAACTTTATCATCGACGTTCGCTTTGAAATTATCGAAGACCCGGCTATGCTGGAAAAAGAACTCAACGCCATACCGGGGGTTTTGGACAATGGCATTTTTGCTCACGTGGCTCCTGTGGTCATTGTTGCTCCTTTATGCAGAGGAAGGATACGGAAACTGGAGTAGACGCTTATGCGAGAAGAATCACAATTTATTCCTGCGGACGAGGCAATTCTTGAAGCCCGTTATTGTTTTCAGAATGCTCGCAAGGGCGTGCTTGTATGTCATCCCCACCCGGAGTATGGCGGAGAAATGTCTAACAACGTGGTGCAGGCGGCTGTAAAGGCTTTTGGATCACTGGGCTGGACCACGCTGAGATTTAACTTTCGAGGAGTAGGTCAGAGTTCGGGTCAATACAGTGAAGGCATGGGCGAACGGGAAGATGTGAGATCAGTTTATACCTTTCTTAAGGAAAAAGGGCTGCATGACATACTGGTGGCCGGATATTCATTTGGGGGATGGGTGGCGGCGAATGCTGTCAACAAACTGGACCCATACGGTCTCCTCCTGATTTCTCCTCCTGTTGCCGTAATGGAGGTCCCCTTCAATGACCTTTCTGTACCATGCTGGGTACTCTATGGCGACCGGGATTCCTTCTGCCCGAAAGATCAGATCGAGATGCTCATGAAAGCAGCCTCGTGCATACGAGAGAGCCGTTCCATTCCAGGGGCTGATCATTTTTACTGGGGTTACGAGGACCAGATAAAGGCTGCTCTTCAGCAATGGTTCGGGGAGGTTTAGTCAACTCATGGAAAAGCCGCCTTCGGCACTTATGATCTGGAATACTATGGAGACTGCGCTTAATGGATAGGGACAAGACATTTAAAGTAGCCGTGCTGCCGGGGGATGGAATCGGGCCGGAAGTGATGGCTGAAGCTCTTAAGGTGCTGAGGGTCATTAGTCGAAAGCACGGCATTAAGTTTGTGTTTCATGAAGCGGATGTAGGGGGAGTGGCCATCGATCGCTACGGTGCAGCGTTGCCAGCATCCACCCTGGAACTCTGTGGGTTTTCAGATGCGGTACTGCTTGGGTCTGTAGGTGGACCAAAGTGGGAATCCCTGCCGCCGGAACGTCAGCCGGAACGGGCCGCGTTGCTCCCCTTACGCAAGGAGCTCGGCCTTTTTGCCAATCTTCGTCCCGCCCTGCTATTTGATGGGTTAATCTCAATTTCTCCTCTGAAAAAGGAATTGGTCGAGAACGGCCTGGACATACTGATCGTTCGCGAATTGACGGGAGATATCTATTTTGGACAGCCTAAGGGGTTGGAGGAAGATCGGGCCTTTGACACCATGGTCTATACACGGGAGGAAGTAATCCGAATTGCACGCAAGGCCTTCTCCTTGGCCGGGAAACGTCGGAAAAAGGTGACCAGTATCGATAAAGCCAATGTTTTGTCATCCATGGTCTTCTGGCGGGGCATCGTCCAGAAGATAAGTCGGGACTATCCTCACATAATCTTGGACCATATGTATGTTGACAATGCAGCCATGCAGCTCATCAAGAATCCACAGCAGTTTGATGTTATGCTGTGTCCTAACATGTTTGGCGATATTCTTTCAGATGAAGCTGCCATGATTACCGGGTCATTGGGCATGCTTCCATCAGCAAGCTTGAGGGCCGATGACTTCGGCCTTTACGAGCCAGCAGGGGGCTCTGCGCCTGATATTGCAGGCAAAGGAATCGCCAATCCTGTGGCACAGATTTTGTCCGCTGCCTTGATGCTGAACTACTCATTCAATCACCCTGAAGCTAGTGAAGATATCTTCCGGGCAGTAAAGGAGGTTCTGGCAAGAGGCTATCGAACTGCTGACATCTTTACTCCTGGGGGTGCCTTAGTCGGGACTTCGGAAATGGGAGACCTGGTTGCTCGGTATCTTGACTGAGGAATGGCTGGTGATTTGGTAGTCATTTATATTACCTTGTTATCACTCAGCAGGTCTAAAAATTTTGTGCAGGATCTTTGAGTAAATCAGGTCTGCTAAAGCTTCAATTAAAGTGTTGACAGGTGTTATAAGGCTTGTTAAAAGAATCACATTTTTAAAAGTGGGGCCGTCCCGCTTCAGATCACAAGGGCAATCAACGAATGACACTCAGTACCTTTCTGGTCCAAAAAAGGTCTACCATCCTGGAAAAATGGTTTGATCTGATCATAAAAACCTATCCTACCGATACACAAGGGTTTCTGAAACAGCAAAAAAACCAGTT
>CAYOYU010000394.1:0-2852 GCA_964408265.1 uncultured Syntrophorhabdaceae bacterium
CGGAGGGCTTCGGGGATGCTCGTGGCGCCCGAACGGCGAATGTCTTCGTTCGTGATCACAAAGACCGCGGCAGCCGTTTCCGACAGGCTTTGGGGCTTCTTCGCGGCGGAATAGACCTCGATCTCCATCAACTCTTCGAGGCTGAGCCCGGTCAGGTCCGCCGGCACGGCCTCGGAGGCCGAGAGGGCAGCCGGAGTGAGGCTTGTCAGGGTCAGCAGCAGGAGCCGCACAAGAACACCCGCTTTTCGGTGGTGGGCCAGAGGCCGCCGGCCGCGCATTGTCATGATCCACCCCTCTGCCTTCATCGACGGATTCATCCGCGTGATCTCGTTCCGCTTCGGTCGGATTCCCCGGCACTGTGGACCCGAAGAGCAAGTTTCAGGAGTTGAGAGCTGATGCTGAGATGGACATCCCGCGCGGCCTTCGCATTCACCTCGAACCGGAAGTTGTCTCCCACCTTGATGAGCGAGATCATCCCGCCACGCGGGGCAAACTGCTCCAGTTCACTGACGGTCAGAATGCTCTGTCCTTGGATTCGGTCGAAGATCGACTCCAAGGCGTCTTCTTCCGAGACACTTACAAAGAGGATGTGACATCCCTTGATGTCTTCCACTCCCCTGCACCTTTTGACGACGAGCTTTCGGCCCCTGATTTCTTTGCCTTCTATGGTTTGGGTAGCTGCTCCGAGCGTGTCTTATCCCAGAATGCACAAAATGACGGGAGCTTCAGGGCTCGTGAACGCCTCGGCCGGCCAATCCACAAACTTGGCGAAGTTGTACAGAAAGGCCGCTTTTAAAAGGGCTTCGCGAGAGGCATCGGCATCCTTTCCAGCAGACGATCCGTGAGGGAATGCTGCACAAAGAATACCGAGAACGATCAGAATGCAGAGCTTCTGCCTCACCACCAACTCCCGGAGTTGTACCTATACGAAAACTTGACTCGGAACGTCCTGCCGTCCTGCGGAATCGTATCCTGCAGATGGTCTGCTGCGCCCGGGTCACCGTAGCTCTCGTCGAAGAGGTTATACACGCTGCCCGAGAGATCCAATCCCTTGATCAGGTCCTGGCTGAAAAGTGTCACGTTGGTGACCAGAAAACCAGCGGCCCCGGTGCCTGCAAGGGTCTTCCGTGTACCCGTGTACTGTTCTTCCAGCCCAAGGAAGAGTGTCTCTTTGATCACAGGCACGATCAGGTTGAACTTGGCCAGGTGCCTGGGCGAGTTGGTCAGGACGCTCCCGGTCTTTTTGTCTTCCGCATCGCTGTACGTATAGCTCGCCCGCCCCTTCACGCCGCCTGCCCATTGCCCTTCCACCCCGAGTTCCGCACCCTTGACCTCAGCCTCGTCTGCATTCTTGAATACCTGTAAGCCGTCCGACGGATCTATCGTCTGAGAGATCAGATCGTCGATCGTGTAGTAGAACCCCACAGCGGTCGCGCGAAGATGGTCTCCAAGAGACTGCTCGAGGATCCCTTCATAGTCGCTTATACTCTCCGGTCTGAGATCCGGATTTGCCTTCATCGTGGTCGGCCCATCGTTATAGTAGAGTTCATACGCATTGGGGGCCCGGAAGGCGGTACCGTAAAGGAGCTTGAGGGTCGTGGTTTCAAAGGGTCTGTAAATCAAGGCGATGCGGGGATTCGTCGTGTCACCGAAGGTGGAGTAGTGATCATACCGGACACCGGCATTGAGGATCAGAGGTTGCAGGATCCTGAATTCATCCTGAGCGTAAATCGCCCAGACCCTGGAGTCTCTTTGGTCGTTCAGGTATTCCGCATAAGGATCCTCGTCATAAACGCGTTGATCCTGCTGCACGTTGTAAGTGTATTCTGTGCCCAGGATGACCGTATGTTTCTCAAGAACTGTCCTGAGCAGCCTCAACTCTGCTCCCACCCACTCACTATGAGCAGAATCTTTGTTTAGGGTTATGGGGGGATAGTCATAGATATAGTCTCCGTGATAAAAATAGTGGTCATAGGATAGCCGAGCCATTGCATTGACTTGATTGTCAAAGGTGTGCTCACATTTCAAGTCCACATAGGCCCGCTCATCATGGGTCTTGGTGCGGGGATCGTTAAAAATAGTATCAAAGGATGCGGTGGGAACTCTCTTTTCTCTTGATAGGTACGCGCCCTCAAGAGAGAACTCGTGGAACAAGGCCTTCGAGAAGAAGCTGTAGTTCTTGTCATCGTCTATGGAATGGGCAATGCCGTTGTTTGTGGCCGGATCATCGAATTCCTTGAAGTACAGGCTTTTCTGTCCTTCGCTGTCATAGAGGGAACCGGACAGGATCATGTCCAGGCCGTTTGTGAACGCATTGCCATAGGTGAGCCGGCCGGTGAACGTCTTGTTGCTGCCGCCTGCCCCTGACATCTCCGGACCTCTGACATCCTTTCCATTTTTGGTATTGACATTGACGATTCCCAGGAATGCGTTGTTCCCGTACAGGGAAAAGCTTGGACCACGGACAATTTCAACCGAGTCAATGAGGTCGACATCGAGTATGAAATCCGTACCCATGGCGGCATAGTCATCGACGGAGTCGTTTATTCGATGGCCGTCCACGAGAAACAGAAAACGGGTGTTGTAATCGCCTGGCCGTGCAAAACCCCGTATCCCCAGATAACTGTAGTTCCGGTCATAGGAAGTGTAGAACCCCACGACGCTTCGCAGGATCTCGGCCAGGGTGCGGTACCCGTATTTCCTGATCTCGTCTGCAGTAATCACGGTCACGGTCGCCGGGGCTTCGGCCGCGCTCTGTTCATACTTGGAGGCGCTGCTCACGGTCACGTTCATGATCTCCTCCAGGCTCATCTCTTAAAAATCCGGCGTTCCCCTCTCCTCCGGGCCTTTCT
>CAYOYU010000395.1:0-2850 GCA_964408265.1 uncultured Syntrophorhabdaceae bacterium
AAAACGGGAATCACATCCCGCGCACCGAACGCACCGCTGTGTGGCGCACGTCTTTTTCCGAGTCCCACACAAGCGGAAAGTTAGGATCTCTTTTTTTGTTTTTTATTAGGCCATCTGATTTTAAAATATGGCTTGTCCTTTGGGTCTTTTGACCATAGCATTAAAACTGCCACTTCTGGTGGAGTGCCAGCCATTCGAATGTTTTCTGTGATATACCAAACCCATATATAAACCCCTATTCTGAGTTCATCAACTTCGTAAGTGCCACCATATCCGGTAAAAAATTGTGTTTTCTTTGCTATTCGTATTTTGACTGGTTTTGACGCACTTTCGTCAATTCTGTCAGGTTCAATTGTTATATAATTGTTTTTGATATCGATTATATACCCTTGAATCGATGGTGGTGATGGATTAGGCCCATCACCATCTGGGACTGGAAGAATCCAGCGCGCATACCCAGGAATTGAGCATAACATTATTACAAACACTATAATAATTGTCTTCAATCCTGATTTCATAACCTTGTGTTTACTATCGGGTAGGTCAGGGATTTCTCAGCCCCATTCCCCCCTAAGAACCGTGCGTGACAGTTTCCCGTCACACGGCTCAAGCATCTCAATAAAGGCCGCCCTTGTTGGGCAGCCCGGCTCTGTTGCCTCCTATGCCGAAACCATCGCCCGATATTCTCGTGCAGACATGGCCGGCAGTAACTCGCTGTCCCTTACGTTCCTACGACGCCAAAAGTATCCGGCGTATTCGGGCATGTAAGGGTTAGCATCCGCTTTGATCTTCACATATCTTCGAATTCCATTTGCGCTGATCCGAAGGACCTGGTAGCGTTTCTTCCCGGCCTTGACGGTCTTTGCAAATACGGCGAAAACATTCTTTCCGGCGGCTGACCAGTATTGCTTGGTAAGCCATTTTACGGATTTCGTGGAGTGCCGTCGGCGTAGCATGCGCCGAAGTTGTTCGAACACATAGGTGTCGATACGGCTAAAGGCTTCCGATGACACCACATGGCGGTGGTAGTTGGCCCAACCTCGAAGTGTTGCATTGAGATTCTTAATCAGGACCGGCATCGGCGCGCTGACGTGTGTTTGGATCAGTGTTCCTACCTTCTGCATGAGGGCGTGAACTCCCTCACTGGATGGCGTGATGTGCAGTACCCGACCATGCTTTCGAAAGCTTTGCCCGAGGAACTTGAATCCGTCTTTTATATGCGTGATTACTGTTTTCTCTGGTGAAAGTTCAAGACCACGCTCACGAAGGAAGCCTTCAACCACCGGTTGGATGGCTTCTTCCAGGATGGTTCTTGATTTTCCTGTGATGATGAAGTCATCCGCGTAGCGGACGAAGTTGATACGGAGCCTGCGGGGAACTGCACAATGGACGGTTTCCTCTAACCCGTCAAGCACCATATTTGAAATGGTGGGACTGATGATCCCACCCTGTGGAACTCCCTTGCGTGTCGGATAGTGGATACCGTTTTCCACATATCCTGCTTTTAACCACTTGTGAAGAATGACTTTATCCATCGGGATGTTCTTCAATATCCAATCGAAAGAGATATTGTCGAAACAGCCTTTGATGTCCCCTTCGAGTATCCATGGTGCCGAGTTGGGCTTTGATAGAGCATTGAAACCGCAGGCTACGGCGTCTGCGCACGATCTGCCTTCTCGAAAGCCGTAAGAGTTCTTGTCGGCCGTCGTTTCTGCAATAGGCGACAAACCCAGTTTGTAGAGTGCTTGTTGTGCTCTATCATACATTGTGGGAATCGATAAGGGTCTTAATTTGCCGTTCTTCTTTTCAATATAGATTCTCCTCAAAGGTTGAGGGTGATAGCCACGTCTGCGCAGGCTGCATGCAGCCTGCCATTTGGCTCGGACGCCTTGCCACAGGACGCCGTCAACGCCGGGGGTCTTTTTCCCCTTGTTGGAGGTCACTCGTTTCACAGCCAGTAGCTTGGCGTAGAACGAGTGGGTTAACAGATATTGTAACGATCGAACTTTGTTCCATCTGTTTTCCTTCAAAGCCTTTGCGATACGTACTTGCAGCCTTCTGACATCCCGTCGGGTTTCCTTCCAGTCAATAGAATTCCATTTGTCGGTATTGTCTCTGAGTGCACCAGCCTTTTGAGCCGTCATTTGCTTTCTCATCTTCAAAGGTTCTCCAAGTTCTTTCGCAACGAGACACCAGTTGGACGTCTGCACGCTCATTCACCGGGGCTCGATGCTGACCGGTTTTGGCGTTGAGCCATGTTTCGTGCTCTATCTTTCGGCTTTCCCGAAAGCCTTCGCTTCTTCCAACCTCTCTCACCCGTCTCTCCATCGGCGTGCCTTGCGGTTCGCTTGCCTGGTATTGCCCCAGGCGAAGGACGGGGTTACTACGTTCCACATAGTTGATCCAACGGATGACTTAGGTGCATCCTCTACGCCGGGGGTACGCCGATTCCGTGCAGGCAGTTATGAGACCTGCAACCCGACCCCTTGCCGCAAACTCTGGGAAGCGGCCTTAGACCTATTAATCCTCGTAGGTCAGTGCTAGTTGACGACGCTTACGGACATTCATTTAGTTTCACCATATCATCCGACCCTAGTCCTTAACCGGGGAGGATTCCCGGAGGGGTTCTCCTGTCACCATTCGAACCCAATTCGGTACATTGTTCGCAGGGCTTCGCACCCCGTCATCAGCGCGACGGTAGCACGCCTGCGTAGGGTCCGGCAGGAACATGCCGGGTACTCAAGGTAACTACCTGAGTACACTCAAACTATGCGACTTCGTGTCGCACCATAACGATCAAGCTCAGCAACGGGCAGGAGCCACCACTGACGTTCAAATTTTACTCTGACA
>CAYOYU010000396.1:0-2837 GCA_964408265.1 uncultured Syntrophorhabdaceae bacterium
ATTCGAAGTGGTATGTCGCCAGATGCGATTATCGCGGTGACCTTCACGAATCGCGCTGCCCGGGAGATGCGCGAGAGAATCGACGCATTCCTGAGTGACCGCGCTACCGGTATGTTCGTCGGAACCTTCCATCTTCTTGGCCTGAAAATAATCAGAGGGCAGATGGCAGAGGGGGGGGTGAGTGACGCTTGGAGCGTCCAGACCCGCATTCTCAAACCACTTCTGGGGGACTGAACAAAAAAAAATAAAAAAATAGCAGAACAGATATCGAGAGTGAAGAACCTTGTGGATGGGCCGGCCGAAGACCTGAAGGATATCCTGGAAACCTATAACAGTATCCTGGAAAAGGAACGGGCTTGGGATTTCGACGATCTCATCGGCGTACCTATTGAACTTCTCACGGAGAGCGCTATCGCCGGAAGGTATCATTCCACGATAGAGCATGTCCTGGTAGACGAGTATCAGGACATGAGCCCGGCCCAGAATAGATTGTTGCGCCTTCTAGTGGGGGGAAGAGACAATATATGTGCCGTCGGAGATCCGGACCAGTCCATATACTCCTTCCGCGGTGCCGACGTGGAGAACTTCCTTAACTTCGGAAAGGATTATGCCAGGCCCTCCACAATTGTTCTCCAGGACAACTATCGTTCTTCGGGTTCCATCGTCGAAGCATCAAATGAGGTTATTTCACATAACCGGAAGAGACTGGAGAAGAAGCTCAACACCGCGAGGGATCGTGGTCCGAAAGTGACCCTTCTGTCTGTGCCTGATGAGAGAGGTGAAGGAGAAGCTGTCATCAGAGTAATTGAGGCGAGGCTGGGAGGGACAAGCCATTACAGCCTCATGAAAGGCGGCCTGGAAGATAGTTTTGGGGGTGCCACCCACGGGTTCGGCGATTTCGCCGTTCTCTTCAGGACCAACGCACAGACCAAAGCGGTAGCTGAAGTGTTTTCGCAGGCAGGTATGCCTTACCAGGTTGTGGGTGGTGAGAACTCGGCCAGACGAAAACGATTAGTTGAGAAACTGAGGGAATACACGGGTCCAAACTGCGGCAACCATGACGTAGCTGCGCTCCTCCACAAAGTCTGTGAAGAAATCCAACCTACCGAACCCGACCGGCTGCTTCTGGAACAACTCGGGGAAACCTACGCTTTAACGCCCCCTGAAGAAGCCATCTTGAACATCCTGAACGAGATGAGTCTGGTCACCACAGCCGATGCTTTCGACCCGAGGGCAGATGCGGTGGCTCTCCTGACCCTTCACGCAGCAAAGGGCCTTGAGTTCCGGACGGTCTTTATCGTCGGCGCAGAAGAAGGTTTGATCCCATACGGGTACGCAGAGGAGAAGGCTGATGCCGAGGAAGAGCGGAGGCTCTTCTATGTAGGAATGACGAGAGCAAAAGACGAGTTGTTTATCTTGCGGGCCAGGGTGAGGCGATTTCATGGCAAGCAGATTCAACCAGAGCCGTCACCGTTCCTTGGGGAAATCCCGGAACACTTACTCCAGAGCCGCGTAGCGTCGGACCGTTCAAAAAAACCGGAAGAAAGACGACAGTTGAAACTGTTCGAATAGTCCTGTCCTCGCCTGCACTACGAAGGTACTGCCAACCGAATCGCCAATCAGCCGACTCCCTTTCTTCCACCCGGACTATATCGAGACCGTTGGAGAATTGCGAGATTCCTTCCGCCTCCATTATCTTGTCCTCAGGGCCATGCCGGGACAGATCGATGACTTTCGAAGACCATCCATGCTTGCCGGCAGAGTGCGAGATGCCAGGGAAACTGGTGCAGCGCAAGGGCCTGTCTTCACTTGAAAAGTCGGGCCAGATATTCTAAACTTCTATATCCATCAGACAACGGAGGATTCTTGAATTATGGAAGTGCGGAGGGCTGAGCAGAGCAGGATTGGTGAAGTTGATTTCGACCGTCTACAATTCGGCGATCGTTTTGCAGATCATATGTTTATCGTGGATTACAGGGAGGGGCAGTGGGGCTCGGCGCGCATTGTCCCGTACGGTAACATTGAGGTGCCGCCTAGCCTCTGTTCGCTTCATTACGGACAAGTTGTTTTCGAAGGCCTCAAGGCTTTCCGGACCGAAGAAGGGAAGATTAATCTTTTCAGGCCGGACCGATATCACGCACGGTTTCTCCGTTCCTGTGAACGCCTCTGCATTCCCCACCTGGAGTTCCCTCTCTTCATGAGAGCCCTGGAAGGGCTCATCGACGTAGACAGGGAATGGGTCCCCGAGAAACGGGGTTGTTCGTTATACATAAGACCCTTCGTCTTCGCCACGGACAGCTACATCGGAGTTCACGTTTCTGCCACATACACCTTTATAATCATCACCTCCCCTGTGGGCGCCTACTACAAGGAAGGTATGAACCCGGTGAGTCTCATGACGTCCGGCGAGTACGTACGTGCTGTGAAAGGAGGGTTGGGGGAGGCCAAGACGCCGGCCAACTATGCATCATCCCTTTTTCCTGCTGAGGATGCCAAGAAGAAGGGTTTCACCCAGGTGCTGTGGCTTGACGCAATGGAACGGCGGTACATTGAAGAAGTGGGCACCATGAACATCATGTTCGTCATAGACGGCGAACTGATTACACCGCCCCTGGAAGGTTCCATCCTGGGGGGCATAACGAGAGAGACGGTGATGGAATTGGCGAAAAGCTGGGGTATCCAGGTGAATGAACGCCGGATCTCTATCGACGAGGTCTTTGAGACCGCAAAGTCCGGCCGCCTTCAGGAAGTTTTCGGGACAGGTACCGCAGCGGTGATCTCGCCGGTAGGCCTCATCTCCCACAACAACGAAACCGTCACCATCAACGAGGGGAAGA
>CAYOYU010000397.1:0-659 GCA_964408265.1 uncultured Syntrophorhabdaceae bacterium
ACTGCTTCCATGAAACCAGTGGTGCTGGAGAAGCCTGGAGAAAGGCCTCAATGGCGACGGGATCCCCGTGGTTCATGACATCCACAGTCCTTCTGCCACCGGTATCCAACACCCAATCGACGGGCACGGGAGAGAACAGCAAGTTGGAGGGTAAGAAGCTCACGAGGCTACGTTCAATGCCATTCAAGCGGCACCAAGCCGCCTCGCCAACTGCCGTTTCCGTCACGATGCTGCCGTTCCATTCGAGCCAGTCGTCTGGCCCATGATTGCACACATCCTCCCAGAACGGCCCGTGCTGCGTGAGCCACTGCATAAGGGCGCGCCGCTCGTTGGGCGTCAGTGCCTGAACCGCCTGAGGCATCGTTACCGTCGGTGTCACTTGGGACTGAACAAGGCTCCTGTGACACTGTAACTCCCGGCCAAACCGTTTCGCGATCTGGCGGATCGCCATTACCCTCGCAATGGCCCCTCTAAATGAAGCGAGGTCTACAAATTGTCCGTGAAGGGAGAGGTCATTAACCAGGAGATCCACCTCATCCCTCCCAGCCAGCAAAGTGGTTCATGTCCTTGTCGAATTGGTCGAAAAACCCCTCCGGCCAAGTGTCAATGTTGCCGGAATTGTCCAGAATGGGACTAAGTACCTGAGTTCCCTCTGCCGA
>CAYOYU010000397.1:672-2190 GCA_964408265.1 uncultured Syntrophorhabdaceae bacterium
TGGAAGACGACCTGCTCTGCCGAGAGTCGCCCCGCCTTAACGGATCGTCGAATGCCGTTGAGGACGTGGTCGCTGTGGGTCTCTACGATCACCTGCACCCCAGCCCGTGCCACATCCGCAAAAAATTGTCCCACCATTGCTTGGCCGGCAGGATGAAGGTGAACTTCCGGGTTCTCAATAAGGAGGATGTCCTCCGGTGTAGCAGAGAGAGCTGCAACTATGATAGGCAGCAACTGGGTAAGGCCAAATCCTACGTGAATCGGGCGGTGAAAGTCCGTGGTCTCAGAGGTACGTAGCCCAATCGTTACGGCGTTCACTTGAGGCACCTGCTGCAAGACCAAACCACACCCTGGAAAGAATGTGCGCATCCGTTCTTCCACCTGACGCAATAGTGTTGCCGGCACGGCTGAGAGTGTAAGTTCGTCAATGACATGATCGTCCCGTCTCCAGTGCAGCACACTCGCCGCATGCTCACCTGTGACTCCGACAACGAGTGCGATTTGGGGATCCACGAGGGGGTAAACCTCACGAGGCCCTACCCTTTCAGCGGTGAGATATGTGAGACCCCGAAGACGTTGAGCTAATAGCATGGCAGCTTCGTCATCAGCGAGTGGCAGCAGGTATCGCAATGTCTCTGGCGTTTCGATCCTGGTCTCACCAATGGTGATAAGGTCTACGGCCATGGACATCTCTGCACGATCGCCGCTGAAGGTCCAACCGTAGTCTCTCTCGCCGTCTATTAGGCCGATTTCGAAGGAACGTCGCCCGTGTGCTTTGTCGACCACGTCTGCCACGGTGCCGAGGCGGAGGGCCTCGGAATTGAGCATAAGCCGCGTCGACCACTCGTGCTCGCGCATAGTCTGGTGGAGAAGCACTAGAGCCTGAAGGACTGATGACTTACCAGAGCCGTTGCAGCCAGACAAGAGCGTCAGGGGACCAAGCGGGAGCCGTAGGAGTTCGAAACACTTGAAGTGTTTAAGATCAAGTCTAGTGAGCATCGAACACCTCCTTAAACATCGCCCCGGCGACCGAGAATCGGTACTTGACCCGATTGGTGTCGTTGACGCTGTAAGTGATGGACCTAACAAAATCATCTTCTAGCATCAATGTGTAAAAGGCACTCTTTAATCCCTCTGTGCGCGCCTCAACTAAATGCTCAGGGTATCCCGCGAGCCCGGTTGACATGACGTCCCAGAGCGAGGCGTTGAGGACGGAACGGCTATCTTGCCCCTCAATGTGTTTTCTGCATGCGTGCTTGCCAAACACCTTGAAGTTACTGTGGAGGCTAGTCCGGAACTGGGCCGAAAGCTTCTGAAGAGCTTCTGTCCCGAGATTGTTCATTTTCGTGAGTCCTTTTGCAAGGAAGTCATCCATATCTCCCCGATAATCCTCAATGGGAAGGAGTTTGAACGCACAGAATCGGTTGACGAACTCCCGGTCCCTCATCATCAGAACGTTTAAGCTTCCTCCGGTGGCCTTCAGGAAGAGGTCAGTTCTTGTCCCTTCCTTCAGAAACCC
>CAYOYU010000397.1:2200-2825 GCA_964408265.1 uncultured Syntrophorhabdaceae bacterium
GCGCTCGCTCAGGCACCTTCGCATCGATGATGTAGAGGATCAGATTGCAGTCCTCGACACGGTTCTGGAGCTTGGGCGAAAGGTCTTGGAATCGCTTGGTGTTCAGTTCCGTCTGATCGGGAAGCTTTAGATGCAGTTCATTATTCACGAAACGCCGAAAGGTAGACAAGCGCTGTAACCCGTCAACCACCACCATCCGCCCTAGGTCATCTTATGCGAGATAGAACACGGGCAGCGGAATCCGCATTAGCACGGACTCGATAAGCTTGCTCTGCTTATCCTCTGTCCAGATGAAGTCTCGTTGAAAATCCGGGTTCATGACGAAGGATCCCTTTTCGATCCTTCGCAGGACGTCGTGGACTGTTCGATTCTCGTTCCGGATCAGCAAGGTGTCGATCGGGTAATCTCCCCATGAGGTGCTATCCTCTTCGCCGAGGCCTTCAATCTCATCGGGGTCGATATTCCTCTTTTGCGCACTCATTGGGTCCTCCCTAAGTTAGCCCACTACTTGCTATGATTTTCTTTGATAAACGACTTCTAATGTATGCAAGTATCATACGAAGCCGCTCGAAATGGAAGTGCATTGTTCGCATCCCCATCATGTAACCCTAAACGCGTGCACGAC
>CAYOYU010000398.1:0-371 GCA_964408265.1 uncultured Syntrophorhabdaceae bacterium
GATGCACGCAGTAGAACGATACCAACTCTTCTTATCAGAAATGGGCCTGGGTGCCGCCCAGATAGACTATGGGTTGAATATCCGTGAACAATGCAAGAATCGCGTGGAGAGTCTTCTTGGTGAGCTCGATTTTCCCAGGGACCGCGATCTTGTCATTCTGAATCCGAGTGCGAGATGGGAGTCCAAGGTCTGGCCTCCGGAGCGTTTCGCGGACCTTGCGGATAGGATCGTGGAGGACCTGGGGGCCGCAGTCTTATTCATAGGCGGTCCGGGGGACACCGTGGCCGTAGAGTCGATCTTGGGCGGCGTCAAGGGAGAGGTATACAGTCTTGCCGGCAAGACCACGATCATGCACCTTGCCGCCTTGCTTG
>CAYOYU010000398.1:381-2823 GCA_964408265.1 uncultured Syntrophorhabdaceae bacterium
CACGGATCCGATTCGAACCGGGCCATACGGCCATGCTCATCAAGTCCTGCAACAGGCCATGGATTGTCTCCCCTGCCTGAAACGGGTCTGTCCGCTGGGCCACCATTTGTGTATGAATACCTTGGAGGTGGAGAGGGTCTTTCAGGAAGTTCAGGCAGGCCTTTCGCGCCGGAAGGGATTGGCCGGGCATTCACAAAGCCTCTGCTAGACATCGGCACAAAAAAATGTAGATTGGCGCATCATTCTTCTTAACGTATTAGTTGATCAAGTAGAGTATGTCCTGGAATAGCGTTCTTCGATGATATTCAAGAACGCATCTTTGTCCTCCTCATTCAGTTGAGAACGTTCGATTTCCTCTACTGCAATATCTTTGACCAGGGACATTCTCTTGAAAATATTATCTGCCGCCTTGTCCGGGATCTGGAGGTATTCCGGCAGCTTTTCCAGGTCGCTCCTGGCTATCTTGTTGTGCTTTCCGTTGATGGTAAGTGCTGAATCCTTCTCATCCGGGATTACCAGTTTCGAACAGACGATGTCGTAGGCAGGCGACAGCCTGAGTTTCCCATTATCGTCCTCCAGGATGGAATAGTTCTTAAGGTGCGCATCCCCATTTCCCAGAAGGAAATTCAAAAGGATCCTCTCAAAAAGCATCTGAGCGTCGATCCCCGGGAATTCCGACACCTCCATCAGCTTGCGCCCGACCTGCTCCATAGACCCGGTGTATTTGGGCAGCCCCAGTATCTGCGAGAAATCTTCACACCGTTTCCTGTTGTCTTGAGTTATGCGGTCGAAGCGTTTGACGATATAAGCCCTGGTTCCATCTGCCAGTTCGAACAGGCCATGGGGAGGGACATCAATCTTTATCTCTTGGGTGATGTTCATGTAGGCGTTTTCGTTTTCAGGCAGGCTGCGGAACGCTTCGGTCTGCGGTTTAAGGATATACAGACCGCCTGAAGAGACAGGCGCTAGTTGTCCTTTTTCAAGGGACATGATGAGTTTCGGCTGAACACCCGAGATGGACATCTTGCCTGCCATCTTCTGGGCCTCCAGAGGGACGTCGGATAGACTGAGCTTGATCTCGGGAAGGGTGGGCTTGCCGAAAAGCTCCTTCAGGCACTTACGGTGGTAGCCTCGTTCTTCTCCATCTTTCTTTCCGCAAATCCCGCAGTTCATGATTCCTTCCTTATCCACACGGCGCCTATGGTGTCTTCACAAGCGTTCATCAGAAATCCGAACAGGTCCTTCTTGTCTATCTTGAGCTTTCTGGAAACGATTTCTTTGTACCAACCCTCCGGCAGGAGACCCTTAAAGAAAGGAAACAGGTCCTCGTTCTCATACGGCTCGGCCTGAAGGGGGAATGAAACGGCGATGGGATCACCATCAGTCAGAAAGTTCGGATCGTACGTAAAGCGGTAGCCTGCAGGGATTTCCTCGATCACGCCGGCCCTGCGGCTTTTGTACATTACGATTGCCTTTCGGCCTTGTTCTTCCATTTAGATCTGGTCCTTGACAGGTTCCAGGTGATACCCGAACAGTGCCAGCACTTGGTCGACCTTGTCTACGCGAACGGTGCTTTTCCCCTGCTCAAGTTCCCGAACGAACCTCAGCCCGACACCGCTCCTGGTGGCCAGATCCTCCTGGGTAAGGCGTGTGCGCTTCCTCAACTCTTTTACTTTTTGTCCAATGATCATTTCGGTCCACCCCGTATTAATTCATTGGGATATACCCCTCCGGGTATAATATAGTTAAGCACACGCGAATACTCCACCCTATCGGGTACAACGTCAATGCAAATAATTACAAGCTATACCCTTTAGGGTGCAAGTCACCTGTTTACGGTCGCTGGCTATACCCTAAAGGGTATAATGATAATAGCAAAACCTTCCTGTGCGTAACCCTGCGCTACATCGAGTGCCAGGCAAGGGATTGGGCGGGCGTTTACAATTTTATTATATTGACCCTGTTTTGGGCTTCTGTTATATTCCGGTCCAGCCGTAAGTCAATCTACTCCGCAGGTACGGTTCCATGAGAGTGACCGCCGTGATTCCGGCTCGTTATGGCTCCACCAGGCTACCGGGAAAGCCTCTCTTAAAAATCGGCACAAAACCCATGATTCAGTGGGTCGTGGAAAGGGTCTCAAGGGCTTCTCTGGTGGAAGAGGTTTGGGTCGCCACGGACGATCGGAGAATCATGGAGGCGGTGGCCGGCTTCGGCGGCAAGGCGGTCTTGACCTCTCCGGCGCATCCCACGGGCACGGACCGGGTTGCAGAGGCGGTGAAAAACCTGGATTCGGAAATCATTGTGAATGTGCAGGGGGACGAACCTTTGATCCATTCCGAAGTGATTGACGCGTGTATTCGGCCCATGCTGGAGGCAGGGGACTACTCTGTGGTGACGCCTTGCACCCGCATCAAGTCCAGGGAAGAACTTTTGACTCCCAAC
>CAYOYU010000399.1:0-2795 GCA_964408265.1 uncultured Syntrophorhabdaceae bacterium
ATCACCTTTTCATCCCTGCAACCTTTCTATCCCACGAACCGATGACTTGGCAAGTCTTGTGACGAGAGTATCGTGTGCAGACGGACGAATGCCGAACCGACCTGTTGTTGTGCGTTCTCTTCTTGGATGGTCTTCCCGGGGGCCTGAGCGGCAGGGTGGATTGAGCGAAGCGAATCCACCATAGTCCACATCAATCCGTTGCTGGCAATTCGGCCAACTCCTGTTTCACCTTGTCCGGCTCGATCAGGGTGCCGAGGCGCTCGAAGATCTCCAGGGCCTTGGTGAGGTACTCGCGGGCCTCTTCAACGTTCACGTGAAATTAGCCACGGCCACAGCACGGTTTTTAGCAAAACGCTATGGGAGGGGGTTCCCTGGGTTGTCCCAGATCGTAACCGCATCTGTCACAGAATACGTTCTCAGCAGGGCCTTCGGTGTCGCACTGAGGGCAAAGCCTGGAGAGCCTGACCCCGCAGTTGCCGCAGAAACCGGCCCGTGTCCGATTCTCGAAGTGGCAGTTTGGGCATTTCATGCTTTCCTGCAAGTGCGTGCTTGGTCGATACGAGGGGCAGGGGAAACAATCCCCCGTGCACGTAAGCGAGTGCCTTCCATGATTTGATCTGACCCCCAGAATCTACTAGAATCTACACACTATGGGTACCAAAGAATTCTTCAAACAGATTGGTACAAAAGGAACGGATCGTCTCAGAATGAGAATCGTCACGCAAAGGGGAGAAATCACCGCTTTGATGATACAATATGAGGCGAGAATCAAGGATGAGTGGCATCCTATTGTTCGATATGACACCGCTCATGGCTTTCCACACCGAGACGTATTGTATCCCAATGGAAAAATCGACAAGTACGCTCTGGATTTCCCCAATCTTGAAATGGTTCTGCAATTTGCCGAACAAGACCTGCAAGATCGTTGGCAATGGTACAAAGAGAAATACAGAAAGAGGCTAAGAAAGTGAAAGAGACTGATATTGTCAAGGAAGACATAGCCTTAACATTTGATTTCTTAAGGTTCGTCCTGAGAAACCCTAGGATTCTAAGAGAAATACCGAATAGGTCCGAAGTTGAATTGCTGACCAGAGAGTTCGTAAAGAGAAAAATGGACGACGAATCAAAGACGACCCTGGAGAGGAACAAAACAGTCTCCTTTACTTCCAATCGCGTCTTTAAGAAAGTCGGTACCTGACAGAGGATAGCCGGCAGTCTGAAGGTGTTCTGTCGCTCCTCACCTCACGACCATCTCGCGCAGCATGGGCAATCGGGAGATCGCTTCGGTCGCTGACGCTCCCTCGCAACGTCCGCAAAACTATGCCTTGCCGTCTATCTCGAAGGGCCCCTCGCCGGCTCTGTGAAGTGCGGCACCGTATTCCGGCGATCATACGCTCAGTCTCTTGCAGGCAACTCGGCCAATTCCTTCCTTACCTTGTCCGGCTCTATCAGGGTGCCGAGGCGCTCGAAGATTGCCAGGGCTTTGCTGAAATACTCGCGGGCCTGCCTTGTGTCGCCTTGCTGCTTGTGGAGGCGGCCGTAGCCGGCGTAAGCCAGTCCCAGCACATTCTCGGCCTTGATCTCTCGAAAGATGGAGATGCTGTTGTCAAAGTGAGCCGCTGCCTGGGCCGGGTCGGTTTCGAGAGACATTTCGCCATCTAGGAGATGAGCATACCCAATGCAGAACCTCGCCCCACAAGGCTCTGATAGATGAAGGAGGTCTTCGGCAGTCTGTCTGCCCTTTTCCCATTCCCCCTTCTGCCAGTATCCGTCAAGAAGGAACAAGGTAAACCAAAGCTCCAGGGTCGTGAATCGCACAGCCTTCAAAATCGGCAAGATTCCCACCAAGATCGCTATACCTCTTTGTGGCTCTCCTGTATGGCACAAGGGCCATGCGAGGAATCCCTCTGCCATTGCTCGGTCCGCCGGTGTCGGTGCCTCGGCCATGGCCAGCTTCGCATAGTGGATTGCCTGATCCAGATCTCGTTTGTACGTATAAACAGCAGCGAGGGAGGTCGCAGCATGCGCAATCAAGCTGTGGTCGGAATAATCTTGAGCAGCGCTCAGTGCCTTCCCGCCAAATTCGATCGCCTTGTTCCAGCGGCCCATTTGGGCACAGGCCTGGCAGGCAGCAGTACCCAACCCCCGTACGTAAGTGCGAAGGTGGAAGCGCCTTTCCATCGTGCGCAGGAGATCCTCTACTAACTCGAGAACCCGGTCGTAATCGGCCCTCCAGAGATAGCAGCTTGCCAAGAAGAAATATGCCATTCCGGCGTCTTCCGTGTATTCTGCGGCCTCGCAAAGGTCCAATGCTCTTGTCAAGGTTTCTATGGCCTGATCCAGGTGCCCGAGTTGGAACTCGAACAATCCTTGCCTTGCATAGAACGCCCCGCGCAAACCTTGGTTTGGCAACTTGTCCACATCGGATTCGTAACGGGCCAAGAGGTCGTAGTATTCTGTCAACTTCATAAGCAGGTAGAAGACATTGCCCTGGTTTGTCACCAGAGAGATTCGACGCTCCCGGTTTCCCTCCGTTTCGGGCAGGGTGTCCAGTAATTCCATAGCCTTTTCAAAGTATCCCTTTGCATCCTCCATGGCGTTTGCGCTCGCTGCCTTCTTGTTTGCCAGATCCAGATACTCCACTGCCTTGGCCGCGTTATCGCTGTGCACGTAATGGTAAGCCAGGAGTTCGTAGTATTCCTCCAGCCTCTCCGCGTAAACCTGCTCGACGGCCTGGCCTATCTTCTAGTGGAGTTCCCTTCTCCGCTTCAGGAGCAGGCTGTTGTAAGCCACCT
>CAYOYU010000400.1:0-2777 GCA_964408265.1 uncultured Syntrophorhabdaceae bacterium
TGCGGGTCTTCTCTCGGCGGCACAGTTGGAAGCCTGACTATATCCTCGGGTGCTATCACCCTGTCACCAAGAAAGCCTGCCTTCAGTTTCAACTGCGGCATTTCCTTGGAAAGGCTGGCAAGAACCTTAGCTGCTGCTACAGGATCGGTGTGAATACTGATGATTGCGTTCGGGCCATAGTACTGGTCTTTCAGCGCCTCCGCCTTTGTTCCCTCGGAAGCAATCCTCATCAGTGTGTTCTTGACTACGTTGAACTCAACGCCGACGTTCCGCAATTCCCTTCTCAATCGCGTTACCTGAGCCACATTCATGCCGCTGTAGTCGGTGAGAAACATGTAGTTCAACTGTTTCAGCTTTGTGCCTAACTCTTCGACTACTTTCTGTTTCTTTCTTTTTTCCAATGGTATTCATCCCTCCTTTCTAATATAGATATGTATGGAAAGTCAGGAAGAGACAACGCGATAAGTCTCGGCAGGCCGTAATCGTTTAACATCCTAAATATGCACCTGCTTTCTCTGACCTGTTCCCTACTTCGTCAAATTTCGCACATACGTAGGATCAACTTTGATACCAGGGCTCATCGTTGCAGAAACTGCCACACCTTTTACGTATGTCCCTTTGCTTGATGGTGGTTTCAACCTGAGAACCACTTCGAGAAGAGAGTTAATGTTTTCTAGGAGCTTCTGTTTCCCAAAACTGATCTTTCCCACAGGAATATGGAGATTCCCGGCCTTATCGACCCTGAATTCCACCCTTCCTGCCTTCATCTCTTTCACCGTCTTTGCAATATCAAAAGTAACTGTGCCGACTTTAGGGTTCGGCATAAGTCCTCTTGGTCCCAATATTTTACCAAGTTTACTCACCATGCCCATGACGTCCGGGGTAGCGATTGTTTTGTCAAAGTCAAGCCACCCCTTCTGAATGTTCTCAATGAGGTCTTCGGCCCCTACATAGTCGGCTCCCGCTTCCTGGGCTTCCTTCTCTTTCTGCCCTTTCGCAAAGACCAGAATCCGCACTTTCTTGCCCAGGCCGTTCGGCAGAGCTACGCTTCCCCTTACCATCTGGTCAGCATGCCTCGGATCGACCCCAAGCCTCAGTGCCACTTCTACAGTCTCATCGAACTTTGCGTAAGCCACCTGCTGGAGAAGTTCTAAAGCCTCCTCCATATCGTACCTCTTCTCTCTGTCAACCTTGCTGCGCGCTTCCAGATATTTCTTAGCCATGTATAACTCCTCGTGGTAGATTAGTCATTTGCTCAGAGTCGCCAATCACTCTTTGGACTCCTCGCATGACCGACGGGCTTTTCACCCTTCCACAACTTCAAGACCCATGCTCCGAACAGAGCCTTCGATTATTTTTATTGCACCTTCCATATCCTTGGCGTTCAAATCCACCATCTTGGTCTGGGCAATCTCTTTAACCTGTGAAGCAGTAATACTACCCACCGTTTCCTTCCTGGGGTTCTGGGCACCTTTTGCGAGTTTTGCAGCCTTTTTTATGAGGAATGTTGCAGGCGGCGTCTTTGTGATAAACGTAAAGGTCCTATCGGAAAAGATGGTGATAAGGGCCGGGATGACCGTACCCTCCATGCTCTTCGTTCTTTCATTGAAGGCCTTGCAGAATTCCATTATATTTACGCCGTGCTGACCCAAGGCAGGTCCAACGGGCGGCGAGGGCGTCGCCTGACCAGCGTTTAACTGCAGTTTTACCATCGCCACAACTTTTTTTGCCATCTCCCGACTCCTTTACATTTTTTCTATCTGTATAAATTCAAGCTCTACGGGCGTGGTTCTCCCAAAGATGTTGAGCAATACTTTGACCTTTCCTTTTTCCGGTTTAATTTCTTCCACGGTTCCCGTAAAGTTCGTAAAGGGCCCCTCCGTCACTTTAACGTTGTCGCCCTTCTCGAATCGTATTTTAGGCTTGATCTTCCCTTTGCCTTCCTGGATGGCGTAAATGATCTCATTTACTTCCTTTTCCGGCAGTGGCGGGGGGTTCATCTTATCATATCCCACAAATCCTGTCACCTTTGGGGTGTTTCTTACAAGATGCCAGGTATTATCGTTCATCAACATGTTCACTATGATGTATCCGGGAAAAACAGTCCTTTGAGACTTCTTTACTTGGCCTTTAACCCTCTCCATGATTATTTCCGACGGTACAATGATCTCTCCGAAGAACTCCTCCATCTTGCCCGTCCTGATATTCTCTTCGAGAAGGTCTTTCACCTTTTGTTCATACCCCGAATAGGTATGAACCACATACCATCTCTTCTCCATTGCCCTATCCATGCAGCAACGCCTGTATGATCTTCGCCAAACCCACGTCCACAATACCCAGGAATACCGCTGCGATTACAACCGTGATGAGAACTACGTAAGTCCCCTTCAAGGCATCCTTTTTGGACGGCCAAGTCACCCTTTTTGCTTCTGTGTAAACGTCCCTGAAATACTGTTTGACCGGTTCGAACTTCTCTTTAAAATCCATCGTCGCTCCAGAATTTACAGGCCAGGAGGGATTCGAACCCCCAACACCCGGATTTGGAGTCCGGTGCTCTATCCGTTAGAGCTACTGGCCTTCTCTACTTAGTCTCTCTGTGTGAGGTGTGTCTCTTGCAAAATTTGCAGTATTTCTTGACGTCCATCCTGTCTGGTGTTTTCTGCTTGTTCTTCGTAGTCGTGTAATTCCTGTTCTTGCAATCCGAACATGCAAGGATCACTAACTGCCTCATCTTCTTCCCCTCTACTCTATAATCTCGGTAACCACGCCTGCCCCTA
>CAYOYU010000401.1:0-2756 GCA_964408265.1 uncultured Syntrophorhabdaceae bacterium
GTGACGCCATCGAAAGAATCAGGGATTTTCCAGCTGTATACGGTAAAACCTATAGCTTCAGTAAAGATGACCATCGAGGCCTTAAAAAGGATGCCTGCCTCATGATGCAGGTCAAGGGAGGTAAATTCGTGATGGCAAGGTAGTGCTATGTCTAAAGACACTTAGCATAGTCAGATCACGAATCGATTCATGACGTTGGTGTCATCGCTTCAAGTGCACATCTCATACTGAAGTAGGTAGCCACTTGCAAGTAATTCTCCATAAATCCCCGGCATTGATTAGGGTACCACCTCCTTTAAAAATCCGATCCATGCTGGGGATCTTTCCGACCAATTAATCACTTCGCCTTCTTCTCCAATCAGTCTTGGCTCTCTCGTGTCTTCGCCCTATAAATAAAGGTCCATAGCGTCGCATATCAACTCCGATAAGGTCACTGTCTGACCAGTGCCTATTCCGATGATTCCGCCAGTCGATTCCGAAGGAAGCCGCCACCCTGTTCCGATTCAAAGCGCCAGGGTATTCCGATTGATTCCGCCACCCCTGGTCGGAGCGTAGCGACGCTGGATTTTTAGCTCTTTCTCATAGAAACTTCTTCAGGTCAAGCCGGCATATTTTTTTCTCATAGAGTCTCCTTTCATAGACAGATTTATCTTATGGGCGTTATGGATTAACCGGTCGAGGATAGCGTCGGCAATGGTGGGATCGCCGATCTGTTCATGCCAGTGCGCCACGGGAAGTTGACTCGTGACGATGGTGGAGGCATGGCCATGCCTTTCCTCAACGACCTCCAGGAGGTCTCTTCGTTCGGTGTCGGTCAAAGGAGTGAGGCCGAGATCGTCAATCACCAGGACATGGGCATTGGCGAGTTTGTTGATGATTTTGCCGTAGCTTCCGTCCCCCTTGGCCAAGACCATCTGGTAGGAGAACTTAGGGGATCGGAGGTAGAGAGCACGATATCCTTCCCGGCAGGCCTTGTTGGTCAGAGCGCAGGCGAGGAAGGTTTTTCCCGCACCGGTTGGACCGGTGATAATAATGTTGTGATGACGCTTGACCCAATCGCAGGAGATGAGGCTCATCATGACGGACTGATCTATTCCCCTCGGGGTTTTGTAGTCGATATCCTCCACGCAGGCATTGAGTTTCATCCGGGCGTTTTTCAGGTACCGCTCCATGCGGTTGTTTTCCTTCCAGGTCCATTGACGATCCACGATGAGACCGAAACGCTCCTCGAAGGAAAGCTTGTCCATATCCGGCTGGTTGAACTGATCGGCAAAGGCCTCGGCCATGCCCGTCAGTTTCAGTTCATAAAGTTTGTTTATTGTCTGTTGATCAAGCATGGACGGCCTCCTCTTGCTGGTAATATTCCCTTCCCAGGATGTTGTAATGGATGATCGGTTTTTCGGGAGCGAGGGGAGGCGGCAACTCCTGCTTGTCAAGATTGGTTTTCAGGATCGATTCAACGCTTTTGTAACTGTAGGACCTCAGAAGCAGAGAGCGCCCACAGGCGGCCTCCACCCGCTCGGGGGAGTACCGCTTTACCAGTCTCATGATGCCCAGGCAGGAACGGAAACCCTGCTCTGGATGTTTACGGTTATCCATGATGCAGGTAGCCAGATTACGAGTATTGGGACCGTTTTTACCTGCCCAGTCCATAATACGGGAGGGGGTCCATTCCAAGTATTTTTGGTGTGCTTTGGGCATATGTTCTGCCAGGGTGGTGTGGGCGCCTCTCTGATAACTTCTCGGGTGGGTGGCGACGCGGCGGTTTTTGAACAATGCCTCGATGGCGGTTGCTGTGAAGCGGACCTCCACCAGTTCTTTAAAGAGTTGATAGGGGACGCTGTAATAGTGACCGTCGATCTCGATGTGGTAATCGATGTTGACCCGTGCCTTCTTCCATTCGGCATATTCATAGGGAGAGGAAGGCAGCGGTCTCAAAGCCGGGCGGTCAATGGTTTCGTAAAGACTCCTCCGGGTGCCGTCCATCTTCTGAAACTTGCGGCTGTTCATGTCCTGAAGCTTTTCGGCAATAGCCTGGTTTAACTCCGAGATGCTGAAGAAGGTGTGGTTCCGAAGTGTGGCCAGGATCCACCGCTCCGCTACGAAAACCGCCGACTCTGCTTTGGCCTTATCCTTTGGTTTGGCGACGCGGGCGGGAATGACAACCGCTCCATAATGTTCTGCCAAATCATGATAGGTTGGATTGATGTCCGGTTCGTAGGTGCAGGGTTTGTTCACACCGGATTTGAGATTGTCCGGAACAAGGATCTCCGGGACGCCGCCGAAGAACTTAAATGCCCGGATATGGGCTTCTACCCAGGAGGGAAGATCCTGCGAGAAAGAGGCCCAGGCAAACGTGTAGCTGCTGGCGCCCAAGGCGGCGATAAAAAGATATGCCTCTTTTGCTTGCCCGGAAACCGGATCTGTGACGGAGATCGTCTGACCGGCATAGTCAACAAAGACCTTTTCCCCGGCCCGATGGGTCTGACGCAGGCAAACATCCAGCTTGCCCGTCCACTGGCGATAAAGGAGACAGAACTGGCTGTATTGATACCCATCAGGGTTGGCTGCCCTATATTCCAGCCACAGCAGATAAAGGGTGACGCCTTTGCGGTTTAGCTCTTTGCGGATGTACTCCATTGCGGGCAGCCCTCCCTTGTCATGGGCGCTTGTCGGTACTGGCGGAAACAAGAGAGCTTCCAGAGAACCGTCGTCGAGATCGGGGGACAGAGGCCAACTCAGACCAGCACTTTTGG
>CAYOYU010000402.1:0-2712 GCA_964408265.1 uncultured Syntrophorhabdaceae bacterium
GATCTCTCCCCCTTTGCCCTCCTCAGCGTAAGCGCCGGGTAGACCGGCGACAAACAGTAAGGAGTAAGGAGTAGGGAGTAGGGAGTAAGGAGAAGGCGGTGGGCAGATAAGAGTAAGCAGTAGGCAGTAGGCAGATATTTTGGCTACCCGCTTGTATTTCCTAACCAGATGGATTTGCGTTGTTGTCATAGCCGACTGCCACGCCTTCAATCGCTTATGCAGCTTCTCCAAACCTCCCCTCCTTACTGTCTTCCGTCATCCGTTTTCTGTCCGCTGTCCCACTCCTCGCTATTCTTAGTCTTTTCAAGATATCCCATAAAAAATGAAAAAAATATTCCAGCAAACAATGTGAGAACAAAGCTTCGCATCACCATTTGGCGCCTCTGCGGCTTTATTCTCCGGTCCGGCGCCATGGGAGGATCTATGACCTTGAATGCAAAATTTTCTTTGACGCCCGCCATCATGGCCGCCTCAACCTGCTGGGCGATCAGGTTATAGATCTTCTGTTTGATGAGCGGATCCGAGGTGCCCTGCAACTGTTCCTCGAGATACTTCCGGTTGGTATCGGCCACCATTTTGGACTCACTGCTCATATACTCATTCAATGCTGTCAGGAATAAATCGGCGATCTCCGCTGCCCCCTCAGGATCGGAATAATCAACGGTGATCGTTATGGTGTTCCCCTTTATACTTTCTTTAACCTTAACCATACCCTCGATCTTCCTCAGCCCATCCCAGATGGCAGGGGCGTCGTCTTTGTTTTTCCAGTCTTTCTTCCCGGTATCCCAGTCTTTAGAGAAAAGCACCGGCAGCAGTTTATACCTTTCCATCAGTCTCTTCCGAAGTATCTTTGAGTTCAGCAGCTGTACGATCTCTGTCGTCGACCTTGAACCTGGCAGTGACACACCCGGTAGTTCTCCAACCTGTTGCATAAAAGCCGACAGGCCTCCGCTGTTCCCCTTGCTCTCGCTGATGGACATGATGACGACCTGAGCCTGATAAATCTCCGGTATCAACAGCGAGTAGACGGCGGTTCCTACAACAGCAATACAGACCATCAGACCAATAAGAGTCTTACGCTTCCATATTACATTCCAATAGTCCAGGAGGTTTATCTCATCTTCATTGAATATTTCCTCTCTCCTGTTTTCCGTCTGCATCGCTTCTATCGAGGTCTCCTTCAAAGAGAATATTTCAGCTTAAGGGAAAAAAGACGGACATTCTCATCATTCGCATCGAGAGCGTCCCTTATCGTTCCATAGGTATAGGTTCCTTCGAGACGGAGATCTTTCATGGCATCTACTCTGAACCCTATGGATGCTTGGGTCTTGGTCGGCTTGAAGTCGCCCGATATATCATGTTCTTCTCTTTCCCAGGCGACCCTGATTCTGGCGTTCTGTTTGGGCAGGTCATAATTCATCTCGAAAAACAGATCTCGTGAGTCTCTGCCCATGTGGTGGCCTATGATTCTCTCCTTGAACGTGTATCCTGAATTGTAAACGGGGTGCCAATACCATATGTTCTCACCCTCATCTACATGGGTTGACGCCCACTCTGCTCTGAAGTCGAGCCTTTCCCAATTGAATATTCCAGGCAGATATAGGCCGCTCAGGTACGCGTACTTACTCGGCCAGTTTCCTCCCATGTCTTCGCCGTCCCCTTCCATATATAATTGCATCGGCTGGAAGTCAAAAGGGAGGGTGATCTTGACGTCGTAGCCCGCTCTTTGGTCGCCTGCCTCCTCGTCCGGGTCGTTTTCGCCCTTTCCCGTGAAGCTCTTCCACCAGGTTCTCGTATCCTCCGAACGTCCTTCACCGCCCATGAGGGCCGTCCGATGAAGGCCGAGTTCCAGATAGGGCGAAGGTTTGAAGTTGAGGCGCAGTCCCCACAGGATGGCTTCGGGCACGTCTCGGTCTTCTTCGAGTTGGCTGACAAAGTATGTGAATCTGAAGAGACCAAGAGGACGGAAGATCCATGGCAGAAGGACAGGCTCCGCATTGGTGAGCCTCACCATGGTCAACGGTTCGGCATTGTTGGAGAGCAGAATGGAGCCGTGATATCCGGGACCCCACCATTGCGAGTCCTTGCCGATTTGGAGGTCCAGGTTGGAAAGGCTGAAAACGGCGTAGCCTCTCTGCAACACGGTGTCGGTGTCGTCGTTCGAGTATCTGACTTCCGGGTTCAGATAGAATGAAAGCCGCTTCCCTTCCCCCCTGGACTCCGCGCCCAGTCGGAAATTCGACCGCTCCTCATACTCGTCGCCGTCCTGGTTGTAGACAAATTCGGAAGGGTCTTCATCCGAGTACAGGTATTCGAGCTGGATTTGTCCGAGCGGCTTGAGATAGCTTGTCTCATCAAAATCATCCTTGAATCTTTGTCGAAGCCACTCCACTTTTTGTTTTATGAGAACACCCTTTTCTTCTGAATTCTTCTCGGCCTCGCGTATGAGCCGCACGACCTCTTTGCGGCTTAACGGTTTGCTTGCGAGCAGTCCGCTTTGGATGACTCCGGTTGCTTCAAGGTATTGAAGGACTTCATAGGCCTCTTCGTCCACGGGGAGATATGTGGAAGCGATTGCAGGAGATGCAATGGGCAATAAGAGACAGATAGACAATGCCCATCTAATAATCGACAATGATCTCTCCTGTGCCTTTCACTCTCACACAGCTCCGCCCTCTCAGTTACAGAGGGTAACTTAGTGAGAGAAGGAAG
>CAYOYU010000403.1:0-2710 GCA_964408265.1 uncultured Syntrophorhabdaceae bacterium
GGTGTGCTCTTTAGAGCAAAAAGACCGCTGCCTACCCCGCGCGAGGATGCCGCATGAACCCCTTTGCAACAGCCCAGTCAGAACTCCTGACGCCAAAAGAGGAAATCAGCCGGCGGATCGACCGCCTCAAAAAGGGCATGGCTCGCGCAAGTGTCGATTTTTGTGTGATTCTCCAGAATGTGGACATGTTCTATTTTACCGGGACCGTCCAAAAGGCGACCCTCGTGATCCCGGTTGAAGGCGACCCCCTCTTCTTTGTTGAAAAGACCGTGGAACGGGCACAATCGGAGACGCCGCTCCCCGTTACGCCGGTTAGAGGGGACAGGGAGATGAGCGAGATTCTCTTGCGGGAAAATATCATGAAAGGCACAGGAGGCATGGAACTCGATGTGGTCCCTGTCTCGGTTTTTGAAAGGTTCAGGAGCACCGTCGGTTTTGAGAATTTTGTGAATGTTTCCCCGTTGATCAAAAGTCTGCGCCAGGTGAAGAGCCCTTTCGAACTCGAACAGGTCAGGAAATCGGGTGAGATCATGACCCATGTCTTCGCAAAGGCCAGGGAGATAGTCAGGGAAGGAAGGCGGGAACTGGATATCGACGCGGAACTGACGGCGGAGGGCAGAAAGCAGGGGCATCAGGGTTTCTTGAGGATGAGAGGCCTCAACCTTGAAATGACGACCATAACCGTTACCAACGGATACACGGGGGCGCTTCCCTCACCCTCCGATGTGCCCGTAGGGGGCTTGGGCGTCACACCTGCAATGCCTGTGGGCTCGTCGATGAAGAGAGTGGAGAAAGGGACCCCCATATGTATCGATTACGGAGGAGGATTCAACGGATATGTGACCGATGAAACCTATGTCTTTGTCATCGGTGAATTGGAGGAGACCTTCAAAAAGCCCTATGAGGTTTCCCGGCGGATCATTGAGGAAACCGCCCTTTTCGGGAGAGAAGGCATCGATACAGTTGAAATCTTCCAAAGAGCTGCACAATTGGTGAAACAGGCCCATCTGGAAGCCAATTTCATGGGCTTCGGGGAGGGACAGGTCTCTTTCATGGGGCATGGCATCGGCCTTGAAATCAACGAACTGCCTGTTATTACCCCGAAACACCACACAATCCTGCAAGAGGGCATGGTCTTTGCCTTTGAACCCAAATTCGTGCTGCCGGGAAGGGGGTCCATAGGCATAGAGGTCGATTTTATCGTGAGAAAAGACCGCCTGGAGCGGGTTACCCAAATCCCGCTGGACATAGTCAAGCTGTGAAATCTTCCGGGACCGCCCGGACCACCTCGTTGCTGCAGTAATACCCCCTCCGGTGAAAACGCCGGCTACAGCGCCTCCGCATTGAACCTGGCTATGGTGCCGCTTTTCAGATTCCTCCGATAGATGACCACGAAAAACCGGGTTGTCAGCAACAGGTAACCGACGGAGAGAAGGGCGCTGACGATAAGGCTCGAGGCAAGGTTGGCCGGATAGGCGCCGGAGGCAAGCATGGCGCGGAGGCTCTCGAAAACATAGGAGGGCGGAATCAGCATGGCAAAGTACCTGCAGATCGGGGGAAGCGTTGAGATGGGATAGAAGACGCCGGCAAAGATCGAGAGCACCAGAGGGATGGGCCAGCCGAGCCACTCAGCTGACGGCCCGAGACGGAAAATCATGGCGGAGACGAATATCCCCATGGCAACGCCGAAAACGAGAAGAATGACCAGGAAGGGGAAGAGCATTATGCCGATCTTCAGGATGTTGTAGCCGAAGGCTGCTCCGGCGATCCCCGTGATGGCCAGGAACCCGGCCATGCCGGTGACGATGCTTGTCAGTATGAGGCCGCTCAAGTATTCGGAAAGTGTGAGTGGAGAGGCGAAGAAATTGATGAGATTCTGTGTCCAGATGTCCTCGAGAAAGGCCATGAGTATCCCCTGCTGGATGCGGCTCATGAATTCCCAGAGGAGGATTGCACCGAGAATGACGCTGATGAATCCGAAGGTTGCTTCGCCGAATGTTCCCAGGTATTTGCTGATGAAGCCCCATTGGATGATGTCGATGACGAGCCAGAGAAAGACGCTCACCAGGCGAGTGGGGTTACATAACAGCAAAAAGAGTTGTCTGACGAAAATTGCATAAATCCTGGACGGGCTCATAGTCACTCCATAAAGCCGAGCGGCTCGCGAGCCACCGCTATGAATAATTCTTCGAGGCTCTTCTTCCCATGTTCAGAGGGCAGGGTTAAAGGGTTGCCGCTGAGAAGGATCCTCCCCTTTGACATGAAGAGTACCGTATCGCAGACAGCTTCAATCTCGTTCATGTTATGGGATGTCCAGAGAATGCCGGTACCCGTTCTGACGGCGTATTCCTTTATCCTGTCCCTGATTATCTTGGAGACGTTTGGGTCCAGGGATGCCGTGGGTTCGTCGAGAAGGAGCAAACGAGGTTCGTTGATGATGGCTTTAGCCAGGTTGAGGCGGCTCAGTTCGCCCGAGGATAGCAGCCCGGCCCGCTGATCAGCCATTCTCTCCAGCTCGAATTCCTTAAGAAGGCTCTCTATCCGCTGTCTCAGATTCTTCACCTCGTAAAGCAGGCCAAAGACGTAGAGGTTCTGTCGGACCGTCAGATTCGCAGGCATATGGGCGTACACGGCGGCAAAATTGATTGATTTTCTGATATCCGGCCGGCAGTCCCTTATATTCTTGCCGAGAACCTCGATGGAACCGCTT
>CAYOYU010000404.1:0-2703 GCA_964408265.1 uncultured Syntrophorhabdaceae bacterium
ATCAAGAGCAGAGGCTCTGTCTTGCCCTGACTCTGTGGAATGGCAAAGACCCAATACTCAACGAGAGGGCGTTCGGCCTTACCGGGAATCAGGGCAACCACGGGGAGGACGTGAAGGAAGAGTACTTTTACCTCGATGCGACACCCAGTCACAGCTTCCTGCGCTATCTCTACAAGTATCCGCAGGCTGAGTTCCCCTATGCACAGATGGTAGAAGAAAACGCTCGGCGTGGGCGCCATGACCCGCCGTTCAAGCTTCTTGACACGGGGGTGTTCCATGAGAGTCGCTACTGGGACGTAGAGGTGACCTACGCCAAGGCCACTCCCGAAGAGATTCACCTCTGCATAGTGGCCTACAACCGGGGCACTGATACAGCCACCCTCCATCTGCTTCCGTCTCTATGGTTTCGAAACACCTGGTCATGGGGCGGGGACGAAGGGGAGAAACCGGTTCTGAAAAGCATGGCAGCACCCAATGGCGCGGTATGGGCGGTTCAGGCCAATCATGCGACGCTGGGGTCGACCTATCTTTATGGCCGGCAGCCGGCCCGGACACTCTACACGGAAAATGAGAGTAATGCCGAAAGGCTGTGGGGACAGGCAAGCTCCTCTCCCTACGTAAAGGACGCCTTTCACAGGTTCGTGGTTCAGGGCGAGAAAGAGGCAGTGAATCCGGTTCAAGTCGGAACCAAGTTTGCAGCCTGGCATACCCTCGATGTTGAGGGAGGAGAGTCTTCCCGTCTGGAACTGGTCTTGTCCGCGGCACCGATGAAGAAACCCTTTGCCGCTAGTGAGAAGGCTTTTTCCAACCGGCGGTCCGAAGCGGATCTCTTTTATCAGGCGTTGCTCCCTGAAGCTGGAGAAGAGGACCAGCGGATCATGCGCCAGGCATTGGCGGGCATGATCTGGAATAAGCAATTCTACCACCATGACGTTGATCGTTGGCTTGAAGGGGACCGTGTCCCACCTCCGGAAGGTCGCAAGTCCGGACGCAACCACGCTTGGCGCCATTTCAAGGCGGGAGATATCCTGTGCATGCCCGACACCTGGGAGTACCCGTGGTTTGCCGCGTGGGACCTCGCCTATCAGTGCGCCGCTCTTTCGTTGGTGGATGTGGATCTTGCGCAGGAGCAGATGGAACTCATACTCAAGGAGAGGTACCTGCATCCCAATGGACAGATGCCCGCCTATGAGTGGTCCTTTGGAGACGTCAATCCTCCGGTGCACGCCATGGGAGTCCTGAAAGTATTTCGGGCGGAACGAGTGCAGCGGGGCAAGGGTGACCTGAATTTTCTTCAGCGTGTTTTTCACAAGTTGCTGCTGAACTATGCTTGGTGGATCAATCAAAAGGACACCGAGGGCGACAACGTTTTCGAAGGGGGCTTCCTGGGGTTGGACAACATTTCAGTCTTCGATCGGTCCAAGCCTTTGCCCATGGGATTTGGTTTGAAACAGGCCGACGCGACAGGATGGATGGCCATGTTTTCCCTGAACATGACGGTCATGGCCCTGGAGCTGGCGACCGAAGACCCTGATTATGAAGACATCGCGATTCAGACTTATCAGCAGTTTCTGGGTATCGCCAATACGATTGCTGGCCATGCTGGCGGCCGGGTCCCCCTTTGGGATCCCGAAGCCGGTTTTTTCAAGGATCTTGTCGTCGACCCGGAGGGGAAGTCCCATCGCATCGATGTCTATTCCTGGGTGGGTCTGATTCCCCTGTTTGCCTGCGAAATAGTGGATCAGCGCCTGCTCAAAAAGGTCCCCCGCTTTCAAGCCATTTTAAGCGAGCACAGAGGCGGGATGTTTCAAGGGCATACGATTTGCGCCTGCCCTCACACGACCAACGAACGGGGCGAACATCTTCTTGCGCTGGTAGACCATACTATGCTGCCGCGCATACTCCAGCGTTTGCTCAAGGAAGAAGAGTTTCTTGCACCTTATGGGATACGAAGTGTCAGCCGCGTTCACGCCAATCACCGGGAATTGGGTATTCTCCCCGGCATAGGGGAGTCCATGATAGAATACGTCCCTGGGGAGTCCACGGCGGGTCTGTTTGGTGGCAACTCGAACTGGCGAGGGCCGATCTGGATGCCGACCAATTACTCCCTGGTGCAGGCCCTTGAGAAGTTCTACCGTTATCTGGGGGACAACTTCAAAGTACCGGTTCCATGTCTGGACAACCGTGAGTTGAATCTCAGAGAGATCGCGACACTGGTGGCAGAACGGCTGGTGAATCTCTACCGCCGTGACGAGCGTGGTCGGATTCCTGCTTTCGCGGAGGAGAGCCCCTTACAGCGGGACCCGAATTGGCAGGGTCGCTATCTATTCTACGAGTACTTTCACGGTGACACGGGCCAGGGACCGGGGGCGTCGCACCAGACGGGATGGACGGGCCTGATCGCCAAACCGGTCATGCGGCGCTACCGCAGGGATATCCCGGCATTCTGGCGGGAACTGTCTCGAGTACGGGAACGGGCGTATGTTTGAGGCCGATAGAAGAGTAAATCCTGTGACGAAAACGGCGATAGCCATTGTCTGTTTTGCCGGATGCCTTCAGGGGATTACACTGGTGAGCTTCCCTGCCAGCAGTATTGTTCTCAAGGAAGTGCATGGTTTTACTGATGCCCAATATGGGGCCATCTTTCTCCCCCAGGTCGCCCTCGCTATCATCGGGGCTCTGGGAGGAGGGGTTCTGAATGGA
>CAYOYU010000405.1:0-2699 GCA_964408265.1 uncultured Syntrophorhabdaceae bacterium
GCATAACCGGAGTGGGGTTGCTATGGAAAGTGCGAAAGATATTTGACACTACCATAATGCATCGATAACACGCAGCATAGGGGTCAATTGAGCGATGAATACTGCGGACCCGAAACCACGCACTTTCTAAGTGCGAATCTGTCTCCTGAATAGGTATTTCATAAAAGATCGATCTATCAATTGTATGACATGAGATTATTGCCGCACGAGTTTATGCGGTACAAGTAGCAGACATTAAAGGGGGAAAAGTTTCTCAAATATTTTGCTTGACAAGTTTTTATGTCTGATATATAACGTCTAATGTACGACATTAGACAGAGTGAAACCCAATGTTTGATAATGTAAAAGATAGACGACTCTTCGAGAAGATTGTTGATCAGATAAAGGACGCTGTCCTTTCCGGTACGCTCAGGCCTGGCGACAAACTACCTTCCGAACACGAATTGGCCCGTGCGTTCGGGGTAAGCAGGTCTGCTGTGAGGGAAGCCTTGAGGATCCTTGAACTGTCCGGACTGGTTATTATCAAGAAGGGGAATCAAGGGGGCTGCTTCATCCAAGAAGTCAAGAGCAGCCAGCAGTTGATCGACTATCTCTCCGACAACTGGAAGCTTGGACAGATCAAGCTTGTTGATCTTACAGAAGCCCGGTATTGGCTAGAATCAATCGTTATTGAGATTGTCACAACGAGAATAACGGCTAGAGACATCGACAGACTACGAAAATCCATCGATAAAGCCGAGCAGTTCTTCAAGGAAGGAAAGGAAAGAGAAAAGATTGATAAGAATTTTGACTTTCATCTTTTGCTTGTGCGGATGACAGGGAATACCATCCTCATCGACACTCTCTCCGCAATTATCGAACTACTCTCGTACTTTCTGTGCAAGATACGGCCGAGCCGCCAGATTACCCTCAATACTCTTAAAGCCCACCGGGAGATTGTGGATCTTCTTGAAGCGGGTAAAGTCGAAGACGCAAAAGCTGTAAACAAACTCCATATAAAAGATGTAAACAACCGATTGATCAAGAAGAGCTCGAAGCAAGGGAACCCACCGAACCTGGAGTTGGAGGGGCGGTCATTATTCCTAAAGGAGGAATCAGAAAATGTACAATGATTTAAGAGAGTATCTGAGTGACCTGGAGAAGCGAGGAGAACTGGTCCACGTCAAAGAGGAGATTGCCGATGGACATGAAGTATTTTCGATCATATGGGAATTAGGGAAAAGGCAGGGGCCGGCGGTTATCCTTGAGAACGTGAAGGGATATAATGTTCCCATCGTAACGAATGTCTTCGGGACCCTCGATCGGTTTGCAATGTCCTGCGGGTTTCCACGCGGTTTGAGCGTAAAACAGTACCGCGACCTGTTTATGGCTCAGCTTGACCAGAGCAAGTGGCAGAAGCCGAGACTAGTTAAGTCGGGTCCGTGCAAAGAGGTGGTCCTTAAGGGAGATGAAATCGACCTCGGCAAGTTTCCGATTCTCCAATGGAGTCCCGCAGATGGTGGCGCTTACATAACCCTTCCTCTCGTGATCGCGAAAGACGATAAGTTCGGTCCCAACGCGGGCATCTACCGGATGATGGTTCATGACAAAAAGAGTACCGGTATCATGTGCAATATCTTTCAGGACCAGGGAATCTATTACGACAGGGCCAAGAAGAAAGGCCTGAAGAGCATGCCCTGCGCAGCCGCCATCGGTACCGACCCTTCGCTCTATATGGCGGCAGGGACGAAGATACCCTTAGGTACGGACGAATTCGCCTTTGCTTCCGCGTTGCGCAACGGAGCGCCTGTCGACGTGGTCAAGTGTGAAACCTTAGACCTTGAGGTGCCAGCAACGGCGGAGATAATTCTCGAAGGGGAGATCTTCTTTGACGAAAACAAGATGGAGGGGCCCTTCGGTGAGTGGATGGGGATGTTTGAAGAGGGGATGCTTCTCCCCGTCTTCAACGTAAAATGCATAACCCATAGAAAGAATCCACTCTTCCTTACCACTATCGAAGGCCCGACGCTGGGAGACGCAGAGATGCTGCGGATGATACAGCAGTGTTCGACTTTTACCATTCAGGCCAAGGAAAGAATCACCGGATGCACGGCCGCCTGGCTTCCCCCGTCAGGGCGCGATTTCACCGCTATTATCGCCATCAAGAAACGTTACCCCGGATGGGGCAAAGAGGCTATTTACCAGGCATTCTCCCTGCCGTACATCGCGTCTACCTGCAACATTGTCATTGTCACCGATGACGATATCGATATCAGTGACCCGGAAGAGGTCATCTGGGCCTTATCCACTCGGGTGGATCCCCATCAGGACGTGATAATTACACCTCCCATCGGAGGATATGCGCTGAACCCGGCGGGAAGCGTGAGACCTGTGGAATTTCCGCAGAGGGGACAGACGGACATTACCTTCCGCTCCCTTATGGGCATTGACGCCACCACCAAGTGGCAGGGTGAAGGCAGGACCCGTCCCACCGCCCATCCCGTGAAGCCCCAGAAAGAGGTATTGGATAGGGTAATAGCCAACTGGAGCAAATACGGCTTACCATAAGAGCGCTACGCGGGCCGGAGGCGATATAGCCCCAACTCCCCCTCGGGTTGCTTCCGGCCCGTTTATGTTTTCGGGGAAAAGTGAGCATGAACAAGGGGAAAAAGAGCGTATGGAGGAATGACATGGAGCAAAAAGCGATACCAAGAAGTAAG
>CAYOYU010000406.1:0-2694 GCA_964408265.1 uncultured Syntrophorhabdaceae bacterium
CCGTCACGCTGCGTGTAAACTCATCGTCAGGTAATAAAATGGAAGAGTACAAACAAGAAATCGTAAGCGCCATAAACTACGCCAAATATCTGAAATTCGATAAGGGGCATCCGTGGCATAGAAACTTGATCGCTCTATATTGTTGCCTTATCGAATATTCAGACTCACTTTTACATCTGTTGATTCCCACATTATTCCAGCCCAAGTTCTCTGATTAATCCAGCCACTTCACATTAAGCCAACTCAATCGCTGTCCACATTATTCCGGCCCTCATCTTATGAAGAACGGGGGGACGTGCCCCCCGATGATTCAGATTATTTCCGTGGACGCGATTCGTACATGTTCTGCGGAGATGACGTTGCACTTCTCAGCTGCCGCTGCGATGAGGCTCCCTCGGGCCAGATTATTCGCCCTCCGAAGTAGTCCCCCGGAGCCTTGGTGGATTGCTGTCACGGCCTGTTCGGAGAAGAGGTTCTGACGGATACCCGCGATGTCCAGATGGTGTGTCAGATACGCGGCCATCTCATCTTGTGAGAGCGCCTCCAGGTGTCCCCGTGCCACCACGCGCGACGCCAGGGCGCGCGACGGACGGAACTGTAGGTTGTCGATGATATTGTTCTGACCGGCAAGGATAATCGGCAGCACAGGCCGGGAGTCAGACTCGAACTGGGTGAGGGTATGGAGCTCGGCGAAGACGTCGAGCCGAAGGAGCGACGCCTCGTCGATCACGAGAAGAGGTTTCTGCTTCTTTCCAACAAGGTCCAGAAGGCAGGATCGGATGATCCTGGTAAGAACGGCTTTTGAGGATCCCCTGGTCTCAATGTCCAGAGCATGGCAGATTTGCTTGTACAGCTCCGCGATCGTCCCGGAGGTCGCGGTGACATGGAGTACCTTGTACTCCGAGGAGTGAAGCTGTGCCTGCGCGAACCGGAGCCCTGATGATTTACCGCTGCCCACGTCTCCCGTTATCACCGCTACGGCCGAAAGACCCACGGCGTACAGAAACCGCTCCCGGATGCCCAGCAGCCCGCTCGTTTTCATCATGTCTTCTACCCGGACGTTTTGTCCAAAGGGTTCCTTCTGGAAACCGAAAAAGATCTTGTACGTTGCATGCTGATTGCTCATAGTTCGTTCTCCTTCTTGTCGTTCGTGGTGAACAGGTTCCCGCCTTTGTATCTATCCGGCGTATTGCCCGGATCGATCCCCGTGACACCGTTCTCCCGCTTGACCCTGCAGTTCACGTTTACGTCGAGGACGGAGGCAAAGCCATGGGTCTTTCCTTCCCACAGAACCTCGACCCTGGCGGGATCATGCTCGTGATACAAAAGCCGCACCTGCTTTCCGGTAAGGTCCACCGGTGCCTCATACAGCCGGCCTTGGATGGTGAACGTGCGGTCTTTTGCAACGGTTCGTTTCGCTTCCTTTCTAAAGTGATCGGGAAGGTCGGGCGGCGCCGGTCGTACACAGGCGAGGCCCCTGATGAACCTCCGAACCGGCGGTTCGCCGATCGTGCTGTGGGGCGTTTCATGATACCCACGGACCCAGTCCGAGAGAGCGGCGTTCAACCCTGCAAGGGTGGACTCCTTCGTGATGGGAAGAAACTGCATCCGCACTGTGCGGAAGAACCGCTCGATCTTCCCCTTGCCTTGCGGTTGATAGGGCTTTGCGTGTATCAGTACGATCCCCAGAGATGCGCAGATATGTTCAAGATGACCGGACCGAAACGCGGGACCGTTGTCCACATAGAGCTTTCGGGGAAGCCCCCGCATCAGGAGCGCTTTCCGGAGGGCATCCAGAAAGCTGTCCAATCGTTCCGAGAGAAAAAACTCGGCATGAGGAATGAGCCGCGAGTGATCGTCGATGAACGCCGTGAGGTAGGCCTTTCTCTGTTTGCCGTCCACCAGGACCGTTGGTCCGTGCATCACATCCGATTGCCACAGGTCGTTCGGATTCTCCGCCTCGAACCTGCGCCGGTCCTTGGGAGGCAGAGCGGGTAGGTCCATAAGCCCCCGCGCTGTAAGAAACCGGTACAGGGTAGAGTGAGCGATCATCGTGCCGGGCAGGAGGATCTTCCGCTCCCTGGCTACGCGCATGAGCACAGGAAGGGTGGCATGAGGCATCTCTTTGCGAAGAGCCGTTATTCCCGCCGCGGTATCGTCATCCACCGCCCGACTCTTGCCTTTGTCCTCCCGCTCGCTCGGATACAGGGATTCAAGCCGATTACCCGAGGCTTTATACCGGCTGATCCACTCCTTGATCGTTGACTGTCCGATCCTTGTCCTTGTACTTCCCGGTATCCGCCACTTTTGAGCGCACTTCTCCGCAAGCCGCCGTCTGCGGTCACCCCGGGGAAGCGTCACTCCCCCCACAAAATCCGCAATCACTCCATACCGGAACACCGCTACCGCTTTTTTCAGTTCCTCATCCATCAACGACCTCCTTTGTCTGTTTGATGGATGGTATACAGCAACGAGAACTGAAATAAAACGACACACTCAGGTAGGGCAGATCATTGGGCGCCGGCGATCCGGATTAAACCAATCGCGCCACCGGCACCCGCAGCAGGGAAATAAGCATATGGAGCCCCTTAATAAGATCGCTGCTCGCGTCCAGGCCCAACCATGTCTTGATATTACTCCGGAGCGCGCGCATCCAATGACCCTGCCGCTGCCGGGTAAGCTCCAGCGTCTGGT
>CAYOYU010000407.1:0-2672 GCA_964408265.1 uncultured Syntrophorhabdaceae bacterium
GCTGTTTCAGTTGTTTCTTTGACTTTTCCACCTATTGCACTTCGAAACGGTTTTCTGATTTTTGAGGTTGTCAATAACAAGGCAACCTCGGGAACGACGTATGTGTTCCGAGCACCCGTATCAAATAATGTCCAGCACTCTCGTCCGCTGACATTGATCATTTGGCGTATTCTTCCCATCCTGTGCCTCCTTCTATCTCCTGAATTCTGGCTCCTAACTCCTCCTAAGAAACTTGAAGCGCATTAAGAGGCTCTATGTTAATTTGAAAGCCCAATTGTTTGGCCTTTCTGATCATATTATTGATAACACGTTCTTTGTATTTTTGTTCATAATAAAGGTGACCGGGATCTTGATAGGTTCCGCCATTTTTCCAGAGGTGATAAAAAATTCGTGCCAGCTTGTGGGCGGTGGCAGTAATTGCTTCTGGGGCACCCAAGCGAGCACACATACGACGATAGTAGCCCCCAAGGGCGCATGAACTATGGGTGAGGCTCTGAGCAGCCATTCGGAACGCGTTCGCAGCACGGTTGACAACCTTTCTTGTTTTGCTGCTCTTGATCCTGCCTCCTGTAATGCGATTGTTGGGAGAAAGGCCAAGCCAAGAGGAAAAGTGCTTTTCTGTGGGAAAGGCGGCAGGATCAAGGCCCACCTCGGAGAGGATGGTATGCACAGAGACCGTATCCAGACCATCGATCTGGGTAAAATCAACACCGCTGATCCTGTACAGATGGGTGCGGAGATCAAAATGAGGGGCATTGCCTTTTGGTGTTTTATTGCTCTTTCTGGAGGATGGAAGGGGATTGGATTCAAGGTCTATTTTGGAATCTAATTGAGTTAAATATTGCTCAATCTGCTGATCGCAGGCCTCGATCTTTTGCTGATAGACATCATATAGTTCAACGGCTTGTCTCAAGGCAAAGAGGTGTTCTTCACGATAATCTCCCTCTAGTGCCTTGGCAATGTCTTCGGTGCTGCTCTTGATACGCGGGTCTCTCATGTGAGCCAATGTTACCAGGTCGCGCTCACCTGCCAGTATAGCTCTGATTATGCGCATTCCGGTCAATCCGGTAATGTCACTGATCACCTTGTGTAATTGGATATTCATCTCAGTGAGGGCCTTCTGCATATGCTGCACATGGGAAGAGGCATAGCGAATAAGGGTATCTCGATGTCGCCAGAAACTTCGCAGTACACAAATAGAGTCTTCGGGCCGGAAGGAACCGGACAAAAGTCCGTAGGTATGCAAACGTTGAAGCCATTGACAGTCCGATACGTCGGTTTTACGCCCAGGGACATTCTTCGCATGTCTTGCGTTGACCAGTTTCACTTCAAATCCCTGACTTTCCAGGATTTGATACAGGGGAATCCAATAGACACCGGTCGATTCCATGACCACAGTTTGGATAGCACATTCTTTCAGCCAATCAGCCATGGCGTGCAGATTAGCCGTAAAGCATTTGAAGTTGCGCACAGGTCGTTCATCTTGGTCTTCGGGTACCGCGACCCAGTGTTCTTCAGAGCCCACATCGATGCCGGCTGCGTTTGGATTAATGACAGGAAAGGAATCGCTCTGCTTTTTTCTATAATGTTTTTCTCGTTGCGTTTGATTTTGCTTGTTAATATGCTTGCTCATGGCGCTATCTCCTTGCTGGGGGTTACAGATAGCCGCGCTCTGACCCGGGTCGGTTTTTCTTTGCACTCTCCTAAACGGGATCGTGTACCACCAAAAAAGTGGAGGCCACGTCGCCAATGTTACAACCGAATACGCCCGGAACCATGCTGAGTAACGGGTCCAGTGACACCATTGTAGTATCGGCCTTAACTGCCAGAGTGCAGTATATCTCTTTATGGCGCCTTTATATCGTAAAGGGTGATTTCCTGGCAAGTTTCTTTCATTTATAACCCTGAAGCGGAGCGCCAGGGTCATTTGCTGAGTAGTTACATATAGCACTAATTGGCACAACTGTCAAAAATCCATTGGCTGCCTCGCCGACTACTTCTATGTCGGCAACAAGCGCAAGCAGAGCGCAAATCCCCTCTCGCACCAGGGTATGGTCATCGACTATCAGTACCCTTATCTTCTTCACCTGCGATATCCATCACCAATGGAACCTTGGCTATAACCGTCGTCCCTTGTCCCGGCTTGGACTCAACATAGCCAGTGCCGCCTACCAAACTCGTTCTCTCTCTCATGGTGAATAAACCTGCCCCCCGCCCTTACCGTCATCCTTGATATTTAATGCACATTCTTTGTCGTTACACTCCAGTTTGATTAGGACATTCTTTGCCCCCGAGTGCTCCAGAATATTGCCTATTGCCCCCTGAGCGATACGGAAGAGCGTTACTTCAACTTCAGGCTGGAAGCGACGATCGGTGCCTTTGAATTCTACAGATACATTAATACCTTGAGCTTGAAGGGTATCCTTAGCATAACGGTGAATTGCCGCTGCCATCCCCAGCTCGTCCAGCAAGGTGGGACGGAGTTCTTTCATGAGCCTTACTATCTCATTGCCAGCATGGACCGCATAGGAGTGTACCGTCCTGAGCTTCTCCATAAACTCAGTATCCCTGATCCCTTTCATCTCAGCCATTCCTATAATCGCCTGTAGGTTTAAGGTCAAGCTAGTAAGCGATTGGGCAGTCTCATCATGTAGTTCCCGGGCTACTCTTTT
>CAYOYU010000408.1:0-2319 GCA_964408265.1 uncultured Syntrophorhabdaceae bacterium
GCTGGCTCGGCAGGTATGAGATGATCAAGGGGTGGAGAAAAGACCACCCCGATTATCAGAAGACCTGGCGACGGAAGAAAAAAGAGCGGCGGGTGACGTTCTCGCCCGGTGAGATACAAGCCGAGATGTTCTCCAAAGCCCTTGATGCCGTTGAGAAAAATGTCATCGTGCTGCGTGAGATACAAGCCGAGATGCCCCTTCAAGTGATTGATATTGCGAGAAGTTTGGCCGCATCACCCTGCCGGCCTTTGTGAGATACAAGCCGAGTACGCGAAATAGTGCCGCTGGATCAGTGCGTTGCCCGGTTTCTTCCGGCGAGATACAAGACCAGATTCAAATTCCAAGCGCAGTATGGTAATAATCCCGCCATGACGAACGATCATGCGGGCAATAAGAACGAATCCCTCGAAAGCAGGGTGAAGCATCTGCGCGCTGTGGAAGGCTTGTCGATCCGGCAGATTGCGAAGGCGCTTTCCATGGGGAAGAAGCGCGTCACCAGAATTATCAACGGTCAAAGCATACAGAAGCCCTCCAAGCAGACGCTCATTGCTCCCTACGAGCGCCTGATCGAGCAGTGGTACCAGGAACATCCCTACCTGCAAGCGCAGCAGGTGCTTAGCCGCTTAAAGCCGTATGGATATTCCGGCGGTTACACCATGCTCTCTGTTCATACCCGCAAATACCGGAGAAAAAGCAAAAGGCCGGTGTTTCATGAACTCACGTTCCTGCCTGGAGAAGAGTCCCAGGTGGATTGGGCACTGTGGCGGATACCGTCCGGGATTGCGTACGGTTTCGTTTTCCTTCTGTCATGGTCCCGTTATGTCTACGTTCACTTTTAGCCCCGCTGCACCAGGGAGTTCTTTCTGGCCGGCCACATCGAAGCCTTCCGTGAGACAGGTGGAGTTTCTGGAAAGTGTCGGTACGACAATCTGAGCAGTGTTGTAACCACGCGAACGCCTGAGTTGAAGCTGAACGCCCAGTTCATGGACTTCTGCCGTCATTACAGCTTCGGGGTACACCCCTGCACCGTAAGAAGGCCGAATGAGAAGGGGCGCGTGGAGCGGGTTATACGGGACCTCAAGGATTATCTCCGGGTCACTTCCTGCGAGGATATTGCCGAGCTCAATAAGAAGGTTTCGCTCTGGAGGCAGGAGAGGAATAAAAGAATCCATCGCACGACAGAACGGCCGCCTGCTGAAATGCTGAAAGAAGAAAAGCTGACCGCCCTGCCGCAGATACACTACCAGCCGCGCAGATCTGTTATGGTCACGGTCGGCAAGACAGGCTTCGTTTCGTTCGAGACCAATCGCTACTCCGTCCCTGCATCAGGACCGACCCTCGAACTCCTGGCCTATCCCGAGTATCTCGAACTCCACGACAAGGGCAAAAAGATCACAACCCACAAGCGGAGCTTTCTCCGGAGCCAGAAGATCGAGAATCCCCTGCACCGGGAGCGGCTCCTGTCCATCACACCGAACTTCAAATACCAGCGGATATACCAGCTCATGAGCAGCATGGATATCTCGGTGCGCCAGTTCTTGGCCGCCGCGGAACAAGATGGTCAAGACCCCGTGGCAGTCGCCTATGATCTGTTCAAGCTCATCAAGCAGGTATCAAAGGGCATGCTCCTGTCGGCCCACAGGCAAGCTAAACAGGGCGGCATATGCCGTGTGAATCATTTGGTCCCTTTCCTAAACGTGCCGCACAAGACCAAGGACAACCCTGTCTATCCCCAAGACCAGCGGCTTCTGGACATTACCTACGAAGGGAGGGACTTATCGGAATATGACAAACTCAAATGACGTACGGAAAAATTTGAAGGTCCTGACGGACAGGGAATCACTCGCCAAAGAGGATCGAACGATCATCGACCGGTTCCTTGCGGCTGAATATCATGCACGGGAGAAACGCAGGGTCGATCATCTGCTCAAGATGTCCGGCATCAAACGGGTGAAGCGGATCGAGGAGTTTGACTGGAAGTTCAATCCCAAGGTGCCCCGGGACAAGATCATGGAACTGATGAACACCGAATGGCTCCAGAAGACCTGTAACATCGTGATCATGGGCCCGGCGGGTGTAGGTAAGACACACATCGCCGACGCCTTGTGCGTGGATGCGATCATGAAGGGCCAGCAGGCGGTCTCGATCAGCATCTTCGACCTTACCGCGAAACTCGCAAAAGCCAGGAGCGTCTACAGCCTGATCGATTACTACGCGAGAGTCAAGGTGCTTTGCCTCGATGAGATGGGATATGTCTTCCCCACCAAGGAGCAGGCGGACAGCATCTTCCAGATCATCTCGAAGCGCTCCGAGACCGGG
>CAYOYU010000408.1:2357-2671 GCA_964408265.1 uncultured Syntrophorhabdaceae bacterium
CCCGTCGCAATGGGGGAAAATCTTCGACTCTGTGACCGCCTCGGCGATCCTCGATCGCCTGGGTCTGAACGGGCACTTCCTGACGTTTGAAGGGAGGTCTTATAGAAGCAAGCGATAGCCGAAACCAATCTCGCGATAGTCTCACCTACTCCGAATCAAGGAGAAGGTATTTTTGCGCCTTGCCGAAGAATACTCAATGCACCGGTGCGCCCATTTTCTGTTTGCAGCGGGGCCATCACCGTCAGAATCGTCCCCGTTCCGACCGTCGCCTACATGCATTGACGGACAATGGTCCAGCCTTGAGAAGTTCAATA
>CAYOYU010000409.1:0-2664 GCA_964408265.1 uncultured Syntrophorhabdaceae bacterium
ATGGCGCGGGAGAAGAGTCGGGAAGCCAAGCGGAGATAGCTTTGTACTGGGGATCCAGGATGTATCATGAGATACCCGAGGCAACGGACAACATACTGAGAATAATTGAGTCCGGAGTGCTCAGGGACCCCGCTGAATTTCCCCACTGGGCCAATAAAATCCTGGAACTGATGAGGCTGCCGAACTACACGCGGTGGGTGGATATGCATCCCGGTAACGCCTCGTCCGGGGGGAGACCGGTGCTGCTGCTATGGGCAGATGGACGCCAGACCCTTTGTGAGGGATTGGGAAGATGAGATCCGGAGGCATGACGGTTGTTGACGAGATGATGGGCCTTTTTGAGACGTCAGTCGGCCGCCTATGCGAGCCGAAATGGAACTCCTCTTGAGGTCATCTCCAAGGTAATTCTCCGATACCAAGATCCGAAGACCACTCAGGTGTATCCGGGCAAGATCAGAGAAACCGAGCCGTTACACTGGATGGGTGTGCTCCACGGAAAGTAACCGAACCGACATCGGGGCCTCGCTACCCCTGTTTTCCAGATTACGCTTGGCAATCTTCCCGAACCGTGAAGGCGCCGTCATGCAACACTTGTAGATGTACTTATTACGTATAGGTTTTTGAAATCGACTACATGATACACCCAGTACTACGCAGGTCTGCCGCTTGAGATGAAGGACTATTACCGCAGGAAAGGGAGACCTTCTGCCCTGGTCAGGTTTGCCCGGTTCAGTTTCGAGCCCATCGGTGGGGCCTTTACCCCGGACAAGCCGGTTCCGTCATGACTCAATGTTCATTCCTCTGACACTGTAAATCCAGTGGGGGGAGAACATCCCACGGGGTGGGAATGCTCATTCCTTGCCAGGTGAACCTCCAGGTCGGCTCACCGACAACTCCATGTGTATCGGCTGAAAAAATAGTGCTTCCCCGCTTTAACGTGCACACAATACGCGAATTCCTATACTCCCGGTCAACGCTGATGGTGGCTACTACTTTTTTTATCGCACATCCAGGGTTCTTGTCTGTATGACTACTCCGTGCATAGACGTAAAATTCATGTTTTTTGTCGCACAAGCCCTGGCATGTATTGTCCCTGCAAAAAGAATCCAAAAGATAATGCTGCTCTACAACGACCAACATTGAATTGGGGCACTTGTTTGTCACCCGGATGTCCTCTGCAGTTACCCGGGAGGGCGTGGCGACAAGAAAGATGAGTACAGCCACCGCAAAGCCGATCATCGCATGACCGCACCAGGACGTTAAAGTACTCTTCCGCAAAGCCTCCTTCATGTACCCTCCTCGTTTTACCGAATCCGTCCGCACATACAGGGCTCGATTTGTTCCACGTCTATTATATCAAGGGGAAGGATAGACCCAATAACGTTTATTGCGAGGGGTACTATGGCGCGAGGGGAGGAGGGCGGGAGCGGCGAGTACAGCCTAACTATCCAGCACCTCGCGGACTTTCCGGGAGAGGTGGGCTATATTGAAAGGCTTCTGAATGAACCCGTGGCATCCCTTTTCCATAATCTTCTGCGCCTGGCCGTTCAGGCTGTAGCCGCTGCTCAGGATTATCCTTGCCCCGGGGTTCAGTTCCCTGATGCGGTCGAAGGTCTCGCCGCCCGAAAGCCCCGGCATTATCATGTCAAGGATGACAAGGTCCACAGCGCCTCCATTCTCTTCATAAAAGACGATTGCCTCCCGCCCGCTTCTCATTCCGTGGACGGTATACCCGAGAGACTGAAGCAGGGCCTTACTTACCGCAAGGACATCGGGCTCGTCGTCCACGAGGAGTATCGTTTCCGAACCCTTAACCAGTTCCGGGATAGGGGGCCTCTCCTCGGAAGCCACCTTGTCCGACACGGGGAAGTAGAGTGTAAAAGTCGTGCCCTGTGCGGGTTCGCTGTAGACATTTATAAAACCTTGGTGACCTTTCATGATCCCGTACACCATGGCCAACCCCAGCCCGGTGCCTCTCCCCATCTCTTTCGTGGTAAAGAATGGATCGAAGATCCGCTCCCTCGTCTTTTCATCCATGCCTGTCCCGGTATCGGTAACGGAGATTTTGACATACCTCCCTGGAGGCGCATCATGGAGCGCGGTATACCTCTCATCGAGGGTGACATTCCCCGTTTCAAGATAGAGTTCCCCGCCCGAGGCCATGGCATGCCAGGCATTGACATAGAGGTTGAGGAGGACCTGTTCAATCTGTCCGGAATCGGCTTCCACCGTCCAGATGTCCTTCTCGTATCTTCCATGAACAGTAAGCTCCTTCTTCGTTCTGGAGAACATGGAAGAGGTCTTTCTGACAATCTCGTTTATATCTACAGGCCGTATCTCGTACCTGCCGCCACGGGCAAAGCCCAGGAGTTGTTTACTGAGATCCGCCCCGCTCTGCACCTGCTCCTCGATCCGTTTAAGCTTCTCATAGTGGTGATGGGATGGATCGGTATCGAGCAGCATCAGCGAAGCATACCCCTGAATTCCCATGAGGAGGTTGTTGAAGTCGTGGGCAATGCCGCCCGCCAGGGTGCCGATGGCCTCCATCTTCTGGGCCTGCTGCAGCCGCTCCTCCAGCTTGACCATATCGCTCTGGGCACGCCGCTGGGCCGTGATGTCCTGGAAGATGCAGTGGGTCTGCCGGAAATGGGCTTCGGCATCATG
>CAYOYU010000410.1:0-1251 GCA_964408265.1 uncultured Syntrophorhabdaceae bacterium
CCAGCCACCAGTAGCGAGTTTTGTGTGTAGTTGAGTAATTACCTGCATTAAGAGCCTAATACTACAGCGCAGGATACCCTATAGACAAATTCTCCAAAATATGGTATTATGAATAGAGAATACGGGAAATCAAACTGGGAATCCTGCCATGGAGTCAGAAATTCTCTACATTCGAGGGCGTCAAATCTTCCCGAAGGATGTGGAACTTATTCGTCGCGTCATAGGTGAGCGCGAAAAAGAAGGTGCCTCTGCGATAGCCGCCGAGGTTTGTCAGTTATTGTCCTGGCGTCTTCTCGATGGCAATTTCGCCGTTGAACGCTGTGAAGAGTTTCTGCGGTTAATGGCGAAACTTGGCTTGGTTACCTTCTCTTTCGAGGAACAGAGGGTTCCCAGAAGAAAGTCTTCCCCCTGGAATGCTCCCTGTCCTGTTGTGGATGATTCTCCTCTCGATGGCGTGCTTTCAGATTCTTCATCTGTTTGTGTTTTGCCGGTGAAGAGTGAAGAAGACGATCAGCTCTGGCGATTCCTGATGGAACGATTTCATCCTTTGGGCAATCGGGTGGTTATTGGGGAGCATCTGAAGTACCTGGCTTATCTTGGGGAACGCCCGGTAGCCGTTCTTTTATGGGGTCGTGCGTCATTGAAGCTGGCTGCCCGGGACAACCTTCTGGGTTGGTCAGCTGAAGAACTTCGGCGTAGATTATCCCGCATTGCGAACAATTATCGGTTTCTGATTCTGCCCTGGGTCAGAATCAAGAATCTGGCTTCCTGTATATTGGCTGCCAATGTGCGTCGGATCGTGGGAGACTGGCAGCAGGAATTTGGGCAGATTATTATATTGTTGGAGACCTTTGTCGATCCATACAAGTACTCTGCAGCAAGTTACCTTGCAGCGAATTGGATACCCGTAGGAGTAACTGCGGGTTATGGTCGTCGAGGTCCTGCGTATCACTCCCACAGTCATCAGAAGTTGATTTTTCTGTATGCATTATCTCGTCATTTACGTCGTCACCTTCAGCGGGCGCCCCCATCGCTGAACCTTTCCCTACCGTTCCGGCGGGTTTCCCCTTTGATTTCCCCCATGATGGAAGACCGCGAAAGAACGGATGGAGGATTATCTATGAACATTACTGCGCATATTCCTTCTTCCATGGCGCCTCAAGAGGGAGTGGATGAGCGGGATCTTGAAGTCATTGCAGAGTTGCTGCGGGAACATATGAAGCATTTGCATGATATATTTGACCGTTCGGA
>CAYOYU010000410.1:1261-2662 GCA_964408265.1 uncultured Syntrophorhabdaceae bacterium
AACGGTTTCGCGCCGAGGGATACCTTCAGGGTCTCTTCTCTGATGTCGAGGGTCGTCATAACGCCGAGAGAATAGCGACACGCGGGGGCATCAGACAGTGTCCGCGCACAGTTCAGGCGTATCTTACTGAGAGCCCATGGGAGGATGAGGGAGTTCGGAACAGGCATCAGCAGCTCGTTGGGGAATCTCTTGGTAACCCGGGTGGATGCCTTATTGTGGATGGTTCGGATATCCCGAAGAAAGGGAATAGGTCAGCGGGAGTCGCCCGGCAATACTGTGGCGCCACTGGGAAGGTGGATAACTGCCAGGCTGGCGTTTTCCTGGCTTATTCCAATTCCGGAGGGGCAACTCTGGTGGATGGCGATCTCTATCTTCCGGAGAGTTGGTTTACACAAGAGAAGAAAAAGTTATGGAAAGATTGTCGCATCCCAGAATCTTGTGCCTTTTGGACGAAACCCCAGATGGCTCTGGAGATGATTGGAGCAATTCATGCTCGTGGGCAGTTGCCGGTTAAGTGGATTCTGGCTGATGAAGGCTTCAGTCGGGATTCTTCTTTCCTTGATGGTATCCCGAAAGACTATTTCTATTTCTGCGAAGTGCCTTCAGATACCCGTATTTGGCTTGCCCGTCCCCAAACGCAAGAGTATATCCCCCGGGGAGGAACTGCGCCACGGGTGCGCATAAAGAAAGGAGAGCTTCAGCCAAAGCAGGTCAGCCAGATACTCGACTGTCCTGACCTGAAATGGGAAATCCGAACGCTAAAGGAAGGCGCGAAAGGGCCTCTTGTTTCCCGGATAGCCCGTATGCGCGTCGTCGAGGTACGCAATGGTCTGCCTGGTGAGGACGTCTGGCTCTTTCTGCGCCGCAATCCCGAGACAGACGAAGTGAAGTTCTTTCTTTCCAATGCCCCGGAGAACACATCTTTGGATGAAATGTCAGAGGTCTCCGTGGCGCGATGGCCCATAGAAACCTGCTTCCAGGAAGCGAAGGGGCAATTGGGCATGGATCAGTATGAAGTTCGCTCATATACCGGCTGGCAACATCATATGACCCTGATCATGCTCGCTCACCATTTCCTTATTCAAGTGCGCCATCGCCTTAAAAAAAACGCTTGCTCTGACCCTTCCTCAGACTGTGACATTGTTACGAATCGCTCTCCCCATATGTCCACTGACGAAAAAGGAAACGCTGAGGCTGATCGAATGGATCCAAAAGCGTAACTTTGTCGCCTATAGCAGCCACCGCAAACGCCGCCAGATGCGAAGAATGACCGGAGGCTGAGAACCCCATTGATTACACCGGTGAGAAGTCCTTATTGCTGAATTCATATTGCGCTCATACATAAATGAGAACTGCCTCCGGGGATATTGACATCTGAATACTCGGAGGTTCAAGTGGCTT
>CAYOYU010000411.1:0-2180 GCA_964408265.1 uncultured Syntrophorhabdaceae bacterium
TGCTATGTGACACCTTCGGAACACCTCGGACTCCCCTTTCCCGAGGATGTGCGGGAAGGGGTTATCGCCTCCAGGATCGCGGCCCATGTGGGCGACATGATAAAGCATAAGGATATGCATACCGATAAAGTGATGTCGAAGGCGAGACGTGACATGCAGTGGTCCACCCAATTTTCCATGGCGATTGATGAAGGACGGGCAAGGGAGATAAAGGCAAAGAGGGGGAACGGCGATGAACATTCATGCACCATGTGCGGGAAGTTCTGTGCGAACGATATACTGCGTGGGATGTTCGAAAGGGATATGGAAGGATCCGACAAAAAGTAAACGGCAGAGAGCACGATGCCTTTGAAAATGAGGAAGTGAGATGAAGGAGTTGGAAATGGACATGGTAGGGACGACGCTAAGCAATATCAGGCCGGTGAATGAAGCGTTCTATGCGGAGGCACAAAGGCATCTCGATAACCTTACCAAGCCCCCGGGGAGCCTCGGCAGTCTCGAGGAGTTTGCACGGAGGCTCGTTGCAATCACGGAAAGCGGGAGCCCCCTGCTCGACAAGAAGGTCATCTTCACTTTTGCCGGGGACCATGGAGTGGTTCATGAGGGAGTTTCTGCCTATCCAAAGGAAGTTACCGCCCAGATGGTATTCAACTTTCAGAGGGGCGGGGCGGGCATCAATGTCCTTGCGCGCCATGCCGGGGCCGAAGTTATTGTCGTTGACATCGGTGTTGACTATGACTTTGGTGAGATCGAGGGCCTCATGAAGATGAAGGTCGTCAGGGGGACCGGGAATTTTCTCAGGGGTCCCGCGATGACGAGGGAAGATGCCGTTAGGTGCCTTGAGGTGGGGATTGAGCTTGCCAATGGATATGCCGGGAAGGGATATAAGATCTTCGGCACCGGCGACATGGGGATAGGTAATACGACACCTTCAAGCGCCATTGCAGCGGTGCTCACCGGCAGGCCGGTTTCCCGGGTCACCGGCAGAGGCACGGGCATATCGGAAGAATCCTTGAACAGGAAGATCAACGTAATTGAAGATGCGATACGGCTCAACAAGCCCGATGCTGCGGATGCTGTTGATGTCCTGTCAAAGGTCGGCGGCGCCGAGATCGGCGGCATCGCAGGATTGATTCTCGGAGCTGCCTCAAACCGCATCCCGGTGGTGATAGACGGCTTTATATCGACGGCAGGCGCACTCATCGCCTACTGCATGGAACCGAGGACGAAGGATTATATGTTCGCCGCCCATAACTCCGCAGAGATAGGCCATAAGGCGATGCTCGAGAAGATAGGATTGAGGCCCATCCTTGATCTTGACCTGAGGCTTGGAGAGGGAACAGGGGCGGCGCTCGCAATGGTGCTCATAGAAGCGGGGCTGAAGATATACCGGGAGATGGCGACCTTCGGCGAGGCCGGGGTCTCCGATGAGATCGTGAATTAGATGAGACAGATGCTCCTTGCAATTCAGTTTCTGACGATCATCCCTGTAAAGGTCAGGGGTGAAGTCGCTGAAAAGGACCTCGTCGCCTCGACGATATTCTTCCCGGTTGCCGGAGCTCTCCAGGGTCTCTTCATGTCCGTAACAGCGCTGGTAGGCTTGCAGCTATTCCAGTCTGAGGTCGTGAGCGGTCTTGTCATTCTGGTCCATCTGGTTACCAATGGCGGATTTGACCTGGACGGGCTTATCGATACCTTCGATGCCCTGGCGATCAAGTCGACCGGCGACCCCGCTAAAGACATTGAAAAGAGGCTCGCGGTGATGAAAGACAGCACGATCGGCGCCATGGGGGCGATTGCGCTGGTAATGACCATCCTCTTGAAGTTCCTCCTCATGAACGCCCTGTTCCATTCTGTTCCCCTGACGGTAACCTTGTGCATGCTCTTTCTGATGCCTGCATTTTCGAAATGGGTCACGGTCCCCGCGATGAATCATGGCATTTCTGCCCGCAGGGACGGGCTCGGCCGCATCTTTCTGGATAATGTGAGGCTCTTCCATGTCGCCCTTTCAACACTGCTCATATTCACCCTGTATCTCTCGGCCACCGCATTACACCTTTACAGGGTCTACGGCATGAGAAGCATAGGGTTGCTGGCCGTCCTCTCTCTTTCCCTCTATCTCTTCAGTCTTCTCTTCGGCTCCTTTTCCCTCAGGAAGTTAGGCGGACTTACAGGGGACA
>CAYOYU010000411.1:2190-2606 GCA_964408265.1 uncultured Syntrophorhabdaceae bacterium
TTCGGAGCAATGAGCGAGATATCGGAAATACTTTTTTTAATGGTGACATCGTCGTGGTTACGATACTCTGCCTGATAAGGCACAGTGAGACCGGGTGGAGCGAGATGAGACGCTCTTACATAAAGCTCCTGAATGGAGATGTCAATGGCTAAGGCGTTGATGGTACAAGGGACGGGTTCCGGTGCGGGCAAGAGTCTTGTTGTTGCCGCCCTCTGCAGGATCTTCAGGGATATGGGGGCGCGCGTCGCGCCCTTCAAAGGACAGAACATGGCGCTGAATTCGTACATTACCCATGACGGTGGAGAGATCGGCAGGGCCCAGGCATTGCAGGCAGAAGCGTCGAGGATAGAACCTACCGTTGACATGAACCCTGTGTTGCTTAAGGTCTCGGGCGAAACGGGTTCACAGGTGATCAT
>CAYOYU010000412.1:0-2597 GCA_964408265.1 uncultured Syntrophorhabdaceae bacterium
CACGGCGAGAGGTTGTACTGCTGCCCGCTCATCGATGAATAACGCGAATCCCTGTACACGCCATCGACGTACAGGGTGAGCGAGAGGTTGTCCCCCGCCATGTTGACGCCCTTCACGGTGATGTACACCATCTTCTTCTCTATATTCAGGTTCGGTATGTTCGTGATCGCGCCGAAGGGTGTGCTCGATTCCACGGTCGGTGACATCTCGCCCATGTCGGTAGTCACTTGAAACGTGTGGATTGCGTTAGCCCTGACCATCACCTGTTGGAAGCTGAAATATTTCCGGGCGGAGTATGGGTCGTAAGGCGGGTTGTAGTACGGGTAGTCGTAATGGCCGCCGCCGAACGGCTGGGTCAACACCTTGATGCCATCGACGAAGAGCGAGCAGTATGTCGCATTGGTCTGCGCGTATCCCGAGACGTTGACCTCTGCCCTGATTATTTCCGTCCTCTCGGCGGCATAGAATACGCCCCCTACTATAGCGACTATTATCATTCCTGTAACTATCACGGCGCCAAAAGCCTTCCATGGGTTTATGCTCCCTTCGTTTTCACTCACCATCTCCACCCCCACAAGAAGGTCTGGGCCAGGAGGAGCCAGGACGTGGAGAAGATCATGCTCAGTATCCCGAGAGCGAATCCAGCCAAGCCTGTCTTGTCCGAGCTATTCGGCGCTATTTTCTTCGATAGGAGAACCTTGAACGCCGAGAAGGAGCCAAAGGTGATCGCCAGAACCGATAATACCAGGGGAATGGCGAAGAGGATGACACCCCATTTCAGGAGGACTATCCAGTGGACGCATATCGCGAGAATTCCGAGGACGAACGAGGCAGTGTCGAACGGAGACCCCTTCCGCGCCTGTTGCGGGAACGGCGCCAGAGGTATGCAGTTCATCATCGAGGGGTCGTATTTCCCCCCAAGCCCTACGTGCATCGGCGGCCCTTGTGGTTCCATTTTTCTCACACCCCCATCGTGCGATACTGACTTGTAAGGATACTGCAAAAAATCACCAGCACCGACCCAAGTATCAGCGCCAGTATTCCCATGATGAAACCAGCGATCGCACCACCCCTTCCTCTCATCCCTGCTGGTATCTTCCGCATCCCTATCGCCCCGAAGACAATTGCGAGGATAGATAGCACCATGACGACGATGAAGATGAAAAAACCCACAAACGGCACGAAGCAGAGCCAGAACGTCGCCATCGCGATTATCCCCATGACGAGCGAGGAGGTCGAGTACCACCTCTGCGGACCGTATATCATCGGAGACAGCCCGAACTGCGGCGAAAAGACGAAGTAGGGACAGTAGAACTCAGACTTCGCTTCGGGATGATACGGGCATTTTGGGCTCATTATGGAAAGGTCGAGCCCGTCCTTATCGAGAGGTTTATGCACCGACATCGGTTCTTGGGCTTTTCCACTCATCTTTTCACCTCATTCAAATGATATCTTTTTGCACCTTTATTCTCAAGATTGTATATTCCTTCCGCATTATTTAAAGGATTCTCTCACATGTGAGTCACATCTCATTTTCGTCAACCATTTAAACCCCTTGCATGATTCGGGCTCAGGTGCCCCAATGCCCAAGACGATGATAGAGAAGATACTTCAGGCGCACGCGAGGGAGGACGTCTCCGCTGGAAAGATTGTCTGGATCGACATAGACGTGAGGAGCGCGCGCGATTTCGGCGGCGCGAACGTCGTCAAGGCCTTCAACCAGCACTATCCCGGCGACAAGGTCAACGACGCTGCCAAGACAGTATTCACCTTCGACTGCAACGTCCCCGCGAACACCATCGCATACGCGAGCAACCAGCACGCATGCAGGAAGTTCGCGCGCGGCCAAGGAATCAAGGTCTATGATTGCAACGCGGGCATCGGCTCCCACGTCGCGATAGAGGAAGGAATCGTCGCGCCCGGCTCGACGATGGTAGGCACAGACTCGCACCTCAACATCCTCGGGGCGATCGGCGCCTTCGGGCAGGGGATGGGGGACCAGGACATCGCATTCGTATTTCGCGCGGGGAAGACATGGTTCGAGATACCGGAGACGATGAAGATAATCATAAGGGGGAAGCTCCCGAAGGACTGCACACCGAAGGACCTGACGCTCAAGGTCTGCGGCACCCTCACCTCGAAGGGCGCGCTCGGCATGGCGATGGAGTTCTACGGGGAGGCGATAGACTCGCTCTCACTCGCCGGGAGGATAACCCTCGCATCGATGGCGACAGAGATGGGTGCAATCGCAGCACTCATACCGCCGAGCGATGCCATACTGAAAGAGTTTGCAAAGGCGACGGGGAACAAATCGCTGAAGGGAACATACGCAGACAAGGACGCGAAGTACGTCAAGGAAATAACCATTGATATCTCGGACCTCATGCCGCAGATTGCGAAGCCGCCAAAGCCTGACGTGGTCGTGGACGTGGAGAGCCTCAAGGACGTGAAGGTCGATTCGGTCTTCATCGGCTCCTGCACGAACGGTACTTACGAGGACATCGCAAGGGTCGCAAAGCTTGCCAAGGGGAAGAAGATAAAGGAGGGCATCCTCGCGTCTGTGGTCCCAGCGACGATGAAGGGGTACAAGCGCCTCC
>CAYOYU010000413.1:0-2591 GCA_964408265.1 uncultured Syntrophorhabdaceae bacterium
TGTCAAAGCGCGTGGAGAAGGAATTCAAATTTCCTATCGTCCCGGTGCGGTGCGAAGGATTCAGGGGAGTGAGCCAGTCCCTCGGCCATCATATTGCAAACGATACGATCAAGGATTATGTCCTCGGCAAAGGCACGCTTGATACATCAACGCCCTACGATGTCGCCCTTATCGGTGACTATAACATCGGCGGCGACGCCTGGGCCTCGCGCAAAATTCTCGAAGAGATGGGGCTCCGCGTCATCTCGCAATACACGGGAGACGCAACGATCAACGAGATCGGCATTGCAACAAAGGCAAAGCTGAACCTGATCCATTGTTACCGGTCAATGAACTATATCTGCCGGCATATGGAAGAGGCGTATGGCATTCCCTGGATGGAGTTTAATTTCTTCGGCCCCACAAAGACCTACGACAGCATCAGGAAGATCGCGGCGAAGTTTGACGAGAAGATACAGAAGAACGCGGAAGCGGTAATCGCAAAATACAAGCCGGTCATGGACAAGATCATTGAACAATACCGGACAAAGCTCGAAGGCAAAAAGGTGATGCTCTATGTAGGCGGTCTCCGCCCGCGCCACACTATCGGTGCATATGAAGACCTCGGCATGGAAGTGGTAGCCTCTGGATATGAGTTCGGCCACAGTGACGATTACAAACGAACCTATCCTGAGATGAAGGAAGGCGCCGTGATTATGGATGACGCTACCTTGTATGAACTTGAGGAATTCACCCGCAGGCTGAAGCCGGATATGGTCGGCTCGGGCATCAAGGAAAAATATTCTTACCACAAACTCGGAGTGCCGTTCCGGCAGATGCATTCATGGGACTATTCCGGCCCCTACCACGGCTTTGACGGCTTCCCGGTATTTGCTCGTGACATGGACATGACGGTAAACAGCCCCACATGGGATTTGATACGGAGGAAAAGATGAGCACGATAAAGATAAAAGACCACTGCGACCTGTTTCTTGAGCCGGAGTATCAGGCCCAGTTTGAGCGCAAGAAAGAATTCGAAAACCCATGGCCTGCGGAGAAGGTGAAAGAGGTTTCGGAATGGACCAAGACTGAAGAATATAAGGAACTTAACTTTGCAAGGCAGAACATCAAGATCAATCCTGCAAAGGCCTGTCAGCCGCTCGGCGCGGTCTTCTGCGCCTCAGGTTTTGAAGGCTCAATGCCCTTTGTGCAGGGCGCTCAGGGCTGCGTGGCGTATTTCAGAAGCCATCTAAGCAGGCACTTTAAAGAACCCTTTGCAGCGATCTCTACATCCATGACCGAGGATGCGGCGGTGTTCGGCGGACTGAACAACATGCTTGAAGGGCTGGAGAACACCTATGCCCTTTACAAGCCGAAGATGATCGCGGTCTCGACGACATGCATGGCAGAGGTTATCGGCGATGATCTGAACGCCTACATAAAGACAGCGAAAGAAAAAGGCGTAATACCCCAGGACCTGCCTGTGCCGTTTGCTCACACACCCAGCTTTGTCGGCTCGCACATCGTTGGCTATGACAATATGCTGAAGGGCATTCTGAAGACGCTTTCAGAAGGCAGGAAAGGCGAGTCGAATAATAAGGTCAATATCATTATGGGTTTCGACACCTATACCGGAAACTACCACGAGATCAAACGGCTGATGGCGATGATGGGAATTGAATTTACACTGCTGGCGGATGTGAGCGAGACCTTTGATTCGCCGAACACAGGTGAATACAAGCTATATCCCGGCGGAACTCCGATTCCCGAAGCCATGGATGCGGTGAATGCTATAGGGACAGTCGCGCTGCAGAAATACTCGACCGTAAAGACAATCGAGTACATTCATAAGGAATGGGGACAGAAAGCCTTTACAGCCGCGCCGATAGGCATCAGGAACACAGACACATTCTTTGAAGAGCTAAGCAAGCTCACGGGCAAGCCGGTTCCGGCTGCTATCGAAGCTGAGCGCGGGCGCGCGGTAGATGCCATGGTGGATTCGCACCCTTACGTTCACGGCAAACGATTTGCCCTTGTCGGCGACCCTGACATCCTGCTTGGGATGATGAGTCTCATTATGGAGATGGGAGGCGAGCCGGTGCATATCATCTGCACCAACGGGGACAAGCACTTCGAAGCGGAGGCCAACAAACTGCTCGCGTCAAGCCCATTTGGCGTAAACGGCAAGGTATACATTGGAAAAGATATGTGGCATATGCGCTCTCTATTATTCACCGAACCGGTTGATATCCTTATCGGAAATTCCTATGCAAAGTTTCTAACACGCGACACCGGGACACCGCTTATCAGAATAGGCTTCCCGCTCTTCGACCGGCATCATCTCCACCGGTATCCGGTAATCGGCTATCAGGGAGCGCTGAACCTTGTGACCATGATCGTCAATAATGTGCTTGATGAGATGGACAGAAAGACGATGGATACAACGAGCTTTGATGTTATCAGGTAACACATATGTCATTCCCGCTTGTCGGGAATCCTTACTGAGAGATTCTGGACAAGCCAGAATGACAGCAATGAAAAGGTGAAAATGCTAACGAACATAGACAAATTAACAGAAAGCGGCTGCTCTTCCGAAAAGCAGGACAAGGTAT
>CAYOYU010000414.1:0-1644 GCA_964408265.1 uncultured Syntrophorhabdaceae bacterium
TAATGTTTTTTTTCGTTTCGGAATCAAAAGCCACCGTTTTTCCTCCTTTTCCTTTTTACTACCTTTATTCTCTCTTATGTAAAAGAAATTATTCTACATCCAGGCTGCTTGGTCACCGCTCAATTTGTGTCGTGTTGAATACCCTGATTGATTTTAGCTCAAGTACATCTTGTGTTTGGCAATCAAAAACCGGCCTCATGATTGCCACCAGATGGTTATCCTCACTGACAAGACGGACTTTATCGCTTATGTTTAGATTGAGTGCAGCTATTTTCTCCAGATCTCGATAGCACCCGCCTTGACGAATACTTCGAGCCGTTTGTTCGTCAACCTTAAATTCCGGCCAGTGAGACAACGCCTGGACGAGATCCACCATCCTGTCCCCCTGGCGCCCTCTGCTGATTTCGTATTCAAAGTCCTTCAGGTCTACAGCATGGTCGAGGGAGAAAGCACCACTTCTAATCCGCCTCAATCCGGTCAGGTGAGCTCCACAACCCAGTTTTTTTCCCCAGTCAGCGGCTAAGCTGCGTATATACGTTCCTTTTGAACAGTGTACGCGAAATGTTACATGAGGCCCTTCCACACTCAAAATCTTCAGATAGTAAATTTTTACAGCCCGTGATGGAGCTTCCGCGTTCATACCTTTTCGGGCCAATTGATATAACCGCCGCCCCCCAACCTTGACAGCCGAGTAGACCGGAGGCCGTTGTTCAATTACACCCACAAACGCCTCCGCACTATTGTAAATCGCCTGTTCATCAGGGAACGCTGTCTGATGGATGTTCATCACCCTTCCTGTGGGATCATGCGTATCGGTTTCAATTCCCAAAAGCATGCTGGCCCAATATTCTTTGTCATCGTCCACAAAAAATTGGGCGGCTTTGGTGGCTTGATTGATACAAAGTGGCAAGACCCCGGTGGCAAATGGGTCTAACGTACCTGTGTGCCCCACTTTGGCTGCGTTCAATAAGCCTTTGACCCGCTCTACTACCTTGTAGGAACTCATGCCAGAGGGCTTATCCACGACCAGAATTCCGTCTTTTTTCATGACCGTCAAAACCAAAACGTCCTAAAGCACAAGCATAAGGCCCTCTACCAAGGACCTTTTGAGCATCATAGGATTCATCACGCTCGCAAAACCTGCGGCATGTCGGTGTCCGCCTCCACCCATCCTGGCAGCGAACTGACCAACGTTACATTTTCCGTTTGATCTTAGACTCACCTCCGTGCCACCATCGCTCAGTTCACGGAGAAGCACTCCTACCTCCACTTCGGGAATGTTTCTGGCGAAATCCACAAATCCTCGGGCATCTTCAGGCATCGTGCCGGTAGCTGACATGTCTGCCAATGTCACAGTGATCACGCTGATGTGGTTATTTAAGAACATCTCCAGCGAAGACAAGGCTCTTTGCAAAAGCTGCAGACGACCCAAGTGGTATTGGCCGTATACCGAAGAGGCGACCGATGGTGGGTCAACACCAGCTTCAACCAGTTCAGCCGCCACCTTAAGAGCACCTTGATTCGTATTTCCATAACAGAAGGTTCCGGTATCAGTCAGGATGCCCGTATATAAATTAACAGCCTCATCTTGGTTAATGCTATGACCCATTTCTTGAAATAATTGGTAGATAACTTCAGCAGTAG
>CAYOYU010000414.1:1654-2586 GCA_964408265.1 uncultured Syntrophorhabdaceae bacterium
AGAGGAGCTTTCAGGGCAGACAAGGCTCAAGTCACCAAAACGTTGATTGGACTCATTGTGGTCAATATTGACCACAGTCCTGATACGGCCTATTTTCGACGCCAGCTTACCCACTCTGTCCAGGCTGCCACAATCCAGGACCACTGCCACCTCATAAGCTTCGATGCCGTTCAACTGATGCGTCGGTAAATCAGCACCGGGTAAAAAGCGAAGGAAGCGCGGAATGGAATCATCGAGGAACATGGTCACGATGAGGCCTTCTGATTTGAGGGCTAATCCCAGGCCTAGAAGCGATCCCACTGCGTCGCCATCAGGGTTCACATGGGTGGTCAAAAGCACTGTTCGGGCCTGAAGTAATATTTTTGCAATCGTACTAATCAAGGTCATGGTGTTTTATCTGGTGAAACAACGTCTCCATGTGCTCCGCATGGTCGAATGAACTATCATACTTAAACTCAATCTCGGGTATATATTTTATTCTTAGTGCCTGTCCGATTTCTCGGCGCATGAATCCTTTGGCGCTCTCCAATCCACGTACCGCTTCCTCCCGCCGTTGCTGGTCTCCGATCAGTGTGAAATATACGCGGGCATGACGCAGATCTGCTGTCAACTCCACATCGGTGATAGTTATCCCTTGTACCCGAGGGTCCTTGATCCTTCTCAGCAGAAGATCGGCAAATTCCCGTTTGAGCAAATCGGCAACCCGCGTCGACCGCTTGTACTCAGCGCTCATACATGAATTACCTCAATCTCGCTATCGACCAACTCTGCTACGTTCATTTCTTCGATATGGTTAATGATCTTATCCACGCAGGAATTCACAAAGCGGGAATCATTACCCACAGCGCTGAAGCCCAGCTCTATCTTTTGCCAAAGGTCCTGTTCACCGATTTCTGCGATAGAAACATTATATCGATTCCGAACCCGCTGTA
>CAYOYU010000415.1:0-2180 GCA_964408265.1 uncultured Syntrophorhabdaceae bacterium
CTCGCGGTTTGCCAAGAATCTGTCCGGTAGGGAAATGTCGGGAGCTAGGCCTAGCCTGGATTCCCACGTGGGAGGAAACACCTAACCAAATCCTCCAAAAGTTCTGGGGAGTCCCAGGTGGAGGAAGATGATTCCCGTTAGTCCAACAGTATACTTGTAATGCATTATCCACCAGGTTATATATCAAGAAGTCGTTTCAATGCGATTGCAAATGATCCGGTCAATGCCGCAGATTAAGGGCAATAAGCCGTTGTTGGAAGCCTGGGAATATTTTTTCCTTGACAGGGTAGACATATTTGATATAGTGGCGATATGTCTATCAGTGATGATAAAAAACTAACTACTATGGCCCGATTCTTTCTTGAGCCCCAGAACGCCAGCCACCGACAGTACGAGGCCCTCCGGGCCTATTTCGTGGACGAGCTTCCGACTTCTGATGTTGCCAGGCGTTTTGGATATACTTCGGGGAGCTTCCGAGTGCTCTGCCATCAATTTCGGCAGAACCCAGAGAAGCCGTTCTTTTTGCCGCCCAGAAAGGGACCTCAAAAATCGCCGAAAGCAGATCGGGTAAAGGAGGAGGTCATTGCTCTCCGGAAACAGAATCTCTCGATTTATGACATCAGCCAAGCCCTGGAGTCACGGGATCTCAGGTTGAGCCCTCCAGGGGAGTCTGTGATTCTTAAGGAGGAAGGCTTCGCCCGCCTGCCCCGTCGTCGGGATGAGGACCGCCCCGCAGAGGTGAAACCCGATGCCGCTGCTGTGGCCGATGTGCAACAGTTTCGCCTTGAACCTCGGAAGTTCCGCACGAGATTCGGCGGGTTATTTCTCTTTCTTCCGTACTTGGCCTCCATCCCGTTCGATCAGATCGTGGAGAAGGCCGGCCTTCCCGGCTCGAAGATGATTCCCGCCGGGCATGCGGTGCGTTCCCTATTGGCACTGAAGCTTTACGGCAATGCCCGCCACAGTCACGTGATGAGTTCTGTGATGGACGAGGGACTTTCTTTTTTCGCCGGTCTCAACGTGATCCCCAAACGATCGTTTCTTACTGAGTACAGTTGCCGGATCAATCCGGCCTCGTATCCCAAGCTGATGAGGCTGTGGTTCGAGGCCATGAGCGGACTCGGCTTGGCGCGAGGGGAATCCTTTGATTTGGACTTTCACACCATCCCATTTCACGGCGAAGATGCCCTGGTTCAAAAGCACTATGTTTCAAAACGTTCCCGCAGGCAGAAGGGGATCTTGGCATTTTTGGCCCAGGATGCGGACCAGCGTGTGTTCTGCTATGCCAATGGGCAGATCCGGAAAGAAGAGCAGAACGATGAGATTTTAAGGTTCATTGACTTTTGGAAGGTCAGAGCCGGCCGCCTGCCTCAGGAGTTGATCTTTGACTCCAAACTGACGACCCATGTCAACCTCAGCAAGCTCAACAAACAGGGGCTCAAGTTCATTACGCTTCGACGTCGATCGAAGAAGATGGTTCACGAAATCCATCAGGCACCCATATCAGCTTGGAGGCGAATCGAGCTTCAGGGGGTCTCACGTATCTACCGGAATCCACGAATCCTCGACGCTGAAATCTCCCTTGATGGCTACCAAGGCCCCATCCGCCAGATGGCCATCAGGGATCTTGGGCATGAGGAACCCACCATCTTGATCACCAATCAACTGCGTCGCTCTCCGGCAAAGCTGATCGAGCGTTATGCGCAGCGAATGATCATTGAAAATGGGATCGCAGATGGGATTGATTTCTTCCATATGGACGCTTTGAGTTCGGCCGTCGCGATGAAGGTCAACTGTGACTTGCAGATGACCTTAATGGCTTCCAGTCTCTACCGACTATTGGGCTCTCAAATAGGTAATGGATATGCACGGGCGGCCTCAAGGCATATCTTTCGTGATTTCATCGATGCAACCGCCCAAGTATTCGTAAAAGAGGATACCATCCTGGTGCAGTTTCAGAAGCGTGCCCATAATCCGCTCTTGCTGGCTGCGGGCTTTGACAACACGACCGTTCAGGTTCCATGGTGGGACGGAAGGCAGCTTCAATTACAGTTCGGATGAGCCGTGGTGTTAACTCAAAAAACTAACATGGGAATCCAGGCTAGGGCAAGGTGATATCTTCAGGTACCGAGAATCTTCGGTGTACCACCGGTGTGTCACCCTGCCCGCAAAGCCGCGCC
>CAYOYU010000415.1:2190-2582 GCA_964408265.1 uncultured Syntrophorhabdaceae bacterium
ATATCCTTTATATCTATATCCTTCAGCGATTCGCACCAAACACCTGATAGAGTGACACCGAAAATGTCATCGCGATCCCAGCCAATTTTCAAGTTCAGCTTGCGGCTCTTCTTGAGCTTAAGCCTATTAGCCTTCGTGGTCACACGGATGGACGCGCGGGCACTGATGCATGAACTGAGGGGATTGCACTGGGGCCCGCTGGCCATGGCTCTTGCAGCCCAACTTGTGGCCAAGATTTTCTGGGCCATTCGCTGGAAGCAGGTCCTGCAAGCCTGTGGGCTGGAACGAAAGGTCACGGAACTAATCGCACTGGTTTTCATTGGATTGTTTTTCAACAGCTTCCTTCCGACCGGGCTGGGCGGAGACATCGCTCGCGGCTATTACGCCTCCAG
>CAYOYU010000416.1:0-2551 GCA_964408265.1 uncultured Syntrophorhabdaceae bacterium
CAGACCGTGGAGAGGTCCACGATATCGAAAAGTTTGTCCCCCGGAGCAACCCGCGTGCCCTTGAAAACGGGCTTCTGGAATACAAACCCGTTGGCGGGACTCTTGATGGTGAGTATCCTGACGGGTTCTTTGGTTTTCTCTATCTCCTTTATGAATTCATCAGGGATTTCCCACAGGGTGAGTTTCTGTCTGGCCACTTCAAATAGTTGGTCCACATCGTAGAGTGTCGCCCGTCCAACGGTCCCATACCGGTCTCCCCAGCTGAATTCCACGTTCCTCTGGGTCCTGGAAAGAATGGTAGGCTTCATTTTCATGAGATTGATATATTCAAGCTGCAAAGACAAAAGCTCGGGACTGTAGACGTCGACCAGGGGCGTACCTTTCGTTACATATTTACCCGTGTAGTCGGCATGGAGTTTTTCGATCCACCCCTCCACCTTAATGTTCACAGTGGTCAGCTTTGTTTCGTCAGACTCAACCCTGCCCACGGTCCTCAGAATCTTGACAACAGGTTTGACCGCCGCGGCTACACTCTTTATTCCCATGGTCCGCTGCCTTTCAACGGGAACTTCCACTGACCCTTTCGATTGCTCCCCCGATGACTCAGGAGGGCTTTCCACGGCTTTTCCGGCTGCCCCTTGGTCTACGGGCGGCGATATGCTTTGGTTACCTGCCGTCTTCTCTACAGTTCCCGAACGAAGTGGGAGAACCAGATAGATGACGAGAATGAGGGCCACGATCACAAAACCGACAAACCAGATCTTCTTCATCGCACCTTGCTCCCCCTTAAGAATTGAAGACACATCTTGCCACAGGTTCACCTCGCATCTATGGGAATCGTAAATCGGAGCACCTTATCTGCCGCGGCCGCCTTGATCACTATGTTCCACGGCCCGGTCATGATAAGGTCCATCACCGCCTTATACGCTGATCCGGCCGGAACAGCCTTCACTGTGTAATTCATGGGCGGCATGCCGGGCATGGGCGGCATGTAGTAATTAACCGATACCGAGGCGTTCGGGATATGTTTGCCCGACGGGTCCTTTATTTCTATCCGGATCTCATTTTTGCCCAGAATTGGCGGGTTTCTGTTTATAGCGACGTCTATAGTGTAGTTGTCTATCTTTCGCCTCACCATGAAGTCCCGGCCCTGTGCCGCAGAAGCAGCAAATACGATAAGGAGCAGGGGTATCAGTATCTTTCGGGCAGATTTCCACAATGCAGACTCCATCATTTCCGTTGCTGCTCTTTTCGGATTCGAAACATCTATAATAAAGTACAGCCAAAGCATAAGACATCACCCCATGGACGTCAAGGCCCAACGGGCTCCCATCTTCGTTTGACAACACTTATGAAGCGTCTTATATTACCTTCGTATTTCACTCAGAACTTATTCCGGTTGTTTGCCAATATGGGGAAGGTAATTGAAAGATAGAGCAGCTTCAAAAGACCGAAAGAACATTCAACAAGCCCTGTTCCTCACTGCCCTTGTCTTAATGTTTCTTCTCGCGGGGTCGCCGCTTTGGGCGGGAGACAAGAAACCGGAAAAACCGACGACCAAAGACAAGTGCCCCGTCTGCGGTATGTTCGTCCACAAGTATCCCGACTTTCTTGCCCAGATCGTCTTCAAGGACGGCTCCGTTGCCTTTTTTGACGGCTGCAAGGATATGTTCAAATACTACACCAATCTCAAGAAGTACAGGCCGAAGGGAAGCCTTGCCGATATCGATTCAATCTTCGTCACGGATTACTACAGCCTGTCAACGGTGGATGGGACCAAAGCCTCCTATGTGCTTGGAAGCGACGTATACGGCCCCATGGGCAAAGAACTCATCCCTTTTATGAAGGAACCGGAAGCAAAAGAATTCATGAAAGATCACAAAGGCAAAGACCTGCTGCGGTTCCAGCAAATTTCCGCTTCAGTTCTCAAAAGTCTCGAATGATGGTGACTCACCACGCCGAGGCGTTCCGCCTCTCAAACATATTTCTCTGCTGCACAGCCCTGGGTATCTCCCTTTTCCTTCTTCTCTTTCTCCATGCTGCCCTCGTTAGCCAAAGCAGCGCTTCTTTGCTTCAGGAACGAATCCTGCTGACGGAAAAACTGGGCCTCACTGATCTCTGCCTCTTTACCGATGCGCGGTACACAAGAAATCCGGCTACAGCGGATCTGGCTTCACCCTTCCAGGACCACCCCATGTCCCTGGAACATTTTCCCTCGGGTTCCATCATAACCCCCGACATAAGGAGAATGAGAAAGTAACATGGTCTGGATCGAGAAACAGCGGAATATAATCGACTTCGCCCTCTCTTCGCTCCTCAGAAAATGGGGGAAGAATCTGGCCCTGCTGACGGTCTACACCGTCATCGTGTTCATCCTGGCGTCCGTCTCCTTCTTCACCAGCGCCATTCAGCGGGAAGCGTCTCTCGTCCTGCAGGCCAGCCCGGAGATTCTGGTCCAAAGGGTTGTCGCCGGGAGGCACGACTTGATTTCTGAAAGCTACATCCCGGTCCTCAGCAAACTGCCAGGTGTACGCAACGCGAAAGGAAGGCC
>CAYOYU010000417.1:0-2208 GCA_964408265.1 uncultured Syntrophorhabdaceae bacterium
TTTGTATCTTGAACCAACTCTCGGCTGCCGCGCATGTCATGCGTGCGTTGAGCCGCGGTGTGGAAATGGGCGGCAGAACAGAGATTCAGCAGGGCTGGAGTCAGGTTGTGCAGGGAGGCGAGGTCAGCGTTTGCTCGTAGTCAGATAAGGATCATTCGTGGGCGGCACGCTTCAGTTCTTGACGAATCACCTCGCGCAAGAGGGTTTCATCGACCGGGCGAGGAGCCTTTCCGAGATGTTGCCTCAAGGCCTCGTTGATCATGGTCTGATAACCGTAGCCGGCGGCTTCGGCCCGTGCCCGAAACTCGTCAAGGAGATCCTTGTCGAGGTAGATGGTAATTCGGGTCTTCCCCTTTTGAGGAACCACAGCGCCCCTTTTGGCTTTGCTGAAATCATATTCCTTCTTCATAGCTTTTCCTCTCATTTCTCGTTGCGCGTCGGGCCGAAATCAGGCGGATGTCCCGGCCCCGGCACGTGTAGACAACAACGAGCACACGGTCCAAGGCATCGGTACCAATGGTTACGAACCGCTGTTCTTCATCAGCGCTGTGGTCCTCATCAGTCAGGGCCATCGGGTCGAATAGAACCGACTCTGCGTCGGAGAACCGGACCTTGTGTTTCCGGTAGTTTAAGTCCGCTTTTTCTGGATCCCAGAGGATCTTCATAAGAGAAACGTACATATTTCGTATGCATCTGTCAAGGGAGGTCGGCTGAAGAGGTAAAGGTGGGCTTTGGTGCTCCGCTGCTCAACATTCGCATGCACCTGTCGGCGGGCGCCTTTCCAAGCTCGTGAGGCATGCGGCGCGCCCCGCCAAGGCGCCCGCCACAGGTGATGCTGGCGTTGGGGCCATGAGATGAAATGCGTGTATTCATAAGCCATAACAAGCAGGACACGGCCACGGCGAGACTCCTGGCGACGGCATTGGTCCAGCAGGGCGTCGACGTCTGGTTTGACGAGTGGGCGATTGCACCGGGCGAATCCATCACCGGAGGCATTGAAGAGGGCCTCCGCACTTCAAACGTCCTTGTCCTCGTTTGGTCCGCTGAGGCCGCGGCGTCCAATTGGGTCGGGACGGAGCTGAGGGCTTATCTTCGCCGCCGTGTCGACGACGATTCGTTGCGCATCGTCCCGGTCGTTCTCGATGGTACGGCTCTGCCAGTACTCGTGGCCGATTATCGAGGATTCGTACTCAACGACGCGAATTCACTACCTGCCATTGCTGCCAAAATCACCGGCCAGCCACCGGATATCGAGATAGCCGCAATGCTTCAGCGGCGGCTCAATCAGCTTGGTGAGAAGCACCTTGCCGGGGATCCTTTTCCCTTTTTGGTCTGCCCAATGTGTGCATCACGTAACCTGAAGCGGACCTCTGCTACCGATTACGAGCGAGACGAGGCTTACTACATTATCGAGTGTCAGGACTGCAAGTGGGGCGACTGGACACAATGACGGCTCAGAGCCCCAACAACAGGGTGGAACGGACGCCCGGAATACGGTTTGCCTTGAACAACGGCGCGGCGGGCGCCGTTCACCCTGAACGTTAGGTCTCTTCTGTCCGGAAAGGAGGGGAGCAATGGTGATTCTGTACAAGGTCAAGGATGGACCGAGAGGGGAGACCACGGACGAGGGCACGATCATTTCCGGGGACGCGTTGTTATCGAAGCTGAAAAACCACGTGTGCCGGTATTTGGGTGAGCAACCACCACAATTCAATGTCGAAAGCCCTTCTCCCTATTACAGCCACATTGTTTTCCACGTTTCTGAGCCCTCTCTGTTTAGAGGCAAGTTCTCCCAGAAGGGATACTATGTTGTCGAGAATCTGCACCCCTCTGAAGCAGGCTTTCTTTATGAATGACAACCCCAAACGACAGAGCAACGCCTTGAGGAATACCATGAAAGCTATGCCGGGCTGGGCGTTTTGTTTCCATCTTGTAGTGGCCCTCACCCTCACCTCATGCAAGTCTGGACCAAGCGACTTCGACGAGTGCGTCCTTGAATCTATGAAGGGTGTCAATAACGAGGCTGTGGCATTGGCCATCGTCACAAGTTGCCGAAACAAATTCCCGCTTGCCCAAAAACAGGAGCAGCCGTCAGAACCTCTAGGGGGGCCGCGTCTCTCGAACCTAACCGGCAGGGCCGGGTTGTCTTATGGGAACACCTACCAGGGAGACATTTACACTGGGAACGACTCTGTCACTGTCACAGAG
>CAYOYU010000417.1:2218-2551 GCA_964408265.1 uncultured Syntrophorhabdaceae bacterium
GTGAGACAAGTCGGAACTATCGAGTTCCGATCACCATTCCCCCACTTAATGCCAAGGACTTCACAATTGACATTATCGCAGGTGACACGGGAGCAGAGTACAACTGGTCTATCTATAGTGCAAAAGGTCATCCTGGAAGTTGATCATAGCTTGAAGAGACCTAACCAGCGCCTGGAGCCAGATGGCCGTCAGCCTTCGGCCTCCGGCCACTGCTCAGGCGCAGCGTTATGCACATGAAAAACGGATTAATAGAAAAAGCTATCGAAGAATTCAAGAATAGACGCCTCGGTGTCTACAAGGCCGACCCTGACCAAATAGTCCGCGACACACGTG
>CAYOYU010000418.1:0-2538 GCA_964408265.1 uncultured Syntrophorhabdaceae bacterium
ATTTCCCCCTTTTGCCCACCGGGTCAGAGACCGCTCTGGGTCGGAGACCAAAGGGGGATGAAGGGGGATTAGATATTTTTTTCAAAGCGTTCGAGTAGATAGGAGCCTTCTGTGACTACAGGACAAAGTTTGTTTTCTCTGTTACCGTCTGCTTTCGCGACGGTGCCACACTATCTCGTCCATGTCGCGGTTGATCTCCTATCCCTCACAGAACCGGACAAGCGGCTTTCCCATACATCCGGCTCCTCGGTGCGTCATTCGGTTCGCCTCCGCTCTACGACACGGGTTCAGGTCTTTGCGGAGCCTGGCTTTAGGCCACTCCACCCAGGCCAAGGCCTGATTGAAGCTTTCCCAGGTGTATGCCCTGCGCTGACTCTTACGGTTGAGCCATTTGAACAAGATTCGTGTTGCGCGATGGACATAGTAGTTGCACCTTTCCAGGTTATCCGTTATGGCGTAGTAGCTCAAATGGCCCAGCACTCGAATCCGTGCCTGCCTGAGCATTTCCCCTTTCCTCAGTACATGCCTGGCTTTCTTTGCCCAGTCGGTGAACTTCTCCAAGCTCTGCCCCAGCTTCTTACGGCTGGTTCGGCGCTTTACCTTAAAGTGCCCTTCCTTGGTCTTCCCACAATAATGCGTAAATCCCAGAAAGGTAAACTCCTTGGGTTTCTCGCCCCGCCTGTACGAGTTCTCTCGTGCAAATCGCCCGAATTCGATGCATCGAGTTTTCTCCTCCGCCAATTCCAGCCTAAATCCTTCGAGCCGATCCTTAAGACGCTGTTGAAAACTCTCCGCATCATCCTTGTACTGAAAGCAGGCCACAAAATCATCAGCGAAGCGAAAGTAGCACGCCTCCCCTCGACTCTGCCTGCTCACCCGCCGGCTGAACCACAAGTCCAGCACGTAGTGCAGGTAGATGTTCGACAGCAGTGGAGACAGGATAGAGCCTTGTGGGGTGCCTTCTTCGCTCGCATGGATCAAACCATCCTCCATGATGCCACTCCTGAGCATCCGAATGATCAGCCTGATCACACGCTCATCTCCGATCCGATGCCGAAGAAATTTGATCATCCACTCGTGGTTGACCTTATCAAAGAATCCCTTGATATCGGCCTCTACCACATAGCTGACCTTCTTCTGCTGAATCGTCCGCCCAAGGACATCCAAACATTGGTGTTGGTTGCGTCCCGGTCGGTACCCGTAGCTGCTGTCCTCGAATACGGCCTCGTAAATCGGCTCCAGCGTCCGTTTGGTCGCTTCCTCTACAATCTTGTCTTCCAGATTGCTAATCCCAAGCGGCCTGCCCTTCTCGCTGCCCGCCTTCGGTATGTAACTCCGTCTCTTCGGCCCCGGACGGTATCCCATCCGCTTCAACCTCTCAGACAGATCCCGAAGGTTCCCTTCAAGGTTCTTTCCGTATTCTTCCTTGGTTACGCCATCCACTCCGGTCGCCTTATCGGCTTCCAGTTTGTCGTAGCAGGCTCGCAAGTTGTCCACATCGCAGATGTGGTGATACAGGCTCGTAAATACCAAGCCTGGCTCTTTGCGCGCCTTCTCCCCTATCCGTGTCAGATCCGTTCCCACTGCTTCTCCACTCTTTGCATAGTGTCAGTGTCTCTCCTTTCACGGTTGATCCACCGTGGGGGCCTTCGCTCAGCGGGGATTAGCCGCCTCTTCGCTACGCCCTTGCGGCTCACCGGCCCCCATCACTCGCGACGCGGCCATCTCTTGCCCTCTTTTTACATTGGGCAAGATACTCAGGTTCTTCCTTTGCGGTTGATTCCCCAAGGGCTCCTTGTTCGTCGCTCGCCTGGTTACTCGCCTGCCGTTGTGCAGCTCGATGCTGTCTTCGACCCCGGGGTGTCGGCTCTGTGCTCATCTCTACCGCACTCACCGCATGGCCTGCGCCCCTTTAGAAAGGATCGGCACGCTCCCAATATCAGTACTTCTCGGGGCTATGTGTCAGATTCAGGGCTACACCCTTCACCTCGCTGCTCTCGCTTGTCTTCCTTTCTGGCTTACGCCTTCGGTCATTTCGCTACTGAGCGGCTGACTAACCTTACTCAGGAGGGCTTATGTGCTTAACTCTTTTCCCTCTCGGCAGGCAACCATTGCCAGGTTGCCCTAAAGTGTTACGTTTTTATTATTTAATCTCAAGCGCGATTTGGATCGTGATGGAATCTGAAAGATCCAATTTTCCGATTAGAAAAAGGTCAACAACATATTGAATTTCCAACATTGTGGAATCGTAAGAACCGAAGAAAGACAATTCGGTCCGGACAAATGTCGTTGGTGGGGGAAGGAAAATTGTTTCAGGCCCGAGTCCAACAATTACTGTTCTCCCCCCTACCCTCACGCTTCTGACAGCCTGATCAATCGTCTCTTTAAGGCCAACAAACTCCACCGCCAGATCAACTCTCATCCCTCCGGTCAACTCTTTGATCTTCTCAATCGGGTTCTCTTATCGAGGATTGATGACTTCGTCAGCCCCCACCTTCTTCGCTCTCTCCAATGCCGAATCGATCGCATCTACGGCGA
>CAYOYU010000419.1:0-2165 GCA_964408265.1 uncultured Syntrophorhabdaceae bacterium
TTCGATCTTTCGTGAGTCATTAGGCATTGTAACATGGGAAGAGGAAAGAAATTGCGGGGCGGCGGAGGGAACATTCACTCAGGCGGACAGCCCAAGGACTTCTATCTTCTTTTTTCTTGTGAGTTTTTTTAAATCGTACTCGATCCGTCTCGCTTCTCCCTCATTCCTGCATGGGATTGTTTTGACCAGCTCAAACGGCCTCCACGATCTTACGAATTTGCTGCCGGTCCCGAGCTTATGCTTTTCAATCCTTTTCTCAAGATTATTTGTCATCCCGATATATAAAGAATTGTTGCGGCACCTGAGCACATAGACGCACCAGGGTCTGATATTCGTTCCAGTCCGCTCTTCTGCTAACTCAGCCAGCCAAATCTTTAAGGCCTTCCTTGCTTCCTTGTCCACAAATGAGAAAATCCGATGAGCGTTGTCATGAGTACAGGACTTGGAATGTCCCGCCACCTTTACAACCTGAAAGTCGGATTTGTCGTGAAATTCGTAAAAAGCGCGGTAAAGAGAAGCATTGCCCAACTGCCGGTTTGTTTTTTTCGAAGTGAACCCTCCTGCAAGCAGGCGGGATTTTCTCTTAATAAGGCCTGTAACGCACTGGGAATCGGAATATATTGTCAGGCTTCCATGAGGCAACTGCCGGTTCTCTACAAGCGCCCACAAAACGGTCTGAAGTTCGAGCCTTGTCGATGAAGTGTCTTCGAATCTCCGCACCTTTATACGCCCGGTTATTTCGGGTCTTCCAATAACTCTGGAAGAGTCCTCCAGAAATGAAGCAGGGACCAAGATATAGGCGCCCGCACCGAGCTTGAGGCCGGGACTTACACTCACATCGGTGAAAAGGGCAAGATTCTTTATGGGTGCTTTCAAGACATCAACTCCTTACGGTATGCATTCTATATCTTACATCGGGCCGGCATCCACTTCACAGCAGAGTTTTAGAATACAGTCGCTCTGCCTGCTGTCCGGCTATTTCCGGGTTGATGTTACTGAATCAGTTGTATTTTTGTTATAGTATAAGGCGTGAGATTTGAAGAACTGAATATTCCGGCTAAGGTCCTTGAGGGAATCAGGGCCGCAGGGTTTACCGAGTGTACTCCGGTCCAGGCCCAGACCTTACCCGAAGCGCTGCGCGGCAAGGACATCGCAGCCCAGGCCCAGACAGGCACGGGTAAGACTGCGGCCTTCCTGATAGCGGTATTCTCGCGCATGCTTACGGTTCCCCCCGCAGGACAAGGCCCGTCACCACGTGCGTTAATTATCGCGCCTACCAGAGAACTCGTCAGCCAGATAGCTGCCGAGGCAAAAGTAATTGGCGGCCCCGCAGGTTTCGGGATCCTCCCCGTATTCGGCGGCATCGACTATCTGAAGCAGCGCGAAGAGATCGCAAAGGGCGTTGACGTGCTCATAGGCACGCCAGGCCGTCTCATCGACTATCTCAAACAGAAGGTCTACAGTCTGAGGAAGACCCAGTTCCTCGTGATTGACGAGGCCGACCGCCTGTTTGACATGGGCTTTATCGCAGACCTCAGGTTTATGCTCAGGAGGCTGTCTCCTTATGATAAACGCCAGTCCATGCTCTTTTCCGCTACCCTTTCCCATCGCGTGCATGAACTGTGTTATGAACACATGAACATGCCGGTGCAGTTTTCGTTGACACCCGAGAATATCACGGTAGAACAAATCGAACAGGAAATCTATCATGTAGGCAAGTCCGAAAAGTTAGGGCTTCTCCTCGGCATCCTCAGGCGTGAACCCGGCGGACGTTATCTGATATTCTGCAACACAAGGGCCGCGGTCGAACAGCTTGAGATATTCCTGAATGCCAATGGTTTGGCAGCCGCCCCTATCACAGGAGAACTGGACCAGAGGAAACGGATGAAGGTGCTTTCGCAGTTCAAGGAAGGCACATTGCCGATCCTTGTGGCCACGGATGTAGCAAGCCGGGGTCTCCATATTGACGGTGTGACACACGTGATCAACTACGACCTGCCACAGGACCCTGAGGACTATGTTCACCGTATCGGCAGGACCGCCAGGGCCGGGGCCCACGGAAAGGCGATTAGCCTCGCCTGCGAGGAATACGTCCATTCCCTTCCTGATGTCGAGGAATTCATCAAGCAGACGATACCGGTTATTCATTTGACCGATGAAATGAT
>CAYOYU010000419.1:2175-2537 GCA_964408265.1 uncultured Syntrophorhabdaceae bacterium
AACTACCCTTCAAAAAACAGGCCGGGTGCCAAGCCCTGACTTTTTATCTTTCTCCTGAGTGGATTCTATGACGTCATTTATGTCTCCTGAACGTGATCCTGAACCCGGCCCCTTCTTCTTTTCGCAATTCGATTTTCCCCTGTAGCTGTTTAACCAGGGCATCAATCAGATTTAGTCCCAGCGATGCTTTTTTCCTTGAATCCAGATCATCCGGCAAACCGACACCGTTGTCGGACACAATCAATTCCACCATATCGTTGTCGTATGACCGCATACCCACTCTGACCTCGCCCTTTCTGCCTTCAGGGAAGGCATGCTTCAGAGTATTTGAGACCAGTTCATTGACGATTAATCCGCAGGGG
>CAYOYU010000420.1:0-2533 GCA_964408265.1 uncultured Syntrophorhabdaceae bacterium
TGTCACGCCGGTGTAAGAGAAAACAGAAAATGTAGTGCCTAGAGCTTTTTCTGTCCCTGTAAGTCCTTGGTACAACTCAACTTAATTTTTCGAAGTGTCCAAAATGAGTAAGAATGATATGGATCAGGCATGGGAATTGGCTCGGAAAATTGAAGCTTCACCATCCAAGTAGACGCACGCTGCAGCGGTACCCTCCGAAAAGACTCGTAGCTCTACAAGAATTCAAGATTTCGAACATGAGTAGTACAGGAGGCAATAATAGTGCTCAGGAAAAGGTCTCATATTCCGTGAGAATCCGTGAAAATCTGTGGATAATAAGAGCTTTTCCCCGTGCGCTCAGTGTTCTCCGTGGTTGCGACAGATTTCTATTTTCTTTCTTCGTCGCCGCGCTGGCATCCATGTCCGTCTGTAGTTGCATGAATCCTTTTTCTTTTTTCGTTTTATCTCTGAGAAATCTGAGAAATCTGCGGATGGAGCCACTTCTGGTTTTGTGCTACGACCTTGTCCTGGGTCTTTTGTTGGCTTGAAGGATTCTCTTTCTCAATCGGATGGATTGAGGGGTTACTTCGACCAGTTCGTCTTCCTTGATGAATTCCAGCGACTCCTCGAGGCTTAGTATCTTTGCCGGCACAAGTTGCAGGGCCTCGTCAGAACCGGCAGCCCGCATATTAGTCAGTTTCTTTTCTTTGGTGACGTTGATGTCCATATCATCGGTTCTTGAGTTCTCGCCGACAATCATGCCCTCATACACGGGCGTATTCTCTTTTATGAAAAGAATCCCTCTGGGTTGTAGATGGAAGAGGGCGTATGTGGTCGCCTTGCCCAGCCTGTCGGCTACCAGAGCGCCGGCTTGCCTTTTGGACATGGGCCCGTGCCATGGCTCATAGCCGTCAAACAGATGATTCAACAGGCCCATGCCCCTGGTATCGGTCAGGAACTGGGACCTGAAGCCGATCAACCCCCTGGATGGTATCCTGAATTCAAGTCTTACGCGCCCGTGATCATCATTGCGCATCTTCTGCATGCGGCCCCTTCTCATACCAAGCTGTTGCGTGACCACTCCGACGAAATCTTCAGGAATATCGACAATCAGCAATTCCATCGGTTCGTGCAAAGCGCCATTAATTTGTTTCGTGATGGTTTCCGGCATCGATACGGAAAGCTCATATCCTTCCCGGCGCATCATTTCCACCAGAATGGCCAGTTGCAATTCGCCGCGACCGCTTAGCTTGAAAGAGTCCGTATTGGAAAAATCCACCGTTATAGAAACGTTGTACAGCAACTCCTTTTCTAGTCGCTCCCTTATGTTTCGCGAAGTTACATATCTGCCTTCTTTTCCCGCAGACGGCGAGTTGTTGACCGAGAACATCATGGATATGGTCGGTTCATCCACCTTTATTCTGCGTAACGCCTTAGGCTTCTCCGTGTCTGTGACGGTATCGCCAATGCTTACGCCCTCCAAACCAGCCAGGGCCACTATTTCACCTGCAGAAGCAGCGTCCGTTTCCACCATTTTGAGGGCGGAGAAAGTATAAATGGAGGTTATCCTGGTCTTTATCATATCGCCTGCGCTGTTTATCATAGCCACCTGATCACCGACACGTACGGTTCCGGAGAATATGCGCCCGATGGCAAGTCTGCCGACATAATCGCTGTAATCAATATTGGCAACGAGCACTTGCAGGACGCCGTCCTTATCGCCGACCGGCGCGGGGATTGTCTTGATCAGAAGATCGAAGAGACGTTTCAAGTCGGTTGGTTTTTGCCTGATATCCGTCGTGGCTGCGCCTGCCTTGGCGTTCGTATAGACAATGGGAAAGCTGAGTTGCTCTTCCGTGGCGTCAAGGTCGATGTAGAGGTCATAGACTTCATTTATCACTTCCTTGATTCTGGCGTCGGCTCTGTCGATCTTATTGATAACCAGTATGGAGGGCAGATTAAGCTCCAAGGCCTTCTTGAGCACAAACCTGGTTTGCGGCAGAGGCCCTTCTGAGGCGTCCACGAGCAACAGAACGCCGTCCACCATGGACATGGTTCTTTCCACTTCCCCTCCAAAATCGGCATGGCCGGGAGTGTCAACGATATTTATCTTTACGCCGTCGTATTGGACGGCCGTATTCTTCGCCATTATGGTAATGCCCTTTTCCTTTTCGAGGTCCAGGTTGTCCATGACCCGTTCTGCTATCGTTTTCTTATCCCGAAAATTGCCTGCCTTTCTCAGCATCCCGTCAACATGGTTAGTTTTGCCATGGTCAACATTGGATATGATGGCGATATTTCTTATGTCTTTACGTTTCATAGTCCTCACCGTTTAAGGGAATTGTTACTGCAACAAACGAAGGATTCTGCAACTATGGGGGGAAATATACAGTAAGGGTATTTTCTGAGTCGTTGAAAAGGTGACCTTGCCCCCGTAATCGGGTTCAATTCACATTATATCATGTCATGGGGGTTCTTGTATATTCCGCGCGAGCCGCGCCAGCGATTCCGCAACCTGACCTTGGGAAGTGGGTAAAGAGACGCGGAGACAGGG
>CAYOYU010000421.1:0-2255 GCA_964408265.1 uncultured Syntrophorhabdaceae bacterium
CAGTTTTCATCGCAATATCCATAACTTACCCGTCTATCCCATTTGACTTCCTCCATTGCCTGCGCTATTGTGGACTCGATGAAACTAATCGCCCAAGCATCACAGACAATAGCCGAGCGGCTGACCTGGTGTACTTCTTCAAGGGACCAGGCAGGAATCGCCAAAGATCTTGCCGAAGGCAAAGAGATCTCCGAAGTTTATGGCCTTGGAGAAGCAGGGCTCTTCGACGAGTTCTTCTACTTCCTTGAAGAGGTGGGAGTCATGGGCCTCCTTACCGGTCTGAATCCCCAGAGGACAAAACGGGCCACCAACGTGAGCTTTCCCGCCGTAATCCTCATCTATCTTATGCGCATCGTCTCAGGTCTTTCCTTCTTCTGGCATATTGATCCCGTAATCCTTTGCTCTCAGCCCCTCATGCGACTGGTTGGCTTCAACGGCAAACAGATTCGTGAGGGTACCTGCGCCAGGGGAAAAAAGAAGCTCTCTTCTGAAACTAGTGATGCTGACGTCAAGCCAGATGATGATCCGCTGCCTTCTCCCATTCGAGGACCCTTTTGTCCGGATTCCATCGCAACATGCGTTCAAGCCATTGCTGCTCATGCCCTGGAGAGACTGTTCAATGGGGTTGTCGCTGTCTTGGCTTCCCATTCCTTTTTTCCCAAGAAGATCCACTCCATTCTCGATGCCTCTGAGATCGAGTCCACCGAGAAATGCCAAGGGTGCGGTATGGTTACCAAGGAAAAGGCTCCCGACCTGAAGTTGCGCAAGAAGCGTATCCGAAAGGTGGTGGAAACTGTCTTTGGCTTCAAGATCTGGGTTGTTTGGGACCCTGCAAGCCGTCTTCCTCTGGCTCTTCGTTTTGCCCCCATAGAGACAAGCGACATCGAGCTTGCCCGTGAAGTCGTAGAGCAGGCCGTTAACAACGTCGGAGAGCATGCCAAAATCGTCTCTTTGGCTATAGATCGTGGCTTTATGGACGGCACCTTCCTTTGGTGGCTCCAAGACACCATGCACATCACCTTCTATATTCCAGCCAAAACCAACATGCACGTCTATACCGATGCCATAGCCCTTACGGATTCCGGTATCCGGGAAACCAGGGATAGAAATCGATCGGTCGGCAGCGGAAAGAACAAGACCACGGTTGTGGATCATTGGGACATAGTTGGTATCGAATCCCTCACCTCTGCCGGATTCTATGGCGAACTCGGCAGCGGCAGTCACGAGAACCGCAAGGACTTTATCGCCAATCCCATAAATGCCGTCGTTGTTCTCGATGATCCCTATAAGCGCAACAATCCTAATTCTGATACTCTTGTTATACTCACCAACGGTCCCGTGAATAAGCCTCTCAAAGCCTATGACGGCTACGATGACCGCAGTGAAATTGAAAACGGGCTGTTCAGGGAAGCAAAACAAGCATGGTTCATCGAGCGACCTGCTCGCAATACCGCTGACGCCTTCAGAGCTCACGTCTATCTTACCCTTGTGGTGATGGCTCTCACCACAGCTTTCCAGACCTGGATGGACAGGCAGGAAAAGCTCGCCAAAAACAAGCAAGACATCGGCATACGCAAATTCCGTGAAAAGGTAAGGCAGGAAAACGGCAATAAGCTTATTGTTTTCGACTCAGACCGCTACGCCATCTTCGATACCTATGAAGTCTTCATCCTGTGCGGTAGAAATGTGCTCAAACCTATCGGCGTGCCGCAGGTAATCTCCAAAAGAGACATTCTGCTCAAGCATGGAGCACTCCTCGAATAGGTTCCCTCAATATCTTCCCACATCAAATCCTAGCCTTCCCTCAGATACTTCCATAGCTCTCGCCGGTGACACGGCCCTCGCTCGTCCTTTCCCCACCTCTCTTTGATCCTCATACAAAATTCCCCTCTCTGCTTTATGTCCAATGTGTCCGTCATCTCCAAAGCTACCAAACTCGTGTGAGCTGCAAGCCACCTTCTTGACCTCTCTGAGGCCACATCCAGGCTTGCTCAACGATTGACCGGATCTTATGTCAAATATCCAGGGACAGGGCCAACATCTAACCTGTTCTGCCACGATCTCATACTCTTTTATTCGCTGGGCTGTACTTTCCATTAATGCTATACAGCGGCACATTTGATAGACACTGCCATAGTGTCCTTTTTGTCCCTTTGATCAATATTGCCTCCCCATTACAGGCATCGGCTTGGAAAGGAGTTTGTGATGGAATCAAAACGGGTAAGTGAGAGCATTGTCATCATGGCACAACAGAT
>CAYOYU010000421.1:2265-2531 GCA_964408265.1 uncultured Syntrophorhabdaceae bacterium
ACACTGCTGCGGGCGCCGTCGCCATAAGGCACGCACGCTCGAATGTCGTTACAGCCTCCATTGACCGGCTCGACTTCCTTCGGCCCGCATATATAGGAGAGCTCGTCACTCTCAAGGCGAGCCTCCACTTCGTTGGAAGAACATCCATGGAAATAGGCGTACGAGTGGAGTCCGAGAACCTGTTCACGGGTGAAGTGAGGCACACCAATTCAGCCTATCTTACGTTCGTGGCTCTGGACAAGAACGGAAAACCCAAGGAAGTCCCC
>CAYOYU010000422.1:0-2529 GCA_964408265.1 uncultured Syntrophorhabdaceae bacterium
TTATAGACATAGGTGGTCAGGATGCTAAAGTCATCAAGGTTAGCGAAAAGGGTGGGCTTAGGGATTTTGTTTTAAACGATAAATGTGCTTCAGGAACGGGGCGTTTCCTTGAGGATATCGCACGGGTTCTGGAAGTAAAGATGGAAGAGATGGGCACCCTGGCCCTCCGTTCAGAAAACCCTACCCAAATACGCAATCAATGCAGTGTCTTCGCCAAATCAGCGGTAGTCTCCCGAATTGCTGAAAAAACTGCCGTGGTAGATATAGCGGCTGGGATCAGTGAAGCCATATCCAGCCGGGTAGCCTCTATGGTGCATAGATTAAATGCTGAAGAGGAAGCCATGATTTGCGGAGGAGTGACTAAGAACAGACGCGTGGTCAGCGATCTGGAAAAAAAGATTGGCTTGCAACTTGCTCCCTATTACCTGGATCCTCAGCTCGTTTGCGCTTTGGGCGCGGCCCTCTATGCCTCGGGTAATCATGGTGATCCATCATAAGATGTGTAAAAACAATACATTTCTACCTGGTACTCAAGGAGGCTATCTTCCTTGATATTTTGGCTCTCTTTTTTCAAGAAAAGCCCTGACGCCTTCCTTAAAGTCCTCGCGTATCGTTCACCTTCCGTCGTTTGCCACAGCCTTTCAATTCCAAGGGGCTTATACCCCGCTTTCGACATTCTTCTTCAATGAGCTTTTCGATGGTCTTGCCAGATCGTTTAGCCTTAAGCTGCCACAGGTGGCTGTCCTCCGCTTCTTTCAGGATGTTATCGACCAAATCGCCTCCGCCTAGTATGCGTTCATCAAACCCTGAGACTGTGTGAAAACTCGCTTTAAAATCTATTGGGAAGTCCTCCCGACTGAATTCTTGAGGAAACTTCCCAAAGATCATCCTGCATTCAAAAGAATATGGTTTATACAGGGCCGCGAGTGGGCTCTGCACTCCTTTTTGCATGAGGCCGATCCGCTGACATTTACCCTAGAGCGGTAATCATTTGCGATACTCCCAGCATATTGATCACGCGACGCACGTTATATGCCAGCACGGCTAAACTCATCTCCGTTCCTACCTTCTCTTTTCCGCGCAACAGAAAACACTTCATCCCCATCCAGTGCTTGATTGTGCCATACGGATGCTCCACGATTTGCTTGCGCAGCCGCATCTTCTCCGGCTCCTGTTGTACGCGCAGCCGCATCCGTTCCAACACGGCTTCGTGCTCATGTCTGGTTATCCGCCGGCACCTCTTGTTCCGCGTGCACTGTGCTTTAATCCCGCACTGCGCACATTTCATTCCAACATAGTAACGTATCGGTCGGCCTTTCTCATCAGTGGAAAACCGGTACGTCAGTTCCTGGTTCGCTGGACACACATACACATCCCGCTCGCTCTCATAGCAGAACTGCTCCTTGTCAAACAATCCCAATTTCGTGTTGGCAGAGGTTTTCTGCGTCGGTGCATAGATTGTGATCCCTTGTTCTTCACAGCGTTTTACTTCCTCTACATCCGGGTATCCGGCATCGGCTAAGGCTTCCAATTGTTCGACGCCCAATTCCTCTTTGGCTTGGATAGCCATCTTCGCCAGTTGCCCTTGATCGTTGATTGCGTTGGTAACCTCATGTACAACTATCAGATGATGCTTGCTGTCAACCACCGTTTGTACGTTGTAGCCAATCGTACTGGAATGCTCCGTGCTCATCTTCCGGCAATCCGGATCGGTCAAAGCTATTTGTGTCTCCCCCCTGTCGATCATCTCTTTCAGGTAACCCTGATAACGCTGCTTACGTTCTTGCCACTGCTCAATTTGTGTCCGCATTTGCTCCGCTTTGGGCGGTGCGATCCGGTCCTCCTCTTGATCCTGTGTGTCGAGCAACTGAAAGTAGGCTTCGATCTTGGCATCGATCTCTTCCAGTCGCTTCTCCAACTTCTGACGGCTGAACTGCCGACTCTTGCCATTGACGCCTTGAAACTTGCTGCCGTCAATGACCACCTGTTCCCCTCCAAATAGGTCCATCTTCTTGCAAAGCAACGTAAACTCCCGGCAGACTTGTTTGATAGCTTTCGTGTTGTCTTTACGAAAATCGGCGATGGTCTTAAAATCCGGTGTTAAGTTCCTGATTAACCACATCAACTCCAAATTGCGGCCCGCTTCGGCTTCTAAGCGACGACTGGAACGAATTCGGTTTAAATAGCCATACAGGTACAAATTCAATAAGTCCGCAGGATCGTAGCCGGGTCGTCCGGTTCCTTTTGGTTTGGCTCGGTGGAAACCTAATTCCTTTAAGTCCAACTGCTCCACAAAGGCATCCAGAAAGCGAACCGGGTTTTCTTCTGAAACATAATCCTCCAAGCTGGGAGGCAGCAAATAGGTCTGATTACGATCTCCCCCGCGAATATAGCTCATTAGATATTCTCCTGTTTTGTCTTTTCCTGATCTTAGCTATACTCTTATTGTTTGACAAGAGTTTTCACACAGTCTGGTGATTGGTTATGTGTTATTTTGTTATTGTTTCTACTATGGATATGTCTTTTTTT
>CAYOYU010000423.1:0-530 GCA_964408265.1 uncultured Syntrophorhabdaceae bacterium
CGCTTGGCCCAGGCGACCAGGGCGGAAGGCGTCGCAGACGCCGAAGGCATCCGGCAAATGAACAAAGCCCTTACCGGCTCGGGCGGAGAGGCCCTGGTAAAGCTGAGGATTGCGGAGGCGCTCCAGGACAAGAAAATCATCTTGTTACCGGTGTCAGAAGGGGGTATGAATCTCAAGACAACGGATGTCAATCAGCTCATCGAGATGATGGGCGTAAAGGCCCTGTCATCGCCAGAGAAAAAAAAGTAGCACTGGTGGTGAGGTGCAAACGCAAGGACAAAAATGAGCTTTGACCCCTTATGAGGATTGTTCCACTCGACGTTACCGGGCAGGAACCGACGTGGAAATGAGGCTCCCCCTTACGATCGATTGATGACCCCGCTTCTTCGAGCCATGACGGCTCTTGGCGGATCGGGGTCCGATTACTAGAGAATCAAAGCGGGGGCAAGGACATTCCGCGTGCGTTCGGCGACCACTCAGTTCCGCGAGAATTCCGCTTCTACGATTCCGTCTTGGCTGCCCCCGCCTCG
>CAYOYU010000423.1:540-2529 GCA_964408265.1 uncultured Syntrophorhabdaceae bacterium
CTGTGTAGCGCCAGCGCATTGGTAGGACCGGCATCTTGCCGGTCCATTCAAGCCCGCTGAGTGGTTTCCTCACTGTAAAGCTTTCCACCCAGACATGACCCTAGCAGAGGTGCCGAGACTCGCGTTCCGCATAGGTAGGACATACTTGAGAGCAATTAATGGGTTGCAACATACTGATATTACGTGGCTTGTACGAGGCTGAGTTTTGTGGTAAGGAAGGGGGACCTTTTCAGGAGGGTCTCCATGGAGGACAAAGACGGGGATATTGGGATTTCGAATACGGGGTTTCTCCCGATCGTGTCGGCTTATGCTGCGAGGATCGGTTTGGTGGAAGAGATCGACCGGCTTCTTCACTGTCAGATGGAAGTCAGTCCTGGTAGGGTGGTGCTCGCCCTGATCCTGGATGCGCTGTCGGGGAGGAGTGCGTTGTTTCGGCTGGAGCAGTTCTTCAAGGACAAGGATGTCGAGCACCTTCTCGGGGAAGATATCCCAAGGTCCAAGCTCAACGATGACACGCTGGGCCGTGTGCTGGATAGGCTGTCCGATGCGGGTAGCAACACCGTGCTCGGGAGCGTGGTGATGAAGGTCATGAAGAGTTTTGACCTGGACCTCTCCCACGTCCACCACGATACGACCAGCCACAAGGTTTACGGGGATTACCTGCTTTACGAGTGGGAAGGCCATGACCATCCTTTTGTGATCACCCAGGGATTCAGCAAGGATCACCGACCGGACCTCAAGCAACTGGTGCATTCCCTGCTGTGCGTGGATCACGGGATTCCCATCTACTCCAAACTCCTCGACGGCAATACGTCTGACAAGAACATCAACCGTGACCTTATCCCCGAGATGGTCAAGCGGATGCGCACCCTGGGGCGTCGGGATTTCATCTATGTCGCCGATTCCGCCCTGATCACCGAGGAGAATCTGGCGCGGATCGACGACTGGGACAACGGATTCCTGTTCATCTCGCGCCTTCCCATGACGTACAATGAGTGCCGCCATGCCATCGAGCAAGCGGTGGACGCGGACACGTGGGAAGAGATCGGCTCGATTTCTGAAGAACCTGCTACTCGAAATCGCAAGCCCGCCTCCTACCGGGCGCACGAGACCGCAGTAGGCCTCCACGGGACCCTATACCGGGCACTGGTGGTCCATTCCGATGCCTACGATGAGCGCCGTCAGAAAAGGGTGGACAAACAGATTGCCAAAGAATGGGAAGAGATGACCAAGCTCAAGAAGAATCTGGAAAAGGTCGACTATGCCTGTCTTCCCGACGCACAGGCTGCGGCCGGCCGCATCAGTTCCGCAACCCTCCACGAAGTGGTGGTGGAGATCCAACCCCGGCCTCAGTATGGCAAGGGACGTCCAAAGGCCGATGGAACCCGGACGCTCAAGGCGATGAGATATGGCCTGAGCATCTCGGCACGCCTCGATAAACAGGCGGTCAACCGGCTTCGGGAAGAAGCGGGCTGTTTCGTTTTGATCAGCAACACGCTCGCTGAAGGAACCGGTGCCATCTCGGCCCGGGAGCTGCTCACGATCTACAAAGACCAGCACACGGTGGAGAACAACTTTGCATTTCTCAAGGATCCGGTCTTTGTCAATGCCCTGTTTCTCAAGTCCCCGCGGCGCATCGAAGCCCTCGGGCTCGTGCTCATCCTTGCCCTGCTGATCTGGAGGCTCATGGAACGGACCATGCGAGCCAACCTCGCTGCCACCAAATCGAAGGTCACCGGATGGGAAAAGAGGCAAACCTCCCGCCCCACATCCCTGATGATGACCACCAAATTTATCGGAGTATTCATCATCGTCTCGTCAATGGGGAGAAGACTCGCACGACCATTGGAGGACATCCAAATCAAATACCTGGAACTGCTCGAACTGACACCCGATAGCCTTGTCACTCCCTATCCCCGTCGAGGCCGCACCAGGAAACGGCTATGAAAATGCTCCAAAACCATCCGAACTTATGCGGAATGTAAGCCT
>CAYOYU010000424.1:0-922 GCA_964408265.1 uncultured Syntrophorhabdaceae bacterium
GTCGATATTGACTTTCCGACGATCTGAGAAATACGGTTCACTGTGAACCGTATGTTGTCCGGTTGCGTCTCCGGTCTTAGGTTGTACTCGGTCAGCGCCCCTATCACTCCCGGCAGTCCATAGTGTCTGTCAGCACGTTTTTCTTCCATGTACTCCTTGACGCTATTGGCCAGATCGATGGTATTGATTTCTTCGCGCTGCTGGTTCTCGGTAAGCTGTAAGGCGATAATCTCTGCCTTCTGAGTGATGCCGTCGAGAAACCTGACCCAGATGGATTCCATACTGAGGGCTTGTGCGGCAAGGACCCTTCTGGCCCCGCAGATGAGGAGATACTTCCCCTCCTCTTCCGTGTACTGGGTCACTACGGGAGGTTCTAGGATACCGTCCTTTGCGATGGATGCTTCAAGGCTCTTTTGGGCTTCACTGTTTGTGTCAATGGATGAACGTACCTGTGCCTTGATGACGATGCTGCTTACGGGGATGGAGATGAACTCGGTACCACTGTCTGGAGCCATTTTCGTAACCTCCTCCACAGGAATAATTAGTCAAAATCACGAAATCCTGGTTCTCTTTTAATACAGTGTCTACACGCCTTGGTGCTCCGCTGGTGCGATGGAACCGGTGAAACTCAATTGTACGGAATGGAAGAATTATGAGCGAATCAGCGTTTCAAGTCAACAATTATGTAAGGAAGGATTCATGGAAAGCAGGATAAAAGGGAAGCCGGTGCCTTCATTCTGTTCTTGCATGTTTACTGCAGACCGATGTCCAGGGAATTGCCTCTAAACGCTCCACCTCGATCTCTTTTCCACAGACCTCACAGGAACCGAATTCCCCGAGTGCCAGCCTCGTGAGTGCCCGGTTTATGGCCACCACTTCTTTCCGCTCCTGTTCGTCCAGTGTTGCCAGAACGTCGGTCATA
>CAYOYU010000424.1:932-2520 GCA_964408265.1 uncultured Syntrophorhabdaceae bacterium
CGCTGAGCCTATGGGCCTCAAATACTTCATCCCGTCTCTTGATCAAGAGCTTGCCGATTCTCACCATCTCTTCCGATCTGCTCATAGGGCCTCCTGACTCTCGTGCCTCAGGATTCATCATAATCACCGAGTGCGGCCATTTCAACACGGTGCCGGGAAGCGCTGCGGCATGGCGAGTCACCTTGATTACCCGGGGTCTCCATCCTATATTCTGAAGCAGGAGGTAACCAAAAAATGTTCAAGAAGATCCTTTTCCCCACCGATTTCTCAGACGTCTCGAAGAAGGCAGTGAAATACATCAAACAGTTGAAAGGCGCAGGAGCCCAGGAAGTAATCATCCTCCACGTGATCGACGAAAAGGAACTGAATGTCCTTTCGAGGGTCCCCGACCAATATCCGCAAATAATGGAGCTTCTCAACAAGGAGGTCTCATCTGAGATGACTGCCATCCTGGCGGTCATGGAGTCGGAAGGGTTCCTTGTAAAGGGAGAAGTGAAAAAGGGTAACCACTTTGAGATAATCATGGATACCGCCGCAAAGGAGAAGGTCTCCGTTATCGTGTTGGGCTCCCACGGCCGGTCAAACATCGGGGAGATGGTCATGGGTTCTGTCTCTGAGAACGTCATCAGACACGCCAGGGTTCCTGTACTGGTGGTGAGCAGGCAAATCTGACAGGAGAGGGCGTGGGGCATCACACATGAATTTGATCATGGAGATTGTCCACAATAACTACGCCCGTATCATCTTCAGTTCAGTCGCCGTCTACTTCTTTATTATCCTGGCCATTCGCTTATTCGGGAAGAAGGAACTGGCGCAGCTTTCAGTCTATGACCTGGTCTTTATTCTGCTCATCAGCAACGCGGTGCAGAACGCAATGGTAGGTCCCGATTCAACCCTTCTCGGCGGGCTGGTGGCTGCGGCTTCCTTGTTTGTGGTCAATTATGTTCTCAAGAAGGCTCAGGTTCGTTTCCCGAAGTTCGGAAAAGCAATCCAGGGTGAAGCGGTCATGCTGGTATTCAGGGGGAAACTGTTGTCTTCACATCTGAAAAAAACCGGGATTACCGAAGATGAACTAATGGAAGTGATCCGGGAGCATGGCGTGGCCTCAATAGCAGAAGTGGACCTTGCGGTGCTGGAAGTCGATGGAAACGTAAGTGTCCTCTCCTCTGGTATTCTGAACAAGACAACCCGACGCCGGAAAGCGCACAAAATAATCTCAAAACAGCAATAAATAAGGCACGAAGACAAACGGCCGAGCCGGGAGATTCTGACGGCCGCTGCCATGACGGCGGCTCCCTCCCGAGTCCCCGGTTCAGCTTTCAGTTGGCTTAAGTGTTTGTCCGCTTCTTCTGCTCACAGCCCATCACTGCTTATCGTCTAAGGGCGAAAAGTTCCATTCGTAGGACGGCGAGTACTGCTGTTGATACGTCCCTTGGAGAGTGCCGTCCGGCTTCGCCGCCCTGAATTTACCCCCCTGTTCCGTCATGAGCCACATGTGCTCCTGCCCGTCGGCCGGTATGGTCTCGCTTGTACATTCAACCCCGGTCGGGTAATTGCAGCACCGGTTGTAAGGATGAGGCTGCAAAGG
>CAYOYU010000425.1:0-2514 GCA_964408265.1 uncultured Syntrophorhabdaceae bacterium
ATGGGTTCAAAATCCTCCTGGAAATTCCTGCCTGCAACCTCTGCCACCAGGGCGAAGTGGAGCCTTGACCCGGCCGGAACGTCGCTCACATCGGGTCCGACTACTTCCACCCTGCCGTCTTCCACTTCCTCCATTCTTCTGGATTTGGTCCATTCAACGGCAATGGTCCGTCCTCCGCCCATCTCGATGTAGATGTCCTCGCCGCGGACACGCTCGCCTTCGAAGGCGGGGCCGTAGGAAACAGGAATGGGCACCTTGGCCACCTGGACCTTGAGTCCCCTTACCTCCACGGCTTTCTGGACTATCTGGTCGTGAGGAATATTTGATACTACGTGTTCGTATGTACAGATACCGGTGGGCAGGACCTCGGGAATGGGTGTATCGGCGATGGTGGGGAATCCCCAGTTAATGGCCCCTGCCGCATTGGCATACCACTCGTCCGTGACATCTCCCATCGCCAGAACAAAAGCGTATGTCCTGTCTTTGTTGTATATGAGGTTCTTTCTGAAATCTCCGGGCTTCACTCCGCCGAATGCCATGGCAACACGGCAGGCAAACCCTATGGCAAAGACGGCGGCCGAGATGTCGGGACCAAAGGAGACAAGCCTCGTTGGCCAGCCTATCTGGACACCGGCCTCCACGAGCTGCTCGGAAAAACGTTTCCCGCCATTCTGGGCGCACATGAAGACATAAAGGTTCTTTTCCTGGAGTTCCAGGGCGATCTTTGCCGCAATCTCGGGGCTCGGTGCAGCGCCTGCAATGGCTGCAAACCCGGGTGCCGTACCATCGACAAACTCTACGCCCCTCTTCCTGAAAACCACGTCATTGGCGGCGCCGAGCCATATGTTGTTCGATGTCACTTCTTCCGAATTGGCAAGATAGAGGTCGGGCTCCTCAAGGTACCTGATCGCCTCCGCTACCTCCTCGGCAAAGAAGGTCGCCATCCCTGCATCCAGTGCAGGAGCGAGGTAGGGAAGAGGTGTCTTCTCTTTAACCGGCGGCGGGATCAGCCGTTTGCACATGTCAAGGATGCGGCGCGCATCCTCCAGCTTTTCCACCCCGATACCGGTCATGGCATATATTATGGGGAGATAGTAGGCAGTATTGGGAAACCCTATCTCCTGTTTCGGCCCGTACTTTTCCAGGGCCCTTGCGTACGTCTCCTCAGTCCTGTTGTATATTTTGTGTGCTCCTCTGATCGCTGCCGATGCTATTATCTTCGACATCGTTTACCCCCTTGTGTAAAATGCAAATTCTAAATCCCAAATCCTAAACTCCAAACGGAAGCTCTTGGACGCTGTCTTCTGTCCGTTTAGGATTTCGTGCTTAGTGTTCCGTGCTTTTCTCTTCATTTATGCCAATGCCCTTCTCATGGCCATGTCGTAGAGTATCCTCTCGCGGCCCTTGTCGATACCCAGGGCTTTTCTCTTCTTGTCTATGTGGGCGATCATCATCTGGGCAGCCTTTATGGGGTCCATTTCGAATGCCCACATACCCTTGAACATGTCCTCGTACTCTTCGAAAAGATGTTTGGTAACCGCTGAGCTGCCGGTTGTGGGCCAGGTTGTGCCGAAGACCGTGTAGACGCCGGATGCCACGAAGTACTGGCCGATGGCGAGGGCCTTCTCGCTCATCCACTCCGGTGCCGCACCGGCAACGGGCAGATCGCTCAGGTCGTCTCCGAGTCCGCCCTCCTTAACCATGGCTGTGGCAGCTATGAGTATCCTTGAATTGTCTATACATGCGCCCATATGGAGTACCGGAGGGATGCCCACGGTCTCGCAGACCTCGGCAAGCCCCGCTCCCGCAAACTCCTTCGCCGCCTCGGGTGTAAGAAATCCCGCCTTGCCGCAGGCCATTGCCGCGCAGCCCGTGGTAAGCACAAGGACGTCATTCTTGATGAGCTCCTTAACCATGGCGAGGTGTGCCGAATCATGGACGGTCCTCACGTTGTTGCAGCCCACCACACCGGCCACACCCCTGATCCTTCCGTTGATGATATTGTCGTTAAGGGGCCTGTAGCTCGCCCTGAAGAGCCCGCCGAGAAGATAGGTGATGGTTTCATGGCTGAAACCGGCAACCATATCCTGGGAGTAGTTGGGTATATAGACGGCATGGCGCCTGTTCGGGAAGTTCTCTATAGCCATCCTGAGTATCTTCTTGTCCGTGTCGAGACCCGTCTCAGGTTTGAATTCCATGTGAATGGCACCCTCTATCTTCGCCCTGTCGGAGGTGGTGATCAGTTTTGTGTGGAAGCACTCGGAGACATCCTGGAGCCCCTGCATCTCGCACTGGACATCGACGGTCATGAGGTCCACCGCGCCGGTCACGAGGGCCAGCTCCTGCTGGAGGAAGTTGCCTGCACAGGGAATACCGTGGCGCATGAGAACTTCGTTGGCCGAACAGCACATTCCGGCAAGGTTGACCCCTTTTGCCCCCACCTTTTCGGTGAGCCTCTTTATCTCGGGATCCCTGCTCGCCGTCACCAGAAGTTCGGGGAGGAGCGGCTCATAG
>CAYOYU010000426.1:0-2512 GCA_964408265.1 uncultured Syntrophorhabdaceae bacterium
CGAGCAGGAGCGACTGCTTCTTGCCTGGTCTGCTATGCCCTGGCCGGGGGCCGGACGCGTCACATGCTGCCGAAGCTGTGGTCTAGCGAAGAAGGGCTCTCTGATGGAAAGACTTGATGCCATCCTGATTGCGACGGATCTGTATGGGGAAGTGCCTGGAGCAGGTATACGTGAAGAAATACGGTTATCGATCCATGGCAATCCGGCAACCATGGAGTTCCTCCTGGAGTATTTCCGCTTGCGGAAACATCCCAAGAAGCCCGCGCAAACACTGAAGAGAGAAAGACAGCAGCGCCCTCCTTTGCCGCTGAACGGGCCCTATCTGCGTCAATACCTGGACCGTCGCGGCTTCAAAACGGAGTTGATTCCTTTCTTCTCGCTTGAGAAGGGCCGGCTGAATGATCTCCTCCGGGAACGTCCGAGAACGGTCGTGATCTCGACCACCTTTTTCCCCTTCGCTCCACAAATCGAAGCGGTGGCTGCCTTCATTAAGGAGAGTGTGCCTGACATTCCGGTTATAGCCGGCGGGATTCAAACCTGGAAATCGTATCGGATAAACAGGCTCATCGGGAATGGGGCGATCACCGAGGACATACGGGATGCGGTCGTCCGGGATCACTATCTGTTGGACCTCTCCCGACCTTCTTTCCTCGATCTTCTCGTGATCAGTGATAGGGGAGAATACACCCTTTCGCGACTGTTGCAGAAGATCCGGAAAGGCGATGACTACCACTCAATGCACAATGTCGCGTGTTTTTCTGAAGGAAGGTGGAACCTGAATCCTGTGAACCCAGAACCGAAGGATTTTCTTCTCGAGGGGATGGACTGGAGTCAACTTCCCGCTCAGTATACGAAGGAAGAAATACCTGTCCATGCAGGGACCGGCTGCCCGTTTCGGTGCGCATTCTGCGATTTCTGCAATCTCCGTCCCGTTCGGACCAGGCCTGTTGCTTCTGTTGTCGAAGAAATCCGTTCCATTCCTTTGGTCAACGGCGCGAGGCAGGTATTCTTCACGGATGACAATCTATTCTTTTCGATCAATCATCTAAGGGAATTCTGTAAGGAGGTGATTGAGGCCGAGCTTTCTTTACGATGGCGTGCTTTCCTACGCGTGGACACAATTAACGACGAAACGGCAGATTTGCTTCACCGGTCTGGTTGCTGGGAATGCCTTTTGGGGGTAGAATGCGGCGATGAAGAAATGCTCAGGCGGATGAACAAAAGGACGACTCCCGGTGCTATTCTGCGGGCTGTATCGAAGCTGAACCAAGTGGGTATTAACACGCAATCGACCTTCTTGGTTGGATTCCCTGGAGAGACGAATGAGTCGATACGGAACACGATCGACCTGCTCAATGCTTACCCCACAGGAGGTCCCGGTATCCACGTGCACTACCCCTTTCTATTCATCGTCACTCCCCTCGCTCAGGTGGCTTCGCCTGAGGCTCGAGCAGAGTTTGGATTGAAGGGCTACTTGGACGAATGGTCGCACTCAACGATGAATTCTAAGGAAGCAGAGGAAGCGGTGCGGAGGATATGCGATTCGGTCAAAATGGAAATCAGCCCCATCTACCACGGGGAAAGAGGCGTTTCTTGGCTCTCTGCGGAGAAACAGAAGCGAGACATCTTCCTCCGCAACAAGATCAACCGACTTCGAAGGGGGATTATCCCTAATGAACCAGAAGCGCCGTTATGGAGAGAGCTGGAAGAAGTCTTCATTTCCGCTGTGACGGCATAGCGTTTCTGGCCATCGTGCGATACTTGGGAGGGACGAAACGCTTGAAGGCTGATCCGTGTTTCATGCTCGACCCTTACGGTCCGAGATAATTCGAGGGCGGCCTTCTGCAAATCGTAACCCGTTGATCCTACCAAATCTTGTTCTGGACATGGATGCCGGCTGTGTGTCAGGGGAAACGTTTTTCAAGAGAAGACCGATCTTGGACAGAAGGGTTTCTCGACAGAAAGCAAGAGACTGACTTTTTACCGGAAGATATGGGACTAGGTGGCCATGACTACGTACCTTATGGAAGACCCTATTGAGGCGGAAAGACTGGAGATCAAGACTAACAAGGAGAAGATACTGAGAGAACTGGAATATGTCCCGCTGGAATCTGGACAGACAGTATTGGAAGTAGGCTGCGGTACGGGCGCTGTCACCCGCATCCTGGCGGATAAGGTGTATCCGGGGACAATCGTGGGCCTGGATTTCAGTCTCCATAGGCTGCAAACAGCGGTGCACCTCAAGAAAGAGGAAGGAAGGAAAAACATTCGCTTTGTCTGCAGTGACCTTCTCTCGCCGGGGTTGAGGAAGGCAAGATTTGATGTGGTGTATTCCAGATGTACATTTCAGTATCTGGCCGAAGCAAAGGGTAAAGAGGCCCTGCAGAGAATGAAGGACTTGGCACGCCCGGGAGGCCGCGTTGTCGTTGCTGATGTGGATGGGGTGGGTCTCTACCGAGTGCCTGAGGATTCGATTCGTGAACAAGCCTTGGAGCTTCTTTTCAGGGAGTTG
>CAYOYU010000427.1:0-1252 GCA_964408265.1 uncultured Syntrophorhabdaceae bacterium
AAACGTGCCCTACTTCATTGGGGAGAGTGACGTCATCCGGGACGTGACGGAATTGATCAGCATGGTGGCCAAGAGCACAACTACACCCGTGCTGATCCTCGGTGAGACCGGGACGGGCAAGGAGCTGATCGCCAAGGCCATCCATTTTCGAAGCACGAATTTCAGCGGTCCCCTGGTCACGGTGAACTGTGCGGCCCTCCCCAAAGAGCTCATCGAGAGCGAACTGTTCGGGTATGAGAAGGGAGCCTTCAGCGGTGCAAGGGCTTCCGGAAAGAGGGGATGGGTCCAGGAAGCGGAAGGCGGCACCCTGTTTCTGGACGAAGTGGGCGATTTGAGTCCGGCGGCACAGGCAAAGCTCCTTCGGTTTCTCGAGGACGGAGAATTCTACAGGCTCGGAGGGACAGAGAAACGGCATGTTCAGACGAGGGTAATCTCTGCAACCAACAAGAACATCGAAGACCTCATCCGAAGAGGTCTGTTCAGGGATGACCTGTACTACCGCCTGGGTGTCGTAAAGATGCGCATCCCTTCGTTGAATGAGCGCCGGGACGATATTCTTCCTCTTGCCAAGCATTTTCTCGTGAAGTTCAGCCGAGATTTTGGAAAGGGGTTTTCAGGGATCTCTTCGGAAGCCGCGGCCGCCTTGAAGGCCTATGACTGGCGGGGCAATGTTCGGGAGTTAAAGAACCTTATCGAAAGGGGCGTCCTGGTGGGGAAGGGGAAAAATCTGACCCTCCAGGACCTCGGAATAGGGGGTTCAGGCAAAGAACCTGTGTTGGAACAAGAGAGATACGAACCCGGGTTTCCCCCCATTCTTCCTGAAGGCATAGACTTCTCTTCCGTCCAGGAGTCCTTTGAAAAGTTCTATATACAAAAGGCTTTAAAATTGGCCTGGGGCAATGAAACCAAGGCAGCGAAGCTCCTCAATATGAACCACCATACCTTCCGTTATCGTCGAAAAAAGCTGCGAATACGATAAGGCGGCTCCGCGACCGACCCCCACCCTCTTCCCTTTCGATAAACCTCTACTTTGCTCCTGCGTGCGGCTTTCTCCGTAACCGGTTGATTCTGCCTGGATTGTTGTCGCGCGGGTCTGCCGATATCTAACATCCTCAACATCGCAATCCGCAATTCTTCTAGATTCGCATTCCCGCCAGGTTGTGGTCGCTCGCCTCAGAACGCATAACCATCTGAAATTACTTGGATTCATTCATTCAGGTCGAACTGGCACGATGAATGCAGTCGTTTGTAT
>CAYOYU010000427.1:1273-2508 GCA_964408265.1 uncultured Syntrophorhabdaceae bacterium
GGAACAGGGACAGGATACAACGAAGATCCTTTTCCCCCCCACGAGGATGAAAACAAGATGCGCGCAGGCAGATGGGAAAAAGCGAGGATACTGCTTGTGGACCATGACGGGCCGATAAGGTCCTCCATGAGAGTATTCTTCGAAGCCGAGGGCTGTGAATTCCTGGGAGTCGAAAGCGCAGAAAAAGCCTTGGAAGAGGCCGGAAGACAACACTACGACGTCATCATCGCTGATTACAGACTGCCTGGTATGGATGGCCTGGAGTTTCTGAGGACGATTAAGGAAATCCATCCGCAAACCAAGAAGATATTCACCTCGGTGTACGCGGAGCGAGAGTTGTTTTCCCAGGCAAGACAAATGGGAGCCAGCGGGTGTATCGAGAAACCCCTGACGGTCGAAAAGATTGAAGGAGTTCTTTCCCAGTGGTCCGGGAAGCATTGCGTGTGTGAGTGGGGGCAAACATGAGGTTTGATGAGACACGAAAGACGGAACCGAGTGTCCTGATGTGTTCACAATCAAAGCGGATGGGCGTATTGGCAAGGAGGGCATTCCTGGAAGGGCTCTTGGGGTCGAAAACGATCACCACGAAGACCAACCTATATTGCCTCATTGAGGCTATCCAAGAAGAGCAGGGTTTACCAGGAGATGACGCGCTCGTGGTTGCGGTTGTCTCTCACTTGCTGGGTACCGGGAGAATAAGGGTTCCGATCTCGAGTGAGTTTGGGGAGGAGTATTCACATGCTGGAATGCTTGGAGCGTGACGTTAGAGCGAGGAAACCCCCAAAGACCAGGGCCTGGTTCTGTGTGAGATGCGGGGCCTCTGTTAAGCGTGACGAAGCCTGGATCGAGGATCGAGGCCCGCTTTGTAACAAACATGGCATGGGACTCAAAAGGAAGCTCCTCGCCGAAATCCTGCGTTAACGGCCTTGTCAGGTCTCTGGTTACAGGTAGCGATGGTTAACCAGATGGATCACCGATCCTCCCAACAGATGGTTTCCAACTCCATCGGGCCGAAGTTCCACATCGGCATCGCTTTGCTGAGTCCGGGGAGGATTGTTTCAACTGATATCGGTTCAACAACTCAAGCAGGAGGGGTCGACGATGAAGATCAGACCGTTGGGAGATCGGATTCTCTTGAAGAGGATCGAAGAAGAGGACAAATCCAAAGGAGGCATTATCATCCCGGAGACAGCCAAAGAGAAGCCGCAGGAAGGCAAGGTCGTTGCCGTTGGAAA
>CAYOYU010000428.1:0-2482 GCA_964408265.1 uncultured Syntrophorhabdaceae bacterium
AACTGTGTTGCACCTTCCGTTCAACGGATAATTCGCCGCCTTGTGGCCTCTTAAAACTTTGGTTTACCACGGCGAATTATCCAATTGACTCCAGGTGCAACACGGTTCGCCTGTGTTATTACTGTTACTCTAAGGTTTGATTTCTTCATAATCGAGGTCAGCATGCCCTCTGTCCTTGCAAGAGGAAATAACAAAGAAAAAAGCCTGGCAGAAAGCGTTATTCATTTGAAGGTAAAGCTATTGGTGCTATAATAAAACTTGTTCCGTCTGTGTGGACATTGGCAAGGTCATGAATCATTTTGTAAGGGGAGGAAAATGAGTCGAAACTGTGGAGGAATAGCATGGATAGTATGGACATACACGATTTGGATACTTTTGGCAGGAGGCGCCGATGCCCAAGAAACACCAAGAGATGTGGCAGTGGGGACGGAGGGAAATAGATGTCGCGGTGCAAGGGGAGAACAAGGGAGTCATGGATCAAGGGGGCAGATGCCAAGAGATGATGGACAAAGGAGACGAGGCAGACAGATTCCAAAGCCAGAAAGAAACACCGTTGCAGAAGGAAGGGGAAGAAAGAAGATAGGGAAAAAAAGGAAAGGGAAAAGCGGCCAGGGCAAGGGTGGGCAAAAGGCACATGAGAAGGGAAAGAAGAACGCACATAACAAGGGAAAGAAGAACCAGCCAGAAGAGATGACGATAGAGAAAGTGCTTACCAAAAAGGTGGGCAGTGGCCCGATACTGCAACGTTATATCCAAAAGATGGGGGTGATAGAAATCATAGACCGACTGGTTCCCAAACGTGCGAACCGTCACATCAGCAATGGAGAGATGGTAGCGGCGGTGATGATGTATCTTCTGAACGATGGCCGTGCGCTATACCGGATGGAACAATGGGCACAAGAGACGGCGATTTTAAGAAGTGTCTTCAGTGCCTATCAGGATGGCGATTGGACAGATGACCGGATTGGAGACACTCTGGACAACCTCTACAAGAAGAACCTGGAGGCGATTCAGGGAGCGATAAGTTGCCATATTGTCGAAGAATTTGGGGTCAAACTAGATGAGATCCATTACGACACCACGAGTGTGTCGCTGTGGGGCACATATGACGCCAGTGCACAGCAGCCTGCAGTGGTGATTACTTTTGGTTACAACAAAGACCATCGGCCTGATCTCAGGCAAGTGGTCATGGGAATGGCGGTCAGTGGCGATGGGGCGTTCCGGTTATATCAGGCACGCACAATGGCAATAGCAGCGATTCTGTCTTGCCGATTCCCTATTGGGAACGGATGCGACGCGTGGCTGGAAGGAGCAATTTTTGTTTCGTGGGCGACTGCAAAATAGTGAGTGAAAGCACGCTGGCGCACCTGTGTGGGCAGGATGGGCAATTCCTTGCTCCTATGCCCTTGAGCGTGGGAGAACAGGAAATGTTGATTGCCCAAATCAATAGCGGGCGGTTGCATCTTACTCCCGTACATATCGAAAACGAACTCAGACCTATCTACGAACGCCGTACAGACCATAGCAGCAATCGTCAAAGGTCGCTGGCAGAAGAGGAGGAGGGAGAGGAACTAACGCAGGACACCTATGAAATTTGTGAACAAACTTTCGAGATCGTTGACACTCAAGGCCGACTTCACACCCTTCACAAGCTCATCGTCTACACTCCTACGCTGGCTGATACAAAAGCCAAAACCCGTGAACGTCACCTGTCCAAGGCGGAAAGAATGCTTGAAGAGCTACGCCAGAGGCTTAATAAGCGGACTTTGAAAACACAGCCCGCAATCGAAGCAGCCATAAACCAGATTCTCCATTCTTGTAAAGTCCCAGGGCTACTTGATGTTACTGTTTTGCATCATGTGGAATCCATACGCAAAAAGGTATTGAGGGGACGCCCCGGCCCTAACAGCCAGTATGTCATGGTGGACAAGATCACTTATGACCTGCAAGTAGCACGTAAGGAGCAAACCATACAACAGAAACGCCTTATCGATGGCTTTTTTCTCATGGCTACAAATATGGACAAAGAAGTGTGGCCGCCAGAGAAGTTGTTATCCCTCTACAAACGGCAGTATAAGGTCGAGCACGTCTTCCATCTCATGAAGACCCCTCTTGCCGTTTCTCCCATGCTCCTTGCCAAACCCGCCAGGATTTGCTCCATGCTCTTCATCATGACTCTCGCTCTACAGCTTTACACTCTTATCCAGCGCCAGGCCGCACAACATATCCTCCTGCGCAATCTACCTTTAGACGGCCTCATGCCTAACAAAATTCAAACCTGGCGCCCTCAAACTGATTTCCTCCTAGCTGCTTTTGACAACATCAATCTCGTTGAACTCCTTACTCATGAACATTCTTCATCTATTCTTACTACTCTCAACCCTCTTCAACGGGAGATCCTTCAAATATTGCTTGTCCCTGATGTTTATTATTCTTTAAAAAATTCTCGTGATTCTTGATGTCACTGTCGAAATCTCCGTTA
>CAYOYU010000429.1:0-2468 GCA_964408265.1 uncultured Syntrophorhabdaceae bacterium
AGCCAGGGGTTTTAAACCCCTGGAAATGGACATCCTACATAGATTTCCGCCCTTTGAGGGCGGTGCTGGCGAACTTCCAGCGCCATAAATGGCGCAACTCGTTGTGTTGCCTAGCTCCAGGGGATAAATCCCCTGGCTACATTCCTGCGCCTCTTCGAGGCTGAAGGTAGAGTAGAGGAGAGGTAACTTTGTTTAGGTTCCGGCATAATTATGTATCAAGGTTTCCCCGTTGTATCTCAATATCCGTATACCATGCAAGGTTATCGTCTCCCCCCTCATCGAACCGGACGGGCGGATTTCCCGCATCCGGCTCTCCTGAAAGCTTCATCGCAGGCTTTCACAGTAGCTCTTTGACAATTTGGTAGATGATTGCCTCTGAACACAGTCAGTTTCTATAAATACACTAGGCCTAGACCGCTGAGGAGTTCATAGTAACTCATTCCCTCCGATGGTTTCTGAGGTCTTTGACTTTTGTGCTTAAGAAATTTGGTCAGTCGAAGTCTTGTGTAGGCGTTTATGTGTCGGAAACTCATCCCCGGATAGCCGAATCTGAAGTATGCTGCCCATGATCTCAGATGGATATTGATGATTGTGACCATTTCTCCGATGCCTATGAACCCCATTCGTCTGCAGGTCAGCTCTTTCAGTTTATTACGTTCTCTCCGAAGAGATTTCTTGGACGGGAATACGTTCCAATACCTGTGATTGTGCCCATGTTTATCTCTGTCCCATCGGAAGGTAAAACCCAGGAAATCAACGGACGATTTCTCTTCGCGCATCTTCACGATTCGAGTCTTATCCCGGTTGATTTTCAACTTCATCCAATCTTCCAACTTGCTTTCTATGAAATCCCTGATCCGCTTTCCCATGTGTCTTGCCATTATCACCATATCATCGGCATACCTGACAAGTTTGGCTTTGGCCCACGTGCCCGGTCCATCCGCTCTCTGGAATATCTTGTCAAACCAGTTCAGGTAGATGTTCGCCAACAGAGGAGAGATCACGCCCCCCTGGGGCGTTCCTTTCCTCGGCCGCGTCCATTTAGGTTTGTCATTCTTGTCTTTGGGCTCTTCTTTGACCGGGCTTTTCAGCCACTGCCGGATGAGTTTCAGCATCGCTCGATCTGCTATCCGCACTTCTACGCACTTCATCAGATTATCATGAGGTATCGTGTCGAAATATTTCTCCAGATCCAGATCATAGATTTCACAATATCCCTCTTGCAGGTTCGCCTTGATTTCCTTCAGTGCTTGATGGGCATTGCGCTCAGGTCGGAATCCATAAGAGCAGTCCATAAAGTCTGCTTCAAAGATCGGCTCCAGAATCAACAATGCTGCCATCTGCACTACACGATCTCTTATGGTCGGTATTCCTAACGGTCTTTGGCTTCCATTTTCTTTGGGTATATATGTCCTCTTCACCGACGACGGCTTGTACGTCCTATTTCTCAAACTCTCTTCGATTTCCTTCAGGAAACCTTCGACTCCTCCTTCGCTCCTTTCTATATCTTCAAACGTCACTCCGTCTACTCCGGCACACCCTTTGTTTTCCTTGGCACGTCTCCATGCTTCCCATAGCACATCTTCCCGCCACAGGTGAGCATACAACGTGTAGAATCTGAACTTCGGTTCCTGTTTGGCCTTTTGATATAGTCTCTGTCTCAAGCGAGAAAGTTTATCCTCAGGTTCTTTGCCTGATTCCCGTAGTAGGTACTCCAATCGGCTTTCTCCTTTCTGACTCAACTCACTTTTCAGCAAAGCCCCTTCGCTCCACGGTGATTACTCGTTTCTTTGCTACTATGGGCTTATCCGACTCCCTTACAGGCCGCATCATGGTTATTTATTCCCATGACCCGTTGTCCTCTGACACCTGCAGGGCCTCCCAGGTTTCTCGACTGTTCTTTCGACACGCGCCATCCCTATCCACCCCGGGGAGCCCAACAAATCGACCCGTTACCGGATTTGTCGGTGGCAGGCTTCATCACAACCCAAAGGCTGGCCACTCCCAATTTGTATAACGAGGCTAATTCGGGTTCACTTGCGTTATGGCTCACGTCTTTGCCTCCCAAGGCTTCATCTGCCAGATTACTCTGAACAGATGCTCGTTTGGCTACCTATCTGAACGGGCAATTAACAGGGTGGGCACTTTCAGCCCACTAGAACAGTCAGCCTTGTCCTGGCGCACGGGTTTTTACACACGCATCAAGAATCATCGCTATCTTACCAAGGCGCGCGCAAGCGCAGTGAATCCCTTGGGCACGGTTCCAGCAAAGAATGCCGCTTGGGCGAGCGGGAAAAGCCTGGTATAGCGCAGAAACTCTGCCGGGCATGTTCGAAGAAGAAACCGGAACTGCGCGCCAGCGCGTGGGTAGCGCGATTGGACGTCGTTAGCGAATGGACCGCTCCCGCCGGCGTCAGCCCGGCAGGGGCGCGCAGAAACCCATTGCTGGAGCTGCGCCAAAGGGATTC
>CAYOYU010000430.1:0-314 GCA_964408265.1 uncultured Syntrophorhabdaceae bacterium
TGTTTTCCCCTGCGAGAAAAAGCATGGCCTCCACAATCGATGTTTTTCCGTCCACTCCGTGCGAGAATATCCCAACGTTCCTAATAGTATCAGGCTCATACTTTTTCATGAAAACTCCTTTCCGCCATGATTATAAATAGAATTCAAATCCTGTGAATTCTACATGTCTTTTCGCCAAAAATCAACAAATAAAAGGTAGGCGCAAGAGGCGACAAGCTCGCGTATATGAACGGGAAAACGCTCTTTTGACGATGCACGGACAGATGCGCTCTGGGTCCCGAGAAACCCATGTTCTTATTGACTTTATTCAAGAT
>CAYOYU010000430.1:324-2464 GCA_964408265.1 uncultured Syntrophorhabdaceae bacterium
GTTTAAGTATTACCTCAAAACAGAATGAGGTGACTTGAATGAAGAGAACTTACCAGCCTCACAATAAAAGCAGGAAAAGGACCCATGGCTTCCTCGTGAGGATGAGAACTGCCTCGGGACGAGATGTGATCAGACGGAGGCGGGCAAAAGGGAGAAAGCAGCTCACCGTGTGATGACGGCGAGATTGTATAGAGTGATGAATCCCCTGAAGGCGCCCGGTGTTGGCGATTTATCGTTCCGGATCGCGCCGTGACGGCTGCCGGTAGCCGCCGTTTCATACGCGTCACGACTTAGCCCGAATAAGCTGTAACGTACCAATGCCATACACCCTCTCCAAAGATGAAAGATTGAAAAAAGGTGAGTTTCGGGTTATAAAATGGACAAAGTATGCAGAAACCACCCACTTTCTTCTCCTGGGAAGCAAGAACAAAAGCGGCCTGAAACGGATCGCAGTGGCTATTAGAAAAAAAACGGGGGGCGCTGTAGACAGAAACCGGATGAAGAGACTGATCAGGGAGTACTTCAGGTTGCAGAAGGACCAGTTCGTGGCCAGCCGCAACAACCTCATACGAGTAAAGAAATTGCCCCCGAAACTTGCCTGGGATGAAACCCGGCAGGAACTTGAAAGACTTCTGCACGATGTGAACCTTTGTTGATGAAGAAGATTATTCTGAGGCTATTGACCATATACGGGGTTCTTATATCTCCTTTTGTCCCTACCCAATGCAGGTATTATCCGACCTGTTCCTGCTACATGCACGAGGCAATTGAAAAAAAAGGTGTCTGCAAGGGTATTCTCCTCGGCCTGAAGAGAATCCTGAAATGCAACCCGTTCTTCCCGGGCGGGTATGACCCTGTAACCTGACGGAGGCTTTAATGGAAAAGCGGACACTCATAGCCCTCTTTTTGACGATCATCTTACTATTTGTCTTTCAGACCTACTTTTCTCCCAGAGAGCCCCAGGTTCAGCAGCCAGCGCAGAAGGCCGAGGAAAAGAAGGAGACCGTAAGTACTGAGCCTAAAGGCGGCGTCGAGCCCAAAGGCGGTGTCCCTGCTGCGGCGCAGCTCCCGAAGAAAGGGATCCTACCGCAGGTACCGCCGAAAGAGGTGAAGGAGATTCTCGTAGAAACTCCTAAAATCAGGGTGAAACTCTCCGACGTGGGAGGGGCTATCCGCAGCGTCAAGCTGAAAGAGTACAAGGAGAAAGTCACCGGAGACGCGGAGAAGGAGCTGATTGAGGATGTAAAACCTTACAGCTACCTCCCTATGCTTTTCAAAGTGGTGAACGGCCAGACAGTAAACGATCAGACCATCTTCAAGGCCGACAGGGCAGGGCTGCAAGTTCAGGATAGACCGGAGACCATCGTTTTTTCGGGGACCATGAGCGACGGGACCCCGGTGAAGAAGATCTACACCTTCCACCCCGATTCCTATGTGGTTGATCTGAAGGTAGAGGTGGCCGGGGAAGGACAGGAAGGACCTCTTGCCGACTTTGCAGCTATTGTTGAGAAGAAGGATTCCGACTATGTGTTCAGGGGACCCCTGGCTTATACCGGCAAGAAGCTTGACCAGATAGAGAAACTGGACAAGCCCGCCGCTTTCGGCAAGGAGTATAAGTATGCAGGCCTTGACGACGGATACTTTGCCTTGCTCTGGATACCCTCGGATGAAACCAAACCGGGCCTCACCATCGTAAAGGGAGAGAAGAACGTACCTCTCGTTCAGCTCAGCCTCAGCAATGGTTCGACCTCGTGCAGGCTTTATTTCGGGCCGAAGAAGACCAGCGTGCTCAAGACCCTGAAGGGGGGTGCCGAGAAGATCGTCGATTTCGGCTGGTTTGACATAATCGCCAAGCCGATGATTGCCGGGCTCAACTGGGCCAACAAGGTAACCCACAACTACGGCATCGATATCATCCTGCTCACTATTCTTATCAAGATAGTCTTCTACCCCTTGAGCTTGAAGAGCTACAAATCGATGAAAGAGATGCAGAAGATGAAGCCTCTTCTCGATAAGCTGAAAGAGAAATACAAGGACGATAAAGCGAAACTGAACGCCGAGATGATGGGTCTCTACAGATCCGAGGGAAACAACCCCATCGGCGGGTGCCTGCCTATGGCCGTTCAGATTCCTTGATTTT
>CAYOYU010000431.1:0-2460 GCA_964408265.1 uncultured Syntrophorhabdaceae bacterium
GTGGTAGAGGTGATTCTCAATTGTAAACTGGGACTTGAGGTGAACGAAAGGGCATCGGATCGCATTTTCCAAGGTACTTTTTCCCCGCCGCCCGCCGCCGACGGCTGGGGAGGTGGGGATGTCATTACAAGGAAATAGCCAATGAGTGGGGTAAGAACCTCACCTCGCAGCACGATATGTTAGAGCTTTCCTTAGATTCATCACCTCCTATCGCTCAAGTTAGAACAGGTAATGGATGTGAAATTCCCTTCAATACCTGGGCGATTGGTTTCCCAACGGGACCTCGGAGTATAGGGAACTCACCTTTTATACACCCAGTCTTTGCGTCTTTCTTCTTTTTCTGTTCCTCTTTACTTTTCTCCGGCTGGACCCAGGTCTGAAGAAGCCCCTTCCAGCCGGCACACTTAAGAATCGTTTCGAGTGTATCATTCATCTTTGCTGTGAGAACTCGGAATAGAGAGTTGACACCATCTATGGACCAGCACCCTCCCCGAGACTCAAAACGAAGGTAGAGCATTTGATAAATGTGGCCCTCGATCACACCGATACGAGCTAATGCGGGGTCTTTATCCTTCAAGTACTCTTTGAGCTTCGAATAATTTTGAATGCCCTGCCAATTATTGAGCAGGTAATTCTTCAGCTTCGTTATCTCATTCTTCTTTTTTGAATGTTTCTCTTGGCAAGCCTGAAGGGCATTATCAAGAAATACGACAGTCTTTTCCTGGTTGTTCGACTCCACATATTCAATAAGCGTCTTCCCCTTTTCTTCAGGGAAGATTCGAAAGATATCTCGTTTCCAATGATAACGGCACAGGACGAAGATAACACGAGCGAAGTCTTCAAAGTGGGGACCAACCCATAAAGCGCCATCTCCTCCACCTAACACCATCGTCTCGGGACCGAGTCCATATCTCTTTTCACCAAGCACTGTGGCAAGTTCCCAAAATTCATCTACACCCATAAAGCCACCGAAGTATGTTTTCCCCGTTACCTCCCATTCGTCATTTCCTACAGTTCCACGCCGAGGACGCTTCCCCTCATACCAAAGACCCAGACGAACCTCTTTCTTAGAAACGCCTTTCTTTTTCTCTTCATCGCTAATCCCTTCAATAAGAGCTTTAAGCGCTTTCACAGGGTCTTCTTCATCTTTGATATAGATATAGCAGCCATCAGCCTCCAGGAAGAGAAGAGTTGAACCTCTCCTATCCTCATCATTATTGAGCGACGGATTTTTAAACATCAAGAACCGCTGAGCCTTCTCTTGCTGTTCGATAAAAGCACCGACACGTAATACCCATCTGCGAATCGTCTCTGGCGATCGACGAACTCCAGTCCATTTCTCTATCAACTTCGCTGTTTTTACATAGCCACCTTCGGTTGCCAGTATGAGAGCTGTCAGAAGTACATCAAGACTCACAGTCTGACCCTTATCCAATCCGAGAACTTCATCGCATAAGCATCTACTGTTATTTTCACTGTCGGTGTAAAAAGTCCGATTATAAGGAACTTCACCGCACCAAGAAAGCATTTTCTTATCATCCTTATTTACGTTGTGGAAGGCGCCCCTTTTCCTTTTCTCACGGATGAAATCATCTAATTGAGCCAACATACAGCTAAGGGCCTGACAGGCAATCTTTTTGAATTTTTCCTGATGCTCCCGCTCGATATCCTGAAAAGTCATCCCTGGCTTGAAGTCAATCTCAATTTTGGGCGGTTGAAAGGAAAGGGTCACTGCTTCGTTGAATTCAAACTTACTCAGGTAATCAAATACCTTCTGAAGTGAATCAAGGTTAATAATCATAGGCTCGTCAACTCCTTTGATGGGACTCGAGGAACTCGGGCCTATGATTATTTATGTATCTCTGTGGAAGTTTCCTCCTACCGAATACTGGCGTTTCAAGCACGATTCTATTGATGTATCCCTCTGTCCAACGGCGCTTGTCTTTACCCACATCTTTTCAAGCCCCCGTAGAAGCGCTAATTTACTCATATCCCCGTGCAGCAGCGCTTCCTATTATTATTATACCACCGCGCTGTCAAGGCTCTCCGCTGCGCTCCGACCCCTCCTGCATATACCATCAAACTTAACCTGCAGGAGGGGCTGCTCCCTGTCACGCTATTTCGAATCTTGAGCAGGCCTTGACAGGCGGAGGTTTTCTACAGCCAGGAAGTGCTGCTGCATTGCTTGTCTGCTTTCGACGTTCCTGCGTCCAGGAGCCGGCGATTTCTCTACGAACCCCAGCCCCCTCGTCACCCCCGCCAGCCACACCAGCTCCTTCACCCCTTGGCCGTTTAAACAATGCAGAAAGCAGGTTCTATCAATGGTTTATCCATTGACGGGTTCTGCTTGCTGCATTAAAATCAGACGAGGGGTGGAAGGAGCCGAGAATAACAGCAAAATGCTGAACCAACCCTGCCAGTTAAGTCAGATACCCCCCCCGCCCCCCCCCCCGCCCGGAA
>CAYOYU010000432.1:0-313 GCA_964408265.1 uncultured Syntrophorhabdaceae bacterium
AAAGGGGTGAGCAGAACTGTACGGTCACTGTTTTGGAGAAAATAGCCCAGGGACTGGGTGTGAGGATAGACGAATTGTTTGCTTTTGCCTCTCCTCTGGATGTGAATCAACTGAGGACTTCGGTGCTTGCAGAAATAAGCAAATCCTCGCCGGATGTGCTCAAGCTCATGTCAGAAGTATTGAAAGGGATTAAGCCCCTTATGGCAAGACCAAAGAAGGGAAAGAAGAACCCTCTGTAACAATCAGTCATCGGTTTACTTTTGTTTGAAGAACAGCTTCTAAGAATCAGGATTTCAGAGTCTTCATGCGATAC
>CAYOYU010000432.1:323-2440 GCA_964408265.1 uncultured Syntrophorhabdaceae bacterium
CCCATAAACCCATGGCCCGAGATTACTATCGTTTAGGTCCAATGATGCCCCCTTACGCGATAGGCATGGATCGCCTATGCAGTGGAGCATGCTTCCTTCTCCCTATCACCTTTCAACCACTTTTGTCAAAAGTAAATCCCTCATCCTTAAAGACCCTGACGCACGTATCTGCTACCTCGGCATCGTAGAGGATGCCCTTATTGTTCTTGATCTCGTTAAGGGCTATCTCTATTCCTAGAGCGGACCGGTAGGGACGGTGGGAGGCGATCGCTTCTACTACGTCAGCCACGCAGATGATCTGGGCTTCAGGTAGAATCTGACCATCCTTGAGACCCCGGGGATAACCGGAGCCGTCCAGTCTCTCGTGGTGCTGGAAGACCATCTCGACTACCAGGGAAGGAAGGTCCGCGTCCTTCAATATGTCATATCCTGCCTGGGAATGCGCCTTGATGAGGTTGAATTCTATATCGGTTAGCGTTGTCGGCTTGCTCAGTATTTCGGCAGGCACAGATATCTTCCCGATATCGTGAACGCTGCCTGCCATTCTGATATCATCGATTCTGCCTTTGGGAAAGTCCATCTCCTGCGCGATGGCGCGGGCGAGGGCGGATACCCGTTTCTGATGGCCGGCAGTGTAGGGATCGCGGGCTTTTATAATGAGTGAGATGATCCTTATGGTGCCTGCGAAACTCTTTCTCAGTTTCTCCAGGGCCTGCGTACCACTCGCGGTGTCACGAAAGTACCAGACCCTCCCGTAGTACCGCGTATCAGGGCCAAACATGGGCGCAGAGTAATAGTCAAAGGTCCTGCCGTCGATGAGGAGAACAGTCTCACGGCTTCGCTCTTGTCGGTGACCATACAGGTAGTTCACCTTTTGGAGATATTCCTGCGGCTCTGCCAGTTTCCCGATTACCCACTTCTTGATATGCTCGTCAGACCCTGTTTCGATCACCTCAGAGGGTATCCCCCACATTTCTACAAACTTTCTGTTGTAGGAAAGTACCCTACCATGCCTATCTACCATGAGGATGCCATCAAGAGATTCTTGACATTGCGTGGAAAGAACGATGTTCCGGAGATCTGTTTCTTCTGTAAGGTTACACTCAGTGATGTCGTTCAAGAAGATCAAAGATGCCCCCGTAGAATTAGGTGAAATGAACAACGTTGAGCCTTACCTCCTCTGCCACTCTTGCTGATTCTCAATCCTTAGGTCACCGGTTCAAGCCGGGGTTCCCGAAGAAACCTAAATCAGGTATCTGACAATGCCCTGAGCATCTTTTCTTATCTTTGGGATATGTCGTCTACTCTCTGTCTCCATCAAGTGCGACGTTATACTACCTAACCTCGCCTTCTAAACAGAAGGAGTAATGATATACAGGCCTCTGTTCCACTTCTTTCTTCTAAAGATTGTCCGCCCCCGATGAAGCGTTAGGAGGAAGGGATTCCACATACTGGGGGACTATATGCTGACACTCCCCGGGGGCGGACGTTGAGTGGCTATATATGCATTCAGCAGTTCCGGCTGTCCTCTGTACCCAGGGATTGTTCCACCATCTCAAAGTAGCGCTGTCTCCAGAATTCGACACTTCTGGTGAGCCCCTCGGTGAGGTCCTTAAGGGTCTCGGTGAGGCGTTCCACCTCTTTCTTCAGACGATGATTCTCTTCCAATATCTCTTCCATACCTTACTCCTCACTCTCTGCAATGACGGTTTTCCCTTGACGGACCCTATACCTCACCCATCCCTTGGCAGCAGCCACCACCCCTATTGCAAGGAGGATCTGCACACAATAGTCGAGAAAACGGGAGGGATGTCCCAGGGAACGTACTATAAAGGGGTCGCTCATGATCATCTCTCCTGCGACCCTGCCGAGCACTGCAGCACCGAGGAGGACGATGATGGGGAAGCGGTCCATGAGCTTCGTGATGATGCTTGAGGCGAAGACGACGATGGGGATGGAGGTGGCAAGTCCGATGAGAAGGAGGGTGAGATCCCCTTTCGCTGCCCCTGCTACCCCTAAGACATTATCGAGGCTCATGACGAGGTCTGCCATTAGGATGGTAATGATGGCCTGACGAAGACCATGGATCTCTTTCGTATGCTCATCCTCTGACTCGG
>CAYOYU010000433.1:0-2439 GCA_964408265.1 uncultured Syntrophorhabdaceae bacterium
CCATGATCTTAAAGAGGGAGAGGTTCTCGCGCTCTCTCAGGGCGCGGATCTTGTTGAGCTTCTTCAAGTGGGTATCGTCGTAGAGATAGAGCCCGAGGCCGACCTTTCGAGGCTTGTGCAGGAGGCCGATCTTCACGTAGTAATGCACTGTGGAAGGGTGAAAATCCGCAGCATGGCAGAGCTGGGCGAGCTTGTAGCCGCCCGGCTTGGAATGGACTCCGTATGCCTTCATGTTCTTCTGGGCCCTTAAGCGGTGCAAGCCGCGGAACACTCGGATCTTGTCGGGAATAGGCAAGAATGCGGCGAGAACGAGAGATGCTTAATGACCGAACATCTAGTCATCGTATAACGTGAAAAGACGCTTGTCAAGGAAGAAAACAATTGTTTTTAGTAGCCTACAGTTCGTAGTTATAGCAGCATATTAACATAATTACATTTTTTGCAGGCCATGCACAACTGCAAAATCTGCACGTTCGTTCCTTGACACGAATGGAGGCGCTGGGCCACTCCATCATTCCGGTGACCGCATGGTCAATGGCGAAGCGTAGAGTGATTTCGTTCTCCTCTGGATCAAATGTCATCTATCACAGCGCAAACAAGCTCTGCCGCTCGGCTCCCGTCCGGGTGAGTCCTTACGAGAGCGATGTTCTTTGCCGAGCAGTGCGGACATCGAACATAGTAGCCTGTACCATCGTACTCGAGATGGACGTGTCCAGCTACGGACAGCAACCTTGCATTCGCTGTTCCTATAAGTGAGCCATCGACTATAAGTGTGCTGGCGCAAGCACGACACTGGGTTTCCTGCAAGTCCGTTCTCCTTGGTATTTCCTTCTTGGCCATAGAAGTATTCAAACATGATGCCAAAATAATAAAACATATAGCGAGTTCTTTAACTAATTGCAATGGTTAATGAATATTGAACCGTAAAGGTGTTTATGTATTCATAAGGTGCAGGCAGATGCAGGTCATTATCATTCTGATTTTCACTTCGAGAAGCGGACGAGGCCCCTGGGTTGTTTCCGGGTTGTATCTGTGAATCGGAAACAGACTGAAAGAAGGAGCGGGTCGTGTACGGGGAGGATGCTTGCCGGAAGTCCGGGAGGCTCGCCTGCTTGGATAGGTTCAGTTCGTTGCCAGTATTCCCTCTTCGATCAGGCACAAGGCAACGATATTGTGGACGAAACAGACGAATTGCGGGAAGTTGCTCCCCTTGAGCATCCTGAAGAGGGGGGAATGGCTCACCAACGTCCTTGTCAGTCGCCTGACATCCGTCAGGCCTGTAGCGCGATGATGGGCAAGGACCTCATTTCGGATGGTCTCGAGACGTTGCATATGAAAATCGAGATGACGAAGGATAGTATCAGCGCCCTCGTTGACCGGCCCATGTGCCGGAAGCAGGAGATCTACCACACCGGCCTCGGTGAGTGCCTTCATCGTTTCGAGGCTGGAAATGCACCCGCGTAAGGAACTCCGCAGAAAGACGGGATTCCCGACCCAGTCCGCATCGCTTATGAAGAGGGCCTTCCTCCGGGGCCAGAGGAGGGACACAGAGCAGGGGCTGTGTCCCGGCGTGGGCAGGACGACCTTGTCGTCCAGGGGCCACCCCACGATCCTGATGCTGCCCAGATCGAGTTCACGCTTGTCCACCTCTCTGAGGGGTTCGGGGGTTGCGTTGCCGTCCCTGGGTGGAGAAAAGGCGACGGAACCCAGCGCTGCAAAGACTGCGCATGCCAGGTCAGGCGAAAACAGGTGAAGGAGGGCGAGGGGCGAGAGAAGGAGATTGTAGGGGAAAAAGAAGGACCGATACATGTTGTAATGCTTGTTCGCATCCCGGACCACATCTCGCACAAACGGAGCAGGCTCGTTCATGACCTTTCCGTCGCGGAAGCCGGCCTCATGAACATAGACATGGGTATCGGGCGCTCCGATGACATCGGCCAGGTAGAAATTGTTCGCGTGATCGAGGTGAGAGTGTCCAGCGATCAGGAAGGCCCTGTTCCAGGACGCGGATGCCCGCCTTCTCCTCTGGATGTGTGCTTCGAGCCTTCTGCCGATGTGCCTACCGCAAGAAGGATCAAAGAGGATGACCTGGTCACCGTCCTCCATGAAGTACGCGTGGCTGACCATCGGGTCCACCATCAGATTCCGGGAGATCTTGCCTTCGAACAGGAGGATGCCGTCTCGCACCTGCTGTGGCTGTTCCGTCATGTCAACGTCCACGTCTCAGCTCTTCGTTTTCCACTCCTGGGCCTGGATTCCTTCCTCTTTGACCATCTCTTCCAGCCCATGCCAGTAGCTCTTCCAGTCGAAGGGGGCTCCCCACGAATAGGGAAGGTCCACGATCTCGCCTGGGGTGGATGCCTTGACCAGCACGTCCAGAGCGGACTTGAGGATGCTCTTCTGCAAGTCAGGGTCGTTCGGCCTTCCGCATTGCCGGCC
>CAYOYU010000434.1:0-2426 GCA_964408265.1 uncultured Syntrophorhabdaceae bacterium
TAATCTTTTTGAATGAAAAAATCAACTTGTTCGGATGATGGTTCGTAACTGCTCAATAAGTACTGGCAAATACATCTACCGTTCCTCTGGGTCGAGGGCTAGCGCGGTACTTTAGGTCTGGGGAGTAGCCGTTACCGATTTCTTTCGATATCGCATCGGTGCCTCATTTCCAACCCATGGCCCGTAGACCTAGCCCCCGCCCGTCGCACCGGACAAGGAGATTTCCACCATCCGGCGCTGCCAGTTGAGTTCTCTGAGAAGGGTTATATACCTCAGTTCCCGGGAACACTGCACCAACCAACACGGTAGTCGTTGTAAAGACCCCATGTTTTATAAATTGTATCGGTGCTCCATGCCGTCCAGGATCGCCCACCTCTTCGATTCGGGCGCTGTCTACTCGCAAACCGTCTGATCTTTCTTTCAACATCAAAGCGAACAATTCGGAATTCACGGGAAGGGTTTCCCCATTTGAAGTAGTTGACCCATCCTCGGATGCGCGGGTTGATTATGACCTTGACCACATTTTCCACGGGGATGTTCAGAATCCGACGGAGCGTGGTTTTAAGTTCCCGCAGCATCTTGACCCGCTTTTTCTTCTGAGGGCAACACAGTACAAGCTTCTTTCTTGGGTCTTTCTTTTGTTTTACTAAACGAAAAGTATATCCTAGAAAGTCGAGCGCCTCGCCTACTTCAAAATTTATTACCTTTGATTTCTCTTCGTTCACTTTGAGGTCCAGTTTCGTAAGTTCTTCTCGGAGTCTTTTCTCTACCTTTGCCGTCCAATGTCTATCTTGCGCCTGATCGCTCACTAATATGACAAGGTCATCAGCATACCGCGTGTACTCGATGTGTTGGTGATTCCCTCGCTGAGAGGCTTCCTGTGCCTTCTCCAACATCTGATCAATCCCGTTGAGATATACATTTGCCCACAAAGGACCAATGACTGACCCTTGAGGTAGGCCAATTTTTCCTCCAGATTTCAAGATTCGTTTGCATAGCCACATAATGTCGTCATCTTGAATCCGTTGGGCCAGTTTCATTAGTAGAATATGATGGCGTATCGTATCAAAGTATCTCTCTATATCCAGATCGATGATGGTGTAGAGGTGTTTGACTCTCAGCCCCTCCTTTACGCGATCAAGGGCTTGATGTGGCGACCGGTTCGGTCGGAATCCGTAAGAACCTTCTCCAAAGTCAGCCTCGAAAATCGGCTCCATGATCAGGCGCAAGGCTCCTTGCACCACGCGATCTCGAATGGCGGGAATCTTTAGCCCTCTTACTTTGCCATTTTCTTTGGGTATGTCCACGTGTCGACAGGGGAGTGATTCGTATTTCTTCTCTCGTAGTTCATCACTTATTGTTTGAAGAAACGTATCGAGTCCTTTGGTTTCAATTTGCTCAAATGTAACTCCGTCCACTCCAGGCGCACCGTTGTTCTTCTTCGCAAGTCGGTACGCCTCCTTTAGTACATTGAGTTTCCACACATGCGTGTAGAGACCCCAGAATCGATGGTGGGGTTCGGTTTTCGCCTTCTCCCCTATCCGTCTGCTTAGTTCCTGCACATCAATCGAAGTATTTGTCATTCCTTTTGTGCCTCCCTTTGTTAACGGTTTCTCAACCAGCCGGGCCCCTTTGCAATAAGACTAGCTTGCTGTCTAGTTTCATTCCCCTGCTCTTGGCGGAGTCTCGCCGCATTACCGACGATTCATAACTACTACGGGCCCAGCAGCCACCCTCTGGCCTTCAGCGTTGTTGCCAGCGCTTACCTTGCTCCGAGAATTTCTCCTCGGGGTCAGGAGGGCTTCGCCAGTTTCGGTACAACCCTCTCTTGCGTGCTGTTGCCAGTGCCACGCCGGAACTGACTACGGGTGTCAGCCATTTTCCCGTCGTTAGTGCTGCCTTCGTCGAGGAACGAGGGACTCGGCTTCCGGTTTTGGGTGTCACGAGGCTTCTTCGGCATTCGCTACCTACGGCCCGCAAAATTGCTTCCCGACCCAGCGTCGGGTTTGTCAGAAGGCACCGTCCCCGGCTTTCGCCTGCGAAACGTCTTCTCAGCTTCATGGCTATGGCTTTTACCATGTTGGGATTTTTCCACCCACTGGGTCTATACCGCCTTCCTGGTCACGGCGCTCCCGAATTATTTGTGAGAAACATTTTGATATCGTTTGAACATAACTCCTCGATTTTGATCAAGTTTCTTCTCGTCTTGTCGGAAATTGTTCGGGAAGGGGAACGGGAGCGGAAACGGGATAAATGGCGATTTTCTTATTTCCGATCAACTCTAGTAAATGACACGTCCGTAATTGAGCCCACCTGCATGGATGTCGAGGGCCGTCAAAACCGATCCACGCCAGGTAAATCGCTACACTCTATGGGATCACCGCTGAAATTCCCAAATGGAAATTGAAGCGTACCATCAGGTTTCA
>CAYOYU010000435.1:0-731 GCA_964408265.1 uncultured Syntrophorhabdaceae bacterium
CGTGCCAGACAGATTTTTTAGGGCTGATTTTACCGAAGCATGCAATAAACATGACTGTTGTTGTGCGTGTGGTAGTGGTCGTTTCGGTGAAGGTTTTAGATGTAGCTGGGCATTTTTAAAAGATTTGGAAAGCGCTTGTTATAAATTTTATAGCCGTGGAGGTTTTAGTAAAGCAACGTTGCAGGCTTGTTATTTAGATGCATCTGTTTATGCTGCAAGTGCACGGATTTGCAATAAAAATGAATGTGATTGTGTGATTGATTTTGGTGGCTCATGCAATTAGAACAGAGTATGGAGAGGATGAGGAGGTATGAACTGCCCCGGTATTGCCGGAGACTCCATTTCTTGAGAGGATGGGGTCATGACAAGACAAGGCAGATACTCACCAGAGGTACGGGAACGGGCGGTTCGGATGGTCTTCGAGCACGAGAGGGAGCATGGCTCTCAGTGGGCGGCGATCAGGTCGATTGCGTCCAAGATCGGCTGTACGGCCGAGACACTTCGGCAGTGGGTGCGGCAGGCCGAGCGAGACCAGGGAGTTCGTCCTGGGTTGACCAGCGGGGAACGAGAGCGACTCAAGGAACTCGAGCGTGAGAACCGGGAGTTGCGGCGTACCAATGAGAGATCCTCCGCAAGGCGTCGGCTTTTTTCGCACAGGCGGAGCTCGACCGCCGACCGAGGTGATGGTGTCGTACCTCGACGAGAACCGAGGGGCGTACGGGATCGAGCCG
>CAYOYU010000435.1:749-2419 GCA_964408265.1 uncultured Syntrophorhabdaceae bacterium
CTACGAGCAAAAGGCACGTCAGGCCGATCCTGGTGTCGGTGTTCGGTATTCCTTCGGACTTGCTCAATTGGTTGTGGCTAGCCGCCCTTCCCTTTCCTCAAGACGTTTCATGTCCAGATAATCCTTCGTGTCCTAGGAGTTTCTGGCTATGTGGCAAAGTCGGACAGAAACCACCATGAACGCTGGCTGTCTATTCGGGAGGGTTCGAAAAGGGATTGAGAATATGAAAGTCGTCGAAGTATCAATCCTTCTAATGTTGATGATTCTTTTGGGATTTGCAGCAAGGTCTCAAGGTGACATAGCCTTTGTGGCCAATATTGCCGGCAACTGGGATCTCTTTTCGGTTGATGACAAGGGCAAAGATGTGGTCCAGATAACAAATACGCCATATGACGAAAAGGATCCGGCCTGGTCTTGGGACCGCAAGAGGATCGTCTATACTACGAGCGACGGATATTTGAATTTAGTGGACATTGGGACCAGAGAGACGGTTCGAGTCGCGTTCGATGAAAACGAAACGCCAAGGACTACCCCTTGTTTCTCTCCGGATGACAAGGAGATTGCCTATGCTCAATTGAGGCCGAGAGAGCAGGGCGACGACACCGACATCATGATATTCAACTTGGCGGAGAAGATTGGGCGCAGAGTCCTCGACCAGCCCGCGATTCAGATGTGGCCGGCTTGGTCGCCAGACGGCACGCGACTGCTGTATTCAAGCATGCATTGCTCAGCGGAATGCGGGAGGATGATCCAGGAGCTGTGGGTTGCTTTCCTGGTTGAGGGTTCTGCACGGCAGCTCTTGATGACGAACTCTTTCTGCCAGCAGCCGGACTGGTCTCCTGATGGTAGGAAGATAGCTTTCTCCTCTGACAAGAGCGGGAATTTTGACATCTGGGTCCTGTCATTGGAGAACGGAGCCCTAGAACAGATTACGGATAGTGAAAGCCTGGACGTAAGCGCGGCATGGTCGCCGGACGGGAAACGGCTGGCTTTTGTATCCACCCGATCCGGGATAATGGAGATCTGGATCAAGGACCTGGAGGGTGGTAAACTAAAGAAATTGAGCCCCTTTGGGGAAGAGAAGGTCGAATGCAAGGACGTTGACTGGTGAATGGAGAGAACTTGCGGAAGAAGCAGAGAGGGGCAATATGAGGCAAGTCGTCCTGGTTATGTTCATTTTGTGGATCGGGGCCTGTGTTACGGAGACTTCATTGGGTGCGGAAGAAGCCTTGCCAGTTGAACCTATTTCGGGAGTCTCACCGCAGGCACTGGATCAGGCGGTCCTTCCCTCCAAAGAAGCAGTGACACCACTTTATGGCGAGCTTCTTGCTGATGTTAGGGTCTCCAGATCGTCCTTCAACCCCAGCCTCGGTGCGGCAGTGGGCGTCTATTTTCGACTCTCAAGGCCGAGCAAGGTGAATGTTGCCGTGTATGACCCAGACCATGGTTTGATTCGCGTACTTGCTGACGAGCAGTCCATGAGCGATGGGGAACATACGGTCGTGTGGGACGGGAAGGACATGGAGGGGAAGGTCGTGCCTGATGAGGCTTACTACTTCACTGTTGCCGCAGAGGAGGACTCCAAAACCAAGGAGATCTATGATCCTACGACGTTCTCTGGTGGCGTGGAGCATGACGTCATCCGGGCGGATGATGATCCTCTAAGCCAT
>CAYOYU010000436.1:0-2413 GCA_964408265.1 uncultured Syntrophorhabdaceae bacterium
GCCGCTCGCTTCCATTACCATACATAGCTGTCGAGAGCCCTGATGGTTCCGTATCCTGTGTCAATGAGCCAGAAACCGCGCAGGTTCGGACCGCCCGCCCCATCTAGAGACGTCTGATTAGAGGGGCGCCACCGGTCACGAGGATCCGATCTCCTGTCACATATCCTGAGAGATCTGATGCTAGAAACAATGCGACTCCCGCGACATCCTCTGGAGTCCCTACTCTCCGCATAGGAATATCTTTCGCCATTTGTGCTATAAGAGCGTTCTTGTCGAGATTGGAAGGAAGAACATCATTCCATATTTCCGTTAGGATAAGCCCTGGGAGAATTGCATTCACACAGATGTTGAAAGGTGCTAATTCAAGAGCCAAATCCCGCGTGAGCGCGACAACTCCCGCCTTTGCGGAGACGTAATGAGTAACGGAGCCAGGAGGAGCAACAGCAGCCAATGATGCAACATTGATAATCTTGCCGTATGCTTTATCTTTCATGTAGGGGACCACCGCCCGGCAACATAAGTATGTTCCTTTCAGATTCACGTCCAAAATTCTATCCCACTCTTCTTCAGATATATCAGTAATAGACCGTGGTGCACCTCCAGCCAGTCCAGCGTTGTTGACGAGGATGTCTATTCTTCCAAACCGGTCGATGACCTGGTTCATCATTTTCTGGACTTTGCTGTTGTCCGATACATCGCATTTGTAAAAGACTGCATCGCAGCCCTCTTCCGAGATTAATGACGCAGTCTGCATTCCCTCGTCGTCCCTAACATCGGCGAGTACAGGGCAGCACCCCGCCCGCGCGAATTTAAGGGCTATACTTTTCCCGATTCCTCTAGCGCCACCGGTGATAACAGCCACTTTTCCTGAAAGCATATCTGCTCCTCCGCATATCCGTGCAGACTATTCGTGCCGAAAGCTATCCTTTTTGGATGCATAGTTATCCATCGTTGTGAAAGAGAAAAGAATTGCGCAAAAGCCATTACCTATCAGATTAGGGTATCCGTTCGAAAAGGCTGTCGGAAACGAACTTGAGATAGGGTCTATGTGCGTCTAGCAAGTTGGGCGGCAAACCTCTAAATGCCAGCTCATGGTGAATATAAGACCTGAAGACCTGTAGCGTATAGTAGTAATTCCATTCAGAGATCTTGTGGCCGCTGACTCGCTCGTATTCTATCTTAACTTCTTGTTCTGTAGGTACGCCGGGAAGTGGGTCAAGCGCCTGTGAAACCAACTTGTTGGTCCATACCATGTACCCCATATCACACTCTGGGGCGCCCAGGTAGGGCAGCTCCCAATCCACCATCGCAACGACGCGATTGTCGCGAAATATGAAATTGGCAAGGTTAGGGTCTCCATGAACCAAGACAGGTGTCTTTAGCGCTGGCTGGTTGTCCAGGAGCCAGGAGCGGGCTGGCTTGAGCTGGTCCATAGCTTGAGGTTTACCTCGGCGCAATTCATCCCAGTTCCAGTTTATCTCACGCTCTATGGCTGTATTCCCTTGGCCGCGGTCGGCCAGGAATTCAAGATTTAGTGAGCGCCAATCGACCCTGTGAATTCTGGCCAGGGTCGATATTGCATCGGTTATCAGGGCCTTTCGATCCTTGGGCGATGCCTCAGGAAAGAGGCCGCTGGTGAAGAACGCTTGATCCGAGGCTCTACCGTGAATGCGGTCCATAACAAAGCCAGGAACGCCGAAGAAAGCACCCTTTTCATCAAGCCAGAGTGGGCTAGGGACAGGTAGATCTGCGCGTCGGAGTGCACGTTGGATCTCGAACTGTGCTCCAAAGTCATAATCATGAAAAATCCCTATACCAGGGTGGAGGCGGACAACCATGTCCCGCCTTTGCCGTCCCTGCCCCTCATCGAGTTCAGCAGTAAAAAAGAAGGTTGCGCTGGACATTCCTGAGCCCTTGCATTGGACCAGGGCGGAGACTTTCACCTTGCCGACTATACCTGGCTGGCGCTCAATAAAGCCGGCGAGCAGGCTCGGGTTTATTTCACTACGGACACGGTCCTTTTTTACTCCGGCAACCAACTCCTGAACCGATTCATCGATATCAAGAGTGTCTTTCATATTGCTTTCTCTCTCCTCTTTATGGGGTTTGTTCGCCTCACGAATGAGTTTCACTCAGTATTGATAGATCCGCATCCGACAAATCACCGTTCCATTCCCGAGTTGACCACGCCTGCTGACCGCGCCAGTCTACAAGACCGTAAGCCTCGTTAATCCAGCGACGGGCGCCCATCCTTGGGTAGAACACGGTCAGGTGAAACTGCGTGTCGCTTGCTAGGGTGAGCGTTCCCGTATGTTCAGTCGTGAACTCGATCTTCGTGGCGGAGTAGCCACGTGGTACCAAGTCGCCTTCGAGGACTTTTACAGCGAAATCCTTTGTCACCTGCGTACCGCTT
>CAYOYU010000437.1:0-2408 GCA_964408265.1 uncultured Syntrophorhabdaceae bacterium
TCGGCGTCTGGTGCAACTACGCCCAGTTGCAGCGCGATTTTCAGAAGCTCTATTACAGCGGTGTCATCAGAAAGAAGCTTGGTGCCGACGAATTCAAAAGCTACTCCTGGGACAAATACGAGAAGGGTGACCCCGCTTTCCTCCTCGAACTTCTTCCCAGGATTGCGATGAAAAAAGGCGAACTGGGGATTGCACTCGGCCTGGGGACCGGTTATCTGCTGGAAAGGTGGGGCCTGTCAGAGGAGGAATGGAAGAAAGATCACAGCCTTATGTACTGGAAGATGGGTCATCCCAAGCACCACGCAAACGAGGATGCAGGTCAATGTGGGGTCATCATGAATACCCAGTATAACCGCGATACCCCCATCCACTCCCACGCCAACTTCATCTCCAGCGGCCTGCCCATAGATGTCCAGAAACGTCTGGCCGGGGAGATCTGGGGTTCGGCGGATGCCGTCGACGCAGTCGGGAGTTTCACACCCATGAATATCCATAAAGCCAAAATGGCGAAGTGGGCCTTGGTTCGAAAGGAACTCCACGATTCGATTTCCCTGTGCAACTGGATGGGGCCTTGGGTGACCTCCCCACTGAAAGAACGAGGCTACAGGGGCGACGACTCCATGGAGTCGAAGCTTTACAGCCTGGTAACGGGAGACAGGAAGTCCCGGGAGGAACTCGACCTCGTTGCCGAGCGTATCATGGTTCTCCACCGGGCGCTGACGATCCGTGATATGGGAACAAAGGAGATGCGGAAAGAACACGATACCATACCCGAATGGGTCTTCCACGATGGAGCCAGCAGGCCTGTATATACCAAGGGAACTACCCATATGGACAGAGGCGACATTGAGATTGCCATGGACATGTATTACCAGGAGATGGCCTGGGACGTATCAACCGGGGCCCCCACCGCCGATACGTACAAACGTCTGGGCCTTGCCAATGTCGCAGATGATCTGGGCAAGAAGGGACTCCTGCCTTGAAGGATGAAATGGTCGCCCTTGCAGCCGAGGTCATCCGGAGAAAGAGCAGATCGGGCCAACTTACAACGGGCGAGGACATTTTTCAGGATCTCCTGAAAGGCCGGCTCCCTGATGGAGAGGAAGGGGAAGCGAGGCGCCGCTGCGAATCCGCAATCGAATCGGCGCTGGAAAAGAACGAGGACCTCGTCAAAACGGACATCACCGGGGGGAAGCAGTACTTCTTCTCCTCTCAATTCATGACTGAAGCCTACGCGGGGATCCTTATGAAGAAAGAAAGGGAGCCGGCACTGCTCATAGCTGAAATTGTGCGCCAGGACTCGAGCATCTATCCGCGGCCGACTCCTCTTGCGACTTTCCTGGGTCTTCCTTTTGAGCTGACGGAAGATGAGATAGGGCGCTGCCTGGAGCAGATGGCGGGTCAGGATGAGTACCGTGATATCGGCCAGACAAGGAGTTCCATAGGGACCCTCTTTCTCTATTCCACCCTCTATCTGGAACCGGACTATGCATCCATGCTCGCCGAGTGGGTTGATGTAGGGCAGACCGACAATCCGTAAACGTCCGCGCTTCGGACTGCCTTCGCGCGGTTTTTGTCTTACCCCTTACCGTCAAATTTGCTATACTGATAGCCGGGCAGCGGGCGACTGCAGGCCCTTGACTCAAGCGCCTCTGCAACGCTCTGCAGGGGAAAAAGAGAATATCGATAAAGGACGAAGAGAATGAGCCACATCCTGGCCGGTATTGAACCCAAAGAGCTATGGGACCACTTTTATAAGCTCACGCAAATCCCCCATCCCTCCGGTGACGAAAGGGCAATATGCCATTACATCAGCGACCTCGCGAAGCGGTACGGGATGGAAGTGTCCATGGATAGGGCCTCGGGCGACGACTTCGGCAACGTTATTGTGAAATGTCCTGCCACGCCCGGGCACGAGCAGGCACCGGTCGTGGTAATCCAGGGTCATGTGGATATGGTCTGCCTGCCTGTTGAGCGCAAGGACCTCCCACTGGATTTGATTCTCGACGGAACATTTCTGCGTGCCAGGGGAAGCACTCTCGGGGCGGACAACGGCCTTGCCGTGGCCATGGCACTATGCCTGATTACCGGGACGGATATTCCCCACGGTCCCCTTGAATTGCTCTTCACGATTAATGAAGAGGACGGCATGACTGGCGCAACCGGGCTTTCCGGCAATGCTTTGCAGGGGCGCATTCTCATAAACATCGATTCCCAGGAGGAGGGGGCCCTCACCGTTTCCTGCGCAGGGGTGAATGTCTCGATTCTGCGTCTGCCCCTTCAGACGGAACCGGTCAGGGACGACTTGAGACCTGTCCTCTTGAAAATACGGGGCGGCAAGGGCGGGCATTCGGGTCTTGAAATAGGCTCGGGCCGCGCCTCTGCCGGTTTGCTGCTGGCGCGCATGC
>CAYOYU010000438.1:0-2406 GCA_964408265.1 uncultured Syntrophorhabdaceae bacterium
CAGAGGGCTCAAGCTCCTCTAGATCCTGGCACCGCATGCACTCCTTGGAACATGGCGAGGGGGCTCCAGCACTCGTCCCAATCCTCCTCGTACTCTCTGTCATTCCTCGGAAGGCGGGATTCCAGTTCCAGCCTCACTCACCGCCATTCCCGCCCCCACCCTTGCTGACCGACCCGGCCGCGCATCATCTCGCAACCTGTATTTCCAGAGCGACCGCATTCCCGTCCGAGATGGACAACCCCGGATCCCTGGAACTCCACAAACCCCAGTGCATGTTCCCGAACGTTGTCGATGTCCTTCTCGACCCGCGTCATCGCCTCTTCGGAGGACACGACCTCGTCGCCGGGCATCACGTAGACCGCGTACAACGCGGCATCGGTCCAGCCCCCGGCGGGGTTGGCAATGAAGAGCAGCGCCTCTTCCCTTGCCGGAGGCAACACCGCAGCCGCATCCAGCCCACTTGAGGGAGAGGGCCAGAGCCTGTCCCCGCGAAGCGGGGAGCGGTACCACCCATCCACACTTGGCCGTCAGTCCAGGAACTTGACAAATAATAAACAGAATGTTTACTATTCTCCCATGATCAGGTCTTTCCGCTGCCGTGAAACGCAGAAGATCTTCCATCGGGAATTCTCCCGGAAGTTTCCGCGGGACATTCACGACCGTGCCTTCATGAAGCTCAACGCGATTGATGCGGCAGTGCAGTTGGAGGATTTGCGCCTACCTCCATCCAACCGACTTGAGGCCTTGAGGGGGGACCGTAAAGGTAAAGGACAATACGGCATTCGCATCAATGACCGCTGGCGTATTTGTTTCGAGTGGCGTAAGGGTAACGCGGAACAGGTCGAGATTGTCGATTATCACTAAGGAGCCAATTATGGCAAAGAATCGCATCGCGCCCGTACACCCGGGTGTGTATCTCAGAGAATTGCTCGGCGAGTTGGGAATATCACAATACAGACTCGCAGGGGATTTGCGCGTCCCCGCCATGAGAATCAACCTTGTCGTGAACGGAAAACGACCGGTAACGGCAGAGCTTGCTTTGCGCCTGGGCCGCTATTTTGGGCAAAGCCCGCGCTATTGGATGAACCTGCAAAGTCGATACGACATGGACCTTGCTGAAGATCGCTTGGCTGAACAAGTGGCCCGCGAGGTAGACCCATTGTTGGTGGAAGCGAGATAGCACCGTCATTCCCGCGAAAACGGGAATCCCCCAGCGCACTGGCCGCCCTACCCGCCCCCGCCCTTGCTGCGGACCCGGCCGCATCACCTCGCAACCCCTATCTCCAGGGCGACCGTATTCCCATCCGAGACGGACACCCCGAATCCCTGGAACTCGACGAACCCAAGGGCGCGTTCCCGAACGCCGTCAATGTCTTTCACGATCCGCGTCATCGCCTCCCCGTTTCCGTCATTCCGGGCTTGACCCGGAATCCAGTCCCAGCCTCCCTCACCACCATTCTCGCTCCCCCGGGGCATCACATAGACCGCATACAGCGCAGCATCGGTCCAGCTCTTTCAAGAGGCCCGGCGTGAAGAGCTGCACCACCTCCCTGTAGGGCCTTTGCCTGACCCCTTCTGACGGCCGTGAATCGTTACGAGACGAGGGGCCGAACGGCCCTCACTATCCCGTCGGCGTATTCGATACACAGACCGGCGTCATCTGCCGTAAACGCCTCATCCGGCGTGATATCCGGCAGGCCGTTCGGATAGCGCGTAGGGATATAGAACCTGTCCAACACCGTTCCCGCCCCTGTCAGATGGGCAATGGAGTTGAAAAGGCTTGCATCAACGGGTTCCAGATCCTGTATCATCTTTCTTACCGAGTGTCCCCAGGGGTCCGCATCAGCAAGATACCAGAGAGCCTTGACAGCCTTTTCTCCTGCCTGCTGCGCATGAAAACAGGCATGAGCGAACTTCCCCTTTTCCTTGAGAATGAGGGCGGAATCCAGGTCGTCTGCGGCCGTTTTCAGCCAACGCATCGCCTCCATCCGGTTCTTGTCAGTGCTCATAGAGGATTCTTCCTTCAGCCAGTATCTTCTTGATAAAGGCACGATGGGAAATGCTCTCGAGTTCCCCCGGCGTATAGATCAGAAGGTCAACACTTCTGTCCTTGAGAAGATCGTATATTTGAAAGAACTCCTCGAATCGATCGAAAAACCGTTTGTCGGTCTCTTGGACAATCATTACGTCCAGATCGCTTCTTCTTGTTTCTTTTCCTTCGGCAAACGAACCAAACAGCACCGCCCTAACCGCCCCCGTTCGGACAAAGACCGGAGTCAACAGCCGCTTGAGTCTTTCGAATTCCGTCGTTTCCACTGCCGTTGGTCCTTGGTTAGGTACAGACTCACTCCCCTGATCGACCTGCCTATCATAGCATGACCATGTTCAGGGTCACAACGCAACCTC
>CAYOYU010000439.1:0-586 GCA_964408265.1 uncultured Syntrophorhabdaceae bacterium
CAAAATCCTACGGAAGGCAATAACTCCAGGGAAGAGCATATGCAATCTTCATTGACGGCCCCGGGAAAACCCTTCGGCCATCCCGCACCGGATGCTTGACAAGCTCCAAAGGGCATCCGACAATAGACAAGGGAAGAGGCGTTAGCATCCCGCCGAGATACCCATCGAGGAGGATATATGAAGAAGACGGTAGCTATTGCAGTTATGGTATTTTTGAACCTGACGCTTCTGTCCCTTAATGCCCTGAGCGCGCCCGAGAAGGACGGAGGATTATCGCCCCGGGACCTGTTGATCAAGAGTGAAGCGGAAACGGCAGTGAGCATGCTCCAGGCGATCTTCAACAAGCACCGGCGAGGAGAGATAACCCTGGACCAGGCGAAGAATCTCGGAGCCGACCTATTGCGGGAACTTCGATACGGAGATGAAGGATATTTCTGGGCCGATACAACGGAAGGAGTGAATGTGGTCCTTTATGGCCGAAAGGACGTGGAGGGACGAAAACGCATCGAAGACAAGGACTCCAAGGGCACATTCTATGTCAAGGAATTCCTGGCAAAGGGCAGGGCCGGAGGGGGATATGTGGAGT
>CAYOYU010000439.1:596-2406 GCA_964408265.1 uncultured Syntrophorhabdaceae bacterium
TACCTTCCCGAAGATGGGGCAGCCCGGATGGAGCTCCAAAAGATCCTATGTCCTGCCTTTCGAACCGTTCGGGTGGGTCATCGGCAACGGATACTACCGGTAAGAGCTGCGGAAACGGCAGAGGAGAAAAGCAGATAATGAGCACGCACGAGAAACCTCACGGAGCAGGAAGGAGCAGCATCGAGTTCATCGACGTGGACCATCTTCTTCAACTGCTGCAACTCACCCCGTCGACCGTCTTTGTCGATCTCGGATGTGGAAAAGGGAACTACGCCGTCGCCGTGGCCGAGGCTATCGGGCCACGGGGCAGAGTTTACGGAATCGATGCCTGGCAGGAAGGGCTCGACGAGCTTGAACGACGGGCGGCAGCAAAGGGTCTCAACACCATCACCACTATCCGTGCGGACCTGAACAAGCAGATCCCCCTTCATAACGCCACAGCGGACATCTGTTTCATGGCCACCGTTCTCCATGACCTGCTTCGGGAGAGTTCCGGCGAAACGGTGATGAAGGAGATAATCAGGACACTTAAACCCGGAGGCAGGCTCTGCATTGTGGAGTTCAAGAAGGTCGAGGGGCCGGGACCCCCTATGAACATTCGGCTCTCGCCCGAGGAGACGGCGCAAATAGTGAAAGCTTCAGGTTTTGTTGAAGATGGAATAAGCGATTTGGGCCCCTATCACTACCTGCTTACCGCTTCTCCGGCTGAGCAGTCCGGCTGAACTTCCTGGTACTTCAAGGGGACCTCTCGCACTCTTCACCGTGAATCCACAGAAATAGCATCAATCTCACTGAGCAGGGGCATTGAAAACCCTTTCCTCGATGTTTATGGTTCAACTGTGGGACGGAAAAGTCTACTGACGGGATTTATCTTAATGATGAAGAGAAAGGGCATCAGGTTCGGAGCAGCAAGCCTCCTGGCAGCCCTGCTGGTCTTTTCATCGGTCCACCCTATCTTTGCCTTCTTCCTTCCCCATAGCAGTGAACTGACTTGCTATTGTTGCCTTAACGGGGATTCCGATCCATCCCTGAGATGCGCCTGCGGATGTAATAACCACAACGAGACTGACACCTTTGGCCTGTTCTCCGAGGCGGTGCCTTCCCGCTGTGATTTCAATATCAACTTGTCCACAACTTTGGGCCCGAAAGACTGTTCGATTCCTCCTCAGTCTGTGTGGCTCGGAGTGCCGACACGCCCCCCGGACATCACCTCCTGATCCCCCTGCACCAGCATTGAACCAAGTCAACCCCGCCGAACGGATAAGGGCCGTCTCTGTTACCCAGGGACCGGCACCTGACCATGAGGGGAAGAGTATGAAGAAGAAAGCACAGACGTATTGACATGAGAAGGTGATCTTCAGTGAAAACAATGGACCGCAGGAGTTTCCTGGGAATACTCGCCTCCGCCGGGCTGACCTGCATTCTGCCCCGGTGCGGGGCCGGCTCGTTACGAACCGGCGATGCGGCTCCTCAGTTCACTGTCGTTGATTTGAAGGGAAGAAGCCTGTCTTCACCGGGAGAGTTTAAAGGCAAGGTGGTGCTGCTCCATTTCTGGGTGACCTGGTGCCGGGTCTGCCTGAACGAAATGAGAGATCTCCAATCTATATACGTCGATTACGGCAGCCAGGGGGTGATCCCCTGTTCGGTGAGTATCGGTGACACCAAAGAGGCAGTAGAGACCTATCTCAGGGATCTGCAGATTTCCTATCCCGTTCTTATGGACGGGCAGGCCATCTCGAAGAAGCTCTACGGCATCACCGGGGTACCGACCACATACGTCTCGAGCAGGGACGGCCTCATCAGGTCCAAG
>CAYOYU010000440.1:0-2403 GCA_964408265.1 uncultured Syntrophorhabdaceae bacterium
GTTGGCCGACGATCACGCGGTGCTGCGCGCGGGGTTGCGTGCGCTCCTGGCCGGCCAGCCCAACATCGAAGTGGTCGGTGAGGCCGGCCACGGGTACGAAGCTGTGCAGCTCGCCGAAGCACTGGCGCCCGACGTCGTGCTGATAGACATATCGATGCCCGGCATGGATGGGCTCGCCGCCACGCGCCTGGTGCGCCAACGCTGCCCGGGCACCCGCGTGCTTGTCCTGACGATGCACGAAGATCTGGAGACGGTGAGACAAATACTGAAGGCAGGGGCAGCGGGGTGTCTCATCAAGAGGTCTGCGGCATCTGACCTGTTTACCGCAATCGAGGCGGTTTTTCGGGGTGAAGCGTTCTTCAGTCCGTCAGTCTCCAAGATGTTGTTGGAAGACTACATTGACGTCTCGGGTCCTACGGAAGAGATTCTATCTCACCGGGAAAAGGAGATCTTACAACTCGTTGCTGAAGGTCACACAAATATGGAGATTGCCGGCATCCTCCACATCAGCGTGAAGACGGTAGAGGGCCATAAGGACAACATCAAGAAGAAACTGGGCGTTCGGGACCAGGCCCATCTCATAAAATATGCCATTCAAAATGGAATAATCCGACTCAACTGATTTCAGGCTACTCCTTTGGATTCTAACGGACTTGCATCGCCCACGTCTCATTTCATCCCTGCGCTCATATAGCCTGTGCATACCCGTTCCTTTGTCCTGCCAAGAAAGGCGTGGTTTCATCGACTGAAACGGGGGTCAGCCTCACCTAAAACGGGGAGTTCCCCTATTTACTGCTTTTAAGCCCGCCTGATATCCTCAACATATCGAAAGACCCAGTCATGTGCGAGGGTAGATTCACCGATCGCACAGAATGAGTGCCCCATTGGGCGTTGGGGTACGTCTTAAATCATGCCCAAATATAGGAAAAAGGAGGAGGTTAGTCATGGAGTACTGCAATATGGATTTGAACCTGTCAAAAGAGGATCGAACCCTGAGGGATTCTGCTCATAAGTTTGCCGAGACTGTCATGCGTCCAGTGTCGATTCAACTTGACAAAATGACTGCAGAGCAGGTCATCGCCCCAGGCTCTCCGTACTGGAATTTCATGAAGCAAGCATACAGCCTCGGCTACCACAAACTCCCATTTCCAGAGATTGCCGGCGGACCGGGCCTCAACCCGTTCCAAATAGCGGTTGTCATGGAGGAACTGGCTTGGGGCAGTTTTGGATTGACATTGGCGTTGAACACCAGCTTGGACGCTGCCGTAGCGGCAGAGGGCGGGGAGGAGATGATCAAAGAGTTTACCATCCCCTTTACCAGTTGTGTTGATGCGAGCTATATCGGCTGCTGGGCTATCACTGAACCCGATCATGGTTCGGATACGCTCATGGCCGGATACCCCACCTTCCGGGATCCTAAAATAAAGGCCCAGTGCAGAGCCCGACTCGAAGGTGATGAATATGTGATCAACGGCCAGAAGGCAGCATGGGTCTCAGGCGGACCGACTGCCAAGACCATTCTCCTTATGTGCCAGATCGACTCTGACAAGGGACATGCCGGCGGCGGTATGTTTGTTTTTTCCCTTAACCGGCCGGGTGTATCCAAAGGAAAGCCCTGTGAATGCATCGGAGCACGGGAATTGAACCAGGGAGAGATCTATTTTGACAACGTCCGGGTGCCTAAGAAGTATCTTGTTGTACCGCCGGAGCATTATGAAGCTGCCCTCACGGCACACCTGTCCATGACCACGCCTATGGTAGGGGTGTGGGGAGTGGGCTTGGCGAGAGCCGGTTTTGAAGAGGCACTGAACTATGCACGGATGCGGGAGCAAGGTGGAAAGCTGCTCATCGAACACTCATCTGTTCAAGCTAAGCTCTTCGATATGTTTACCAAGGTAGAAGCTGCTCGACAGCTTTGCCGTGCCGCTTTTGTCTACAATTGGAGCAGTCCGCCTGAGAAACGTGTGCCTGAGTACGGATTTGCTGCAAAGAACTTTGGCACATGGACGGCGCTTGAAGTCACGAGCGACGCGATCCAGCTTCTTGGTTCGAACGGATTGACGCCGGAATACCTGACGGAGAAACTGTTCAGAGATGCCAGAACCACTCCGATTTGTGATGGTTCAAACGATATTCTTGCAATAACCGGAGGGTATACGGTGGCTCAGACATACCCGCGGAAACCATGATGCCGTAAAGCGGATCTTCTGCTTGCAGTGGAGGGTTGTGTCAGCACAAGAGGTGATACCACGAAGCAGTTTGCGAAGTGTGGAGAATAGAACAGGCAGCCGAAGACAAAGACTTCGGCTGCCTGCAGCTTGTTGAACACACCCTATTATGTCGTGATGGATGAGTTGGGGCAAGATCTAATGATCGATGAGTTGAGCGTGCGGTACCCGGCTG
>CAYOYU010000441.1:0-2401 GCA_964408265.1 uncultured Syntrophorhabdaceae bacterium
CGGCGGGGAAACACGGTGGTCGGTTCCGTGACCGCAGGCTTCGATCTCTCGGGTGTTGACTTCGTGGATGGGGTCAAGAAGATTTATGATGTGGAAAGCACGGTATTCCATGGCGATACACGGATCTCGACCACCATCATGAAGGATGGGGCACGGGCCGTGGGGACGAGGATGGACAACCCGCGGGTAATCGAAACGGTCATAAATAAAGGGGGAACCTTCCTCCATGTCAACAAAATCCTGGGCAAGGATTACGATACCGCCTACTGGCCCCTCAAAGATGTAGATGGCAAAATCGCCGGCATGTTCTTTATCGGGAAAGATCACCAGCTTACGGAACAGACCCTGAAAGGCACGATTCTTCCTACCCTGATTGTCGCTTTGCTCGCCGGCGGCCTCATGATCGTGGTCAGCTTTTTCCTGGTCCGCTCCCTGGTCAGGACCCTGAACGAGGCGATCCAGGGACTTACTAACGCCCATGAGCAAGTGGCCTCGGCAGCGATCCAGGCAGCTTCAGCGAGCCAATCCTTGGCCGAAGGAACGTCCCAACAGGCCGCCTCCCTGGAAGAGACGTCTTCGTCTTTGGAAGAAATGTCATCCATGACCCAGCACAACGCCGACCATGCGCAGCAGGCCAAGATCATGGTGTCTGAGGCCTCCGGTATCGTGCAAAAGGTGAGCGGCCACATGGACGAGATGGCCAAGGCGATCGGAGAAATCACCAAGACCAGCGAAGAGACAGGCAAGATAATTAAGCATATAGACGAGATATCCTACCAGAACAACTTGCTGGCCCTGAACGCGGCGGTAGAAGCCGCCCGGGCGGGTGAAGCGGGAGCGGGCTTTGCGGTGGTGGCCGACGAGGTCAGGAACCTGGCCATGCGGGCGGCAGAGGCAGCGAAGAATACGAGCAATCTCATTGACAACACCATCAAGGCCGTGAAGAATGGCACTCAGTTGACCCAGATGACCCGGGAATCCTTTGGGGAAAACATCGCCATTGCCGCGAAGATCGGCCAGTTGGTTGATGAAATCGTCACCGCCTCGGAGGAACAGGCCCAGGGGATCAGTCAGGTAGGCAAAGCCGTGGCGGAAATGGATAAGGTGACCCAGTCCACGGCAGCGAATGCTGAAGAATCCTCGGCCGCCTCGGTAGAGTTGAATAGCCAGGCAGAACATATGAAGAGCTTTGTTGAGGAGCTGGTCGCCGTAGTCGGAGGCAACGGCAATGGTCAGCAGCCGGCAGTTGTCCTTCTTCCTCCGGGCAAGAGCCGTGGATTGCAGCAGCCAATGCTCGAATTACGGGGGCATACATAGTTGTTGCAAATAACATCAAATTCTGCGCATTAAGCAAACCGTGAGGGGAACACCGCCTCCGGCCATGAGACAACGGACACTGATCCCGGCGTTACCGTCTCTAAGGATGACTATTCATTGGAAACTTACATCTTGAAGCAAAATCACTATCAAATCGAGCTGCTGGCCAATTTGGACGGAGTGCCGGAGACAGGCGCCCTAGCAGTAGTCGCTTTTCCCAAGCCCAAGGAGGGCTCGGGCTTTCCGGCCCGCGTGTTTGCTATCCCGCCTTAGCGGGTAGATCATGCCGCAGATAATAATGATGTGAATATGCCGAGAAAGATCTTCTACATTACCCTGGGAATGGTTATCAGCATTTGGGGCGGAACTCATCTTTTATCGCTGCAGGCGCTCAAAGGCCGCTCGGAAAAGGTGGAAACCGTCACCATCGGCAGACCGGTCAGCGATTCAGGCCTCCTCATCTTCACCGCCGCCGACCGGCACCTCTTTGCCCGGAATGGTATAAAGGTCATCCAGAGGGATTACGACACGGGGCTGGCAGCCATGAAGGCCTTGTTAAATAATGAGATAGACCTCTCGGGCTCGGGCGAGTTCCCTCTGGTCGTGGAAGCCTTGGAGAATGCCAGTGTCAGCATCATAGGAAGTTACGCCAAGTCGTTTAATACCTCTCTCATCGGGCGTATCGATAGAGGGATTAAGACCGAAGCGAATTTAAGAGGAAAAAAGATCGGGCTGCCGCGACGGACGGTACCGGAATTCTATCTTGGCCGGTTCCTGGACCTGCAAGGCATGAGCATCAGGGACGTTACGCTGATCAATCTGACGCCAAAACAGGCGGTCAGCGCCATTGCCGAAGGCGCCGTCGATGCCGTGGTGGTATGGGAACCCTATGTCAGCCAAATAAAGAAGCAGCAGACAAGCAAAATTGTCAGCTGGTCAGTCCACAGCAGCCAGGCGCAATATTCGGTATTGGTAGGCCGCAATGATTGGATAAAACGGAAGCCGGAACTGGTGAGAGGGATTTTGGGTGCGCTTTGCCAGGCAGAAGAATACATCACTCAACATCCCGCCGAGGCCCAAACTA
>CAYOYU010000442.1:0-2391 GCA_964408265.1 uncultured Syntrophorhabdaceae bacterium
GGCGGCTTTCAAGCTGGGCCGCGCTGCGGGAGCCTCTGACTTGGAAACAGGGAAGAGGTTGATCGTCGCCTATGTACAGGACGCCAGAGAATACGGCAGGTTCGACTCCGCGCTCGCCGTTCTGTTGAACGCTGGGTTTAGCGACGATGTACGGGAAAAGGTCGCGCTCCTGGTCAACGAGAAGGCCAGGGCATTCGACTCGTATGGCAAGGCTGCGATGAAGGGGTTCGTAAAGAAGCTGCGAGGGAAGCCGGACGCGAAGAACTGAGAGGGCGACCGGCGGTCTGTCGCTTCTTCGGCGACTTCAACAGAGGTAGCGGGTTTGCTACGATCTCCCCATGGCCACCAAACGCACTCGGCCGGTTCCGGGAATCGTGATCGACGTTCGGAAGGAACTTCATTCGTGGACTCGGGAGCAGCTCCTGGAGTTAGCTCTCGAAGTAGTCGACTCGTACCTAGACGTTCACGGTCAACTTCCGAGGATCAATAGACGGCCTCCCGAAGAGTGTGATAGACAGCTCTAGGCAATGTGCAACGTCGAAGACAACGCCCCGGCTCGTATCGAATTCTCTGATGCGGACAAGTTCCTCGATGCCCTTTCTCCTACTCACAGCCTTTGGGAGAAGACGGCATTTGAATGGATTTTTCGCGGACATACTGACGCCACGTGGGCACTTCTTCCATCAGCCTTCCGTACAGATATACCCTTCCCTGGTACGAAAGCAAAGGGGCTTCAATCGGACAACGATTCACAGCGGCTTGCTGAACTGCGTGCCGTGTCATCGTTCTTCAGGAAGGCAGATGAACAAGGGCTGTCGCTTCCAGAGGACAGCCTCAGCACCAGGGGCAAGTGGATGACTTCCTTCAGCATAGAGCAACTGCCCAACAGTCTGATGGCGACACCTCCCTTTCAAGGGAGACAGCAATCCAAATGGCCACCACGAGAGCTGTGGTCAATCCTAGCCCTGGCACAACACTATGGCATCCCCACGAGACTCCTGGATTGGACAAGAATCTCTTACGTGGCCGCCTATTTCGCAGCGAAGGGCATCATTGATCGCCAAAGAAGAGGAGGCACTGGTGCTCAACTACCCGAGAAGATCGGTGTGTGGGTGTGCACAAGGATTCTTCTTGAAACCGAGCAGTTATCGGGCAACTCGAATGTGGCCCTTGTATCGGTGCCGCGTTCCGGGAATCCCAATTTGCACGCTCAACATGGAGTTTTCACCATACACCTTCCCCCAGATCCAAAACCGAAGGATCCTGTCGATGTCACTCCACTTGACAGAATTATATACTCGATCAAACCGATTGGGTTCGCCGAACCCCTCATGAAACTATCCGGCCCAAGAATGACCCTCCTGACGCTCCCCTCCTCCGGCTCGAAAAGGCTTCTAACTCTACTGTCCCGGATAGGCTATTCTGCTGCAACGTTGTTCCCTGGCTTTGGAGGGGCCGCTGAAGCAGTACGGGAAGAGACCGACATCAGAGCTGAATAGTACGGTGTATCCGTGTGGGCGTGACGGCTTGAAGGGATTCGCGAAGAAGCTGCGAGCGAAGCCCGCGACCCATGCGTAATGCTGTAGCAGCAATACTGCCCACAAAGCGCAGCAATAAGGTTTTATTGGCGCCAAAGCCGTTCTGAATATCTCCGGTCGGGGCGACCAGCTTTGGGCGGCTTGAAAGGTGCGCCACGGCCCTTGAGTAGGTCGCTCCGTCTTTGATCTCAAACGCTATTCAGCCTCCATTATTCGCAATCTCCTTCCACTCCAGCTCCTTCGCGAGTTCGACGGCTGAATGCTCCCCTGTCAGCTCGTCCTCACGATCCTGATCGAATAGATCAAGATCGGCTCCATTCGTCGCTTGAGAAATAAAAAGAGGAACACCGTAGCTTCTGCAATCTTCAATTACTTCTGCAACGTCCTCTTCGGGGATCGTTCCTTTATCGATCAATGCTCTCACCACGCCTACGGGATCTGGTGTTGCTATGTACTGATTTCCGTCCTCTTCTCTGATCAGAATAAAACCCTTCTGTTTCAGGGTCTCCAGATATGGAGTGATCTTGCTGTTCTTCGTGTATCCGAAAGCCTTCACGATCTCCTTCGTCTCGATACGACAATAGAACTCTGGATTGAGCCTCATTTGGACATATGTAAGAACTCTCCATTCTGTGCTCGTGAAGAGTTTCTGTACTGATGAAGTTCTGAATATCCAGTGAAGAGGACTATATCCGAGCTGATGAGTATCAATGACTTTGATTCCAGGAAACAGCCTTTCTCTTTCTCGAAGGCGTTCCTCTGGCGTAGGCTTCTTCTGTCTCTTTGCTCGCTTGCTTTGCTTCATGATTCACCCCCTCTGGGGTGCTAATACGCACGGATCAGAAATGCTAAT
>CAYOYU010000443.1:0-2382 GCA_964408265.1 uncultured Syntrophorhabdaceae bacterium
CGGATACACGCCCGGCAGGCACGGCCATTCTATGCGTCCGCCCTGAACCGGCATGGGAGGATACAGATGTTGCTCCCACCCCGCATTCCGGGCGGTCATGTACATGTCAATGCCCACGGCCTGCGCTGCCGGTCTGCACCGATAGTACTGAAAACACAGGGGGCTTTCTTTCGTGTACAGGGGGCACTGGGGCGCATTTCCCCCGGACCGAAAGGCCTCTACCCATTCCGGGCTGTAGATCCCGCAGATCGAGCATGGGCCTCCTGTGAACCCCATGGAGTTGATGTACCCCGTGTATTGTGCTTCCACTTCGGTGCGGCCAACGATCTCCTTCACCCTGTTCATCGCTTCAAAGCGGACGGCATACGATTCGTCGTTGGACGGCGGAATACTCAGGAGCAGAACGCGATCGTAGTCGTCGATGATATCCCGCATCTCTTTCGCAGTGGCGGTTTCCGGAGGGCAGAAGAAGCTCGACTGGTACCCCCAGCAGGTTGGAATCCTGCACTTGAGGCGCATGAGCTCGTTCGTGACGACATCCTTGGCGCTCATCGCGGTGCCATCCTGTGCGCCCAGTCCCTTTGCAAAGTCGATGAGCTTCTCCAGGTCTTCTTGCTCGACTTTGGTCTTTATCTTCACGGCGGGTCTATCCGTTCTCTCCGGTGAGATTTCTCTCGCCTTCAGGACGAAATCCTTTCCCTGCTTTTCCATGTATTTGTCTCCGTCTTTGACGGTCATTCTTCCTGACTTCGCCATCGCTTTCTCCTCCTCCTCCTTCTTCTTCTCGTCGGTTTGTTCCCCTCTAGCCGATCAGGACGAACGCATAGTACGGGCATTCGGGCACGCAGTCCGGCGCGCTCTCCGGAAAGATCAGATACTCGGATGCCAGCCCTGCGTCTCGTATGAACTCGGCCATATCGACACCGGCCGGTTCTGCGGAGGGGCGGGCTCTTCTGTGGCTCTTGCAGAGCTTTCCTCGTATCACGGTACAAACGCCGGGACTTCCCGTGGTGAAGAGGTCTTCGTACCATTTCTTCATCCACATGCCGCAACACGTGCAGGGCCCGCAATTGAAGCCCATGGCCTTGTAGTACCCGAGTTCATGGGCTTTGGATTCGAGCTTCCCCACGATCTTGTTCACTTTGCCGGACCAGAGTCCCGCGTTGTAAAATGATTCCATGATGTTGCCGTCCGCCGGCGTAGAAACGGCATCTCTTGGGGCATAGAGCACGCCAAAAATGCCGTATGCATAACTGTCGGGGATGCACTGACGCATGTAATCCTTGCGCGGGGTGTAAGGGGGGCACTGAAACGTGTTTCCGTAGGATGCGCAGTTCGGATACTCGCATTTTCTGCGAATCCCCTCCTTGTAATACAGGTCTTCCGCCTTGATCACGCGCGTATCCACACAGCCGAGCTCTTTGGCGTACCCTTGCAGGTACTCCAAGTCCTCCGTTTCAACCTCGAACTTGACTCTCGTGGTCGGGTTGGCCTCTCCCATATTCCCTTCCTCCTCTCTGTTCAGGTGGTCATCTTGCCATCCTTGATGAGCGACCGTGCGAGTTCCTTCAGATGCCTCCCCAGGTCTTCAAACCGAACAGCATCATCGAAGATGTTCTTCTGATAGTTGAAGCCTCCCAGCATGATGAGCACGAGATCGGCTCTCTTTTCAGCATCATCCCTACCCGGTTCTTCGTTCCCTTCACATTTCCTGATTTCCTCGACCAGAACCTCTCTCAGCCGGAGATACATTCTCTGGAAGTGCCTCTTCACCTTCTCATTCCTGAAGCTAAGGTAGTAACAGGCATAGAATGCGCTGTTGTCGACCAGCCGGAACCACTCCAGCCCGAAGATCATGTCCAGGATGAGATCGAGCCGCTGTTCATGGTCATGGATCCCGTCCAGTTTGGGGAAGAAGGTCTCTTCATACCTCTTGGTGATGAAGCCCACAAGGCCATCGATCATCTCCTCTTTCGTTGAGTAGTAATGGACGAGCAGGCTCGGCTGGACCCCCATCCGCTTGGCTATTCTCGCCATGGATGCATCCTGAAGGCCTTCGTCCACCAGCACCTTGTAGAAACTCTTCATGATCTCCAACTTTCGAAACGGGGACTTGTCTGCAGGTCGGGGCATATGCTCACCATTAATTAATTGAATATTCGTTCAATTCATGTTTATCAAACCGTTTGTTCCATGTCAATGGAATTTTCCGGATGACTGCCGTTCGTTCGCTCTCCCGCTACATTCCATGCAACTACATAATAAGCAAAGGAAAAATGCTAATAATCCCACTAAGGACAAGATGAATCCTTGACAATCGTCAGGCTCACTCTTATATTTAAATGCGTTCACCCTCATTTACCAATTGGGATTTGAAACATG
>CAYOYU010000444.1:0-2376 GCA_964408265.1 uncultured Syntrophorhabdaceae bacterium
AATAATGCGGACAACAGCATCCCGTTCGTGATTTTGGTTGGCAAGCAAGGGTGTGGCCCTATGATAGATTTTGAAGAGTGGGTAAAAAGATATGACAGAGAGTTCGATTCCATTCCGGTGAATGAGGATGATCTTGCGGCCATACTTTATACGTCAGGCACAACAGGAAAGCCAAAAGGCGTGATGCTGACGCACAACAACTTGTGGATAAATGCACGGCATTGTGCTGACTGGGCTCAGACAACTTACACGGATAACCGTTTTGATCCCAAGACTTGTCTGGAAGCAATGGCAAAGTACAACGCCACTGCCTTTCACGGAGTAGCCACTATGTACTATGCGATACTCCATGAACCTGAAGTTGACGCGTATGCAAAGAAAATCAATTTGCGTTATTGTGTAACCGGGGCGGCATCAACGCCAGAGGCTATAGTACGATCCTGGAACAAGAAGTTCACACCCTTATGCGAAGGCTATGGATTGACGGAGGCTTCCCCGGTCGTTCTCATGAATCCTTTGTCCAACCAGGGTAAACAAAAACTAAATTCCTGCGGTCTTCCTTTAGTGCCGGAAATAGAAGTTGCAGCCGTTGATGATGATGGAAAGCCGGTAAAGCAGGGAGAAACAGGCGAATTAGTTGTCAGAGGGCCGAATGTAATGAAAGGGTACTGGAACAATCCGGAAGCCACGGCGCAGGCGCTGAAAAACGGATGGCTCCATACAGGGGATATGGCCTATTTTGATGAAGAAGGGTATTGTTATGTAAAAGATCGAAAAAAAGATATGATTATTACAGGAGGTTTCAATATCTATCCTAAAGAGGTTGAGGACGTGCTGTACACCCATCCGGCTATAGCTGAGGCACAGGTAGTTGGAATTCCTGATTTGATTAAAGGTGAAATAGCAGTAGCCTGTGTCTCCTTAAAACCTGAACAGAACGCCACGGAAGGGGAGATTATTACTTTTTGCAGGAATAACTTGGCGAATTACAAGGCTCCCCGGCACGTCAGGTTTTTCGACGAGTTCCCTAAGACTGTTACCGGTAAATTTGAAAAGGTGTCATTAAGAAAAATACTGGCAGGTCATACGTCTTAACTTTTCTAAAAGGATTTTAGATTGAACCATTTGGTAAAGACAGATGATGGCTTGATGCGTCTGAAATCTTTATTGGAAGGGAGAATTTTTTTATGGAATTTGGTAAATTAAATAATTTTATCAATGGTGAATGGCGAAAATCGCGTTCACAAGAAGTTTTGGAGGTCAGAAATCCGGCCCTGGACCAAGTTATCGCGGAAGTGCCCATGTCAACGGAGGAAGAAATACATGAAGCTGTCCAGGCGGCCAAGGAAGCATTTCCTGAATGGAGGAGGACCCCTCCGGTCTCCAGGGCCCGCTACCTGCTTAGGCTGATCGAGCTTTTAGAAGAAAACTTTGAGGACGTATCGGTCATTCAGACCAAGGAACATGGAAAAACCATCGATGAGTCGCGAGGTGAGACCAGGCGCGGCATAGAAAACTGCGAAGTTCCGGCGGGAATACCTTCCCTCATGATGGGTGAATGCCTGCAGGACATTGCCTCGGGGATAGATTCGTATGTCATTCGGGAGCCATTGGGTGTTTTTGCCTGTATTCCCCCCTTTAACTTCCCCTTTATGGTTCCGCTGTGGTTTTTGCCTTACGCCATCGCCACAGGGAATACCTTTGTCCTAAAGCCTTCGCCCAATGTTCCTATCAGCCAGACCAGGCTCCACGAGCTTCTCGATGAGGCAGGCATTCCTCCGGGAGTGGTTAACCTGGTTCATGGTGGGGCCAAGGCCGCTCAGCTTTTGATGGAGCATCGGGATGTTAAAGGAATAACCTTTGTTGGCTCCACACCCATAGCAAAGACCATTTATGAAACGTGTGGTCGGGCAGGCAAAAGAGTGATCGCCCAGGGAGGTGCCAAGAACTTTCTTGTGGCCATGCCGGATGCCAATATAGAGCAAACAATAGCTTCCATGATGACCTCGTTTTTCGGCAACGCCGGTCAGAGTGCCGCCGGTGCCGATGCCGGAAACCAGCATGTCCACCTTCCCGTCGGTGTCGGTCCAGATTTCCTCGGCCGTTGCCCGGCGATGGATGGCCGGATTGGCGGGATTATCGAGGGATGACGCTTTCTATACAGGACTTGTTGACGCCTTTGTGGAATTTGCGTCTCAGATAAGAGTTGGCTACGGCCTGGAGGAGGGCATCCAGATGGGTCCTCTCCAGTCCAAACAGAAAAAAGAGCGGGTGGTGCGCTATATTGAACAGGGTATAGCCGAAGGGGCCAGGCTTGTGCTCGATGGAAGGAAGGTCAGGCTTTCCAGCGATGTGCCCCCTGCCGCATTTTTAAAT
>CAYOYU010000445.1:0-2372 GCA_964408265.1 uncultured Syntrophorhabdaceae bacterium
TGAAAGCGTGAACGCAGAAACGTAAGGCTGATGGCGCTGGCAGAGCTCTACATATTATACGATGCCGTTCAAGTTCAAGTCGTGCTTCTCGAATTCTGCTATAACTTGTACCATATCTTGCAGACGGGAGGGCAACCGTTACGATACCGGTGAGATACTCGTGCTCACCCGATGGAATAAGCTCCACGCCGGGAATACGGGCAAGGTGCTCTCTCAGTAAACCCGCCAACTCCCCGATCCTTGTTTGCACATTACTCATTCCAATCTCGTTGAAGAAACGGATGGCTTCGTTGAGACCGACTAGTATGGCGTCTTCAATCGTACCATTCTCAAACCTCCGCCAAAAGTGAGGGTCGCTTTGAGCCCAAATAGGAAACCACTGCTCTCCAGGTTCTTGAAGTTGGACGGGCATCGAAAATACTGCCGAGGGCCGAAGTCGTGGCCTTACCTCTTCAACTACACGTCGATTGATGAAGAGAATTCCCGAGCCCTTGGGGGCGCATAGCCACTTATGACCGGCCGTTACATAGAAGTCACAATCCAAGTCGTTAACATCAAGCAGCAACTGGCCTACGGTATGCGCGCCGTCAACGAGAAACCAAACGCGCTTACTCTCTTTCCTAACGGCCGAGATAATCTCTTTGATTGGCATTATTGCTCCACTGTTATAGAGGACATGGCTGAGTACAACGAGGCGTGTGCGCTCGTTTCGGTGAATAGTATCTGTCACGGATTCTATTACCCTCCTTTGAAAGTCATCTTCATCGACGTACTGCTGGACGTCGGCAAATTTCACAGAAGCTTTCTTCTGCGAGGTGGCGTAATGCGCGTTTATGTAGGCCGCGTCATGCTCCGCGTCCGACAGAACTATTACATCGCTGCCCGTGATGGCCATCGCGTCCATCACTGCCCACATAGCGTCGGTAGTGTTTCGATAGAAACATATGGCGTCAAGTTTTCTCGATTCCCGCGAAACCCCGAGGAGGTCTCCGACAGCCCTTCTCAACGCCTCGATCCCCCTCCATGAACCTAAGGCCTCAGACAGCCATGGGTGTGATTCAGGACCGCTTGGAGCGCCGTCGACGAGCAGGTCTATGATGGCCTGAGATCCTGGACCTAACCTGTTGACCCGTCGCTCCCAGGTTTGTTTTGCGTCGAGAACTCTCCTAGGAAGGACGCCAAGCTCGCCCCAATCAAAATAATGCACCGAACCAAGGTCCTCGAATTCGCTTCGCCAAGAGACCTTCTCAATTTCCAGTGATTTCATGGGAATAGAACACTCCATGCCATTAGCCTGGGGTCGCAGCTAGAGGCGATTTCTCTTTCCCCAAAAAATGGTCAACTTCTTTCTTGTCTAGGCAGTAGATTTTGAGAGCATCGTAAAGTGTTTCGGCAGCAATGACCTTAAGCTGAGAGAAGTGGACTTGGAATTTCTGAGTCCTGTTCTCCGCATCGGAATCGAGATATCCCACAGCCCTGCGTTGGTAAATTCCAATGTCGAAGCGGAGCAGTGCTGGGAGCTCGTTTTCTTTCGCAATCATTATGGTGATATTATTCTGGTCGTGGGCCCTTATCATCTCTTTGACGCCCTCTGAGTTCATGACGTTCGGGCTGAGAATAAAGATGCGCGATATATTCTTCCTCCCTGAAGAAGCGAGTTCATAGTTCCATCTATGAAGCCTCTTTCCGGCGGGGTCCTGCCAGTATTTGTCAGACTTTACCCATGCGACGGACTTGTAATCTTTGACATCTTCCAAACCTACAAGTTGCTGGTACGCGAGCGGCCAGGTCTCCTCCGTGAAAGAAACCGTTTCGTCTTTCCATTCACTCTCAAGGTCTGAAACGAACCGTTCAATTTTCCGGTCGATGAAATCCCTGAACTTGCTGTCTTCGTACCCGAATGTTTGTTTGAAACTTTCAGTCGTACTTTCGTAGAAGGTGAGCAGTTCTGGAGTTCCGTCGATCTCGACGGCTATGTCTTCCATTATGCCGAGTCGCTTCTCGATGCGAATGAATGTGTCTGCGAGTAGTGTTGCTACGCTGACGATGAGAATGCCCAGCACGGCTAGTTGTCCATTCACGTTGCTGAAGATCAAAGCCCAACTGACTGCCATAGCGCCGAGGGCGAAGGTAAGAAGGATGTAGAACGTCTCCCTCTTCCTTTGGAATCGTGTCCGGTGAGCCAATGGTTTGCGGGTTCGTTTCGGAGTGTGTTCGGTACGGGGCAGGGTTTGAGAGACTTCGGCTCTAGCGCTCCCTATCGTGATGAGAAAAAGCACAACGCTTGGTGCAACTACTAAGAGAAGACACCTAAGCCTTTTCGCCTGCTGCTGGAATTGTAAAAAAAATGGTTAGGTGTTTATTCTGGCGGG
>CAYOYU010000446.1:0-2369 GCA_964408265.1 uncultured Syntrophorhabdaceae bacterium
AAAGATCTCCGGCAAGCATGTCGATCTCCCGGGCTATATTGGCTGCGTCTTTCTTGGTGGTGCCCTTAAGGAGCATCCTGGAGAGAAGGTTGAAAATCCCGTTCTTTTCAGACGCTTCCTGTTTGACACCTCCCACAAAACCTATCCGGAAGGCAAAGCTCGGAGACGCCTGGTTCTTGTTCACCACGATCTTCAGTCCGTTTCCGAGCGTGTAAGTATGCGGGTTGGACTGTTTGCCCGGGAGAAGCGCCACACCCCCTGCTTTCATCTTATCTGTAACGTACTTATCTGCTACCCTCTTAAGGTCTTCGTTCTTTACGGCATCGATCTTTGCGAGATACTTTTCGGTGAAGGACGGATCTCCTGTAAGAGTCTGGAAATTGCCTATCTGCCTTGCCCTGCCCTGGGCTGTTTCGGCTGCATAGATGTAGGAGGCCCGGATGATGTTTTTTGCCTTCTCCAGTTCCCAGGCAGTGGCGCCCTGCTGCCGGAGACGCTCAACCTCCCCGTACATACCCTGTTCCACGTTCTTGTAGTCGCTTCCCTTGAAAGTTGCAAGAAGTATGAAGAGGCCTGCCTCCCGGGGTGTGAACAGGTAAGCGGAACTGCCGGTGACAAGACCCCTTTTTCGTTTCAATTCATCCTGGAGTCTGGAGCTTTCCCCGTTGCCCAGAATGGTTTCAAATACTTCCAGGGCAGGGGTATCCTCGTGTGCTATGGCGGGAGCGGGATAGGCCACGGCAAGGTAACTTTCCTTCAGATCCCGCTGGATGACGAGGGTCTCCCTCTTGGCGGAACCCGATTTCTTGACCGTACCCAGGGGCTGGGCTGTGCCTCTCGCCCGTCCTCCCAGACTTTTCTTGATGAGTTGTACTGCTTTCTTTTCGTCAAAGTCACCGGTGACAACGATGACCATGTTGTCCGGTGTGTAGTGTGCGCCAAAATAGGTGGTGACATCATCCCTCGACATGCCTGCCACGCTCTTCTCGAAACCGATCACCGGCCTTCCGTAGGGGTGGCCGTGGTAACCGGTCTTGAAAAGCTCATTGAATAGTTTTCTCTGCGGGTCATCCTCACCCATTTTGATCTCCTCCAGAACAACTTTCTTCTCTTTCTGGAGCTCATCTTCGGGAAAAGCGGGGTTCAGAACCGCATCGACGAGTAGTTCGAAACCCTCCTGGAAAGCTTTCGAGGGGATTACCACATGATATACGGTATTGTCGTAAGAGGTGAAGGCATTAACGTTGCCCCCGAGGGATTCGAGTCGTGAGGCCATTTCATTTGCCTTTACCCGATCGGTACCCTTGAATATGAGGTGCTCTATGAGATGGGTGATGCCGGCGATTCTTTCGTCTTCATACTTGCTGCCGACCTTTACCCATATCTGAATTGCTGCGACGCCGGTATCCTTCCTCCTCTCGAGCATATACTGAAGTCCGTTATCAAGTGTAACCATATCCATACCCCATACCTTTGATACGTTGATCAAACTGAGTACTGCCAGAAAGAGGAGAAGAGCTTTTCCCTGGATGGAGGGGAGAGGGGAAAGGCCCCTCACAGGGCCTTTCTTCCTTCGTAGAATGCTTTGATGTTGAGTTCATGCAGCTTGGCAGCGAGAAGTGATTTGATGGCAGCGATCCACTGTTCTTCCTTGAATTCGGGGAAGAAGTTGGAGAAGGCCCCCACGAGGACCACGTTGGCTGCCTGCATGTTGCCGAGCTTCCGTGCAATAGCCTGTCCGTCGATGACCCAGGCGTTCTCCTTGAAATACTTCTTGAAGATCTTGCCCACTTCCTTGGGATATTCCATCTGTCCTAAGCTGACTGCAGGGGGCAGAATCTGCTGGTTGTTGATGATGACTTTGCCGTCGGGCTTCAACCAGTTGATATACCGGATAGCTTCCAAAAGCTCGAAGGACATGAGGAAGTCCACATCCCCGTACTTGATGAGGGGAGAGTAGACCTTCTTGCCGAACCTGAAATGCGTGGTCACGTCGCCGCCTCTCTGGGCCATGCCGTGCACTTCCGCCTTCTTCACGTCATACCCGGCCTTGAGGAAGACCTCGCCTAAGATATTGCTGGCCAGAATGGTGCCCTGGCCGCCTACACCTGATAGAAATATATTCGTCACTTTACCATTCTCTGACATAGTCCACCTCCCTCACTTAGTGCCCGGCACAATGGCTTCGAACTTACATACCTGTGCACAGACCTCACAGCCAACACACTGGTCCTTATTGATAAAGACCGTTCCTTTTCTCTTGTGGCCGTCTTTAGTCTGGCCTTCTCCCGCCTGCCAGCTGATGGCAGGGCAGTTGATCTCGAGGCAAACCTTGCAGCCGCGGCACTTGTCGGTGTCAACGGTGTAGA
>CAYOYU010000447.1:0-2367 GCA_964408265.1 uncultured Syntrophorhabdaceae bacterium
TCCACTGAGCTGAGAGCCGCTTCATGCTATTCTTGACTTCCACGGCACAGGACAGGGCATTGACAATGAAGTTTGAATCCCGGTCCTTAAGGAAATAATAGACGATACCATCACCCACGTGCTTTCCATAGAGTCCGTAATACCGTTTGAAGGATTCTTCCAGTGTCTTCCAGATACCACTTATAAGTTGGAAGTATTCCTCCGGCGGAAGTTCCGCACAGATGCGAACCGAATCCTGCAGGTCGGCTACCATGACACAAAAAGGGACCAGCGTGGGCAAGCGTTGTTTGAGGAGATCTTTGATCACACTTTCTCTCCTTGAAAGGAGTTCGTCGATCCCATACAGCACTGCATCGGTTGGTACGTAAAGGAAGAGAATGCCCTCCCTGAAAAGAGTCGAGTATACCCGATATGATTTTTCCTCTCCCTGGCGCGGTTGAAGAGAAAGGCTGTGCTGGTTGATCAGTTTCAGTGAAGGTTGATCCACGCGATCATAAATCTTCTTTAGAAAATCAGTTTCAGAAGTGGAAATGGCCGAATACATCTGCCTGAGAAAGTCTGCAGGCTTTCGGGATTTGAGGAATGTCATGTGAAAGTCAATCAGGGTCTCCCAGTTTTCAAAACGACTGCTAAGCTCCCAGTTAAGACAGAGTTTAAATACATTTCTATCCTCCGCCTCTCGTATTGACTTTATCTTCCGGTGGAATACCTCATTTTCCGCACTCGAATTGATCCAATCAATCTCGAACTGGTAGTTCACGAGGTAGGCAGGTATAGGCATGCCTTCTATATTGTCCAGAGTCAGACCCAGACGATCTCCGGCTGGTTCCTGACAAAAGCATGTGGGTCCATCGTTAGGCCTTCGTTCAATCTCCGAAACGACTTGCTCTGGGATATCACCGGTGGAATCTGCAGACTGGAATCTCGAAATGATCTGTTCCATGGGGCACCCTTGTTTCTTTAGTCCCTTTATCTCATCTATTCGCTCTAAAACTGAGAGAGGGAAATAGCCCATTTTTGTCACACGCTCCATACCGCCCGGCCGTTTTACAACTGGTCTGGGCAAGAGGCCGGTACTTACATAGTTATTCAGAGTAGCCCTTGAGATCCCGGATTTGACCATGAGTTCTTTGCTGCTGATCCAGTTAACCTTGCCGTCTTCTGTCATGCCTGCCCCCCAGGATGGATAGAGAAACCTATATGATTAGCATACTGTCTATTTAGACTGTCTAGTTATATTTGTCAAGGGAAAAATGTACTGTCTAAGTGATTCAGGTATGGTGTGGTATAAATAGACATGGTAATTTGTACAGCACGACAAAACATATAAAACCGAAAAGAATGAAACTGTTTATTGTTAAGTCGATTAGACAGCCCTTATTGTATTAGACAATACGTTCAGTGTCTAATTATACAGACCAATACGTGTTACTGTGGTTACTCAGTTTGTACTTTTGTACTGTATAAACCTGATTTGAAACTGATAGTGAGATAAGTATCTTAATCTGACGGTGGAGTTTCCGCTATTGTGACCGCCAGCCCCTTGCTCAGATCATGGCCAGTATTGCTATCTGAAAAAGGCCGCTCTTTGTTGTGAAATGAAAGGTGTCCATAAGACTTCAACAGAACTGGTCCAGAAACTGTTTACGAATACAGAGTGGATCGAGAGCGAATGCCGGCTATCATCTTCCCTTTAGTTGCCTCTCAAACCCGTCAGGAGCTTCCCCAAGACACGATCCATTGGGTTTGCTATCATTTCGCGCTTTTCGGTAACGTCGCCCACTTCCTTCTTGTTCCAGATTGATTCCGGTCTCACTTGAAGCACCACAATGTTTTCGGGAAAATCAAGATCCCTATCGACGCCGAATTCAATATCGCAAGGTCTGCCGTAATACCCCTCAATGATCTTTGCCAGGCGGGCGAATTCTCTTATTTCATCATAAGTAGCGCACAGACTGTCCCGCATTTCCGCAGGCACCGGGATGTGTACGATATCACTCCCTGATTCGCGATACTGGGACTCTATTTCCTTCGTTCCTATGGTGGTCTTGACTACGCCCATTGTAACCTTGTCTACGAGGATAATATCCGGCAAGACCATCCCGTTCATGATGGCTTCACCAAGACCGTAGCTGACTTTGATGGAGATCTTTGTAGAATCACCATTTGCCGGGTTCATGGTAGAGATAATTCCGGAAAGTCTGGAATTGACCATTTTGGGTATTCCTATACCGATGTTGAAGAGAAATCCCATCCCCCGATTCGCCCGGTACATGATTGCTTCTACACCATAGGCACTGGCCCAGCATTTCTTTATATATTCTATCAGGTCCGTTTCGCCCCTGATGTTCAGGTATGATTCCATCT